>JAGBSP010000002.1 GCA_017631855.1 Clostridia bacterium | reverse complement strand
CTAGCTCAGACGGTAGAGCACTTGACTTTTAATCAAGGGGTCCGGAGTTCGAGTCTCCGGTGGGTCACCAAAAAAGCCATACACCATTCGGTGTATGGCTTTTTTGCTGACTCATTTCGGCAGACTTGAACGCGCTACGAAGTAGCGCTTGTTCGCAAGTTTGCATCGCAAACTTGCCGTTGAGCGAAGCGAAACATAGTCTCCGGTGGGTCTTCTATATCAAACTTACATCCCCATTCGGTGTATGGCTTTTTTGCTACCCCATTTCGGCAGACTTGAACGCGCTACGAAGTAGCGCTTGTTCGCAAGTTTGCGAAGCAAACTTGCCGTTGAGCGAAGCGAAACATAGTCTCCGGTGGGTCATATCCCACTATCATTCTGCCACATACCCAATCGGGTATGTGCTTTTTTGCTGCCCCATTTCGGCTATCCCCCTTGACAAATCAATATAGAAAAGGTATAATTAAATCATCCTTCGTTTACAAAAAAGGAGAATATCATCATGTTATATATCAACCAAAACAACTACGAACATATCCACTACGAGCACAATCTTGACGCCGGTGGTGTTGCTCCCGAAAAACAAAACGTAAAAACGGCGGGGTGTGGACTTTGTTGCGTAACAATGGTCATCAATCATCTGACAGCAAAGCGTTTTACGATTCACGACGCCGTACGAATTGCAGGAAAAACGGGTGCCAACCGAGTTCACGGTTCACGATTGAGAGTGATGGCACCGTATCTGGCTGAAAAATATCACCTCAATTATAAAAAGACCAATTCCCTTTCCGAGGCGATCAAATGCCTGAAGCGCGGTGGCGAGGTAATCGCTCTGGTGCGCGGTGATCGCGACGGTCAAATGGGACTTTTTACCCATATTGGTCATTACATCACGTTGATTTCCTATGACGGAGAAGAATTCTGTATTCTCGACCCCGGATATTCCGAAGAGAACTTCAAAACCCCCGAGCGTGCCGCAAAGGTCCGCATCGAATATCCCTTTACTTACTGTACTCCAAAAATCATCGAAGAGGAAGCCGACAAAAGCGTAGCCGCCTATTATCTCTTTGAACGCGCAAAGAACACTACAGCAAAATAAATCATGCCCCACACCTACGGTGTGGGGCATTTTGTTACCGTTCAAGGCTCTGCCGAAATTCCGACGGACTCATTCCCGTCACGCGCCTAAATACACGCGAAAAATACTGCGGATTGTTAAAGCCGAGGCGCTCCGAAATTTCGCTGAAATTCATTTTCTGCTCACGCACGAGCGTCTTGGCGCGGTCAATCTTTCGAATGGTAATATAATTTGCCATCGTCTCTCCACTCATTTCGTGAAACACACGGCTAAGATAAGTCTTGCTGTATCCAAGGTGCGCGCAAATCTCCGAAATCCGAACGTTGCTCTCCAAACGGTCCTCGATATACTGCTTGATTTCCACCGCAAGATGATTTTGCAGGCTCTCCTTGGAGGGAAAAATCATCGGCTCGCGATGCTCCTCCGCACGGACCATCAGAATCAGAAGCTGTTCGAGATAAGTCTTGATCATCTGATCACTTCCCACGGGCGCGTCTGCTCTACGCTCGAGCTCTAGAAGATCGGTCCTGTTGGGAAGGATCACGTATGCCCGATCGGCTTCTCTCAAAATCCCCGAAATAAAAGGCTTAAGGTCCTTTCCGAGTCGAATCTTCTTCTTTTCAAAATACGACATTGCGGGAGAGTGACAAACAAAAGAAATCACAAAAAAGTTGGGCGAAGACTCGTGCGCTCGAATAGAGTGAAATTCGTTGGGACGGTGAAAAATAACCTCACCCTGCGAAAGAATACTCTTTTCCGCATCGGCGCAGATCTCCACCTGTCCGCGATCCACGTACACCATCTCCCAGAAATCGTGCGACTCTCCCTCAAACACGAATCCCTCGTCGAATTCGTTGTAGTGGATCGTCACAATCTTCGGAATACTGATGACGCTATTGAGCTTTGTTTTTACGTAGGAAGCTTTCATCTTTGTCCTCTCACTTCAGAAATGTGTACAAAAATATAAGTATTGAGCAAAAAAATATCTGTTCAAAAACAGACGCTTGCGATATACTGATGATAGCACAAAACAAATCAAATGTCAAGGAGATTTGAAAAAATGAAAAAAGGAATTAGTATCTGGTCTTTCCCCGCACAAAGCCTTGCGGATAACCTGAAGCTTGCCACCGACGCAGGCTTTGACGGTGTGGAGCTTGCCCTCGACGAGGTGGGCGAGATTACCCCCAAAACCAGTGAGCGCGAGCTGCTTGCCATCAAGCGTACCGCCGAGGATCTCGGTCTTGAAACCTACAGCCTTGCCTGCGCGCTTGGCTTTAACTATCCCGTCACCGACGAAGATCCTGCCGTCCGTGCCAAGGCAAAAGACATCATCAAGCGTCAGCTCTTTGCCGCAAAGACGCTCGGCTGCAATTCGACCCTCGTAATTCCCGGTTGCGTGTGCGCCGACTTCATCGACCCGAACCGCGTCGTAAACTACGAAACGGCATACAATCGCTCGCTCGAAGCATTCCTCGAGCTCAAGGCGGACGCTGAGGCGTACGAGGTACATATCGCTCTTGAGAACGTTTGGAACAAATTCCTGCTCTCCCCGATGGAGATGCGCGATTTTATCGATAAGATCGACTCTCCCTTCGTTGGAAGCTATCTCGACATCGGAAACACCGTGGCAAACGGCTATCCCGAGCATTGGATTCAAATTCTCGGAAAACGCATCAAAAAGGTACACTTCAAGGACTACCGCCGTGAAGCGGGCGGACTTTGCGGCTTCGTCGATCTTTTGGCAGGTGACGTCAACTATCCCGCTGTCACTGAGGCACTCGCATCGGTCGGCTACGACGATTGGGTGAGTGCCGAGATGATCCCGAACTACAAATATTATACCGAAGCCATCATTTACAACACGTCCTACTCGATGGACAAGATTTTGGGGAGAAAATAAATTATGCTGAAAATTGGTTTGATCGGATGCGGCTTTATGGGTGCAATGCACGCAAGCTGCTACAAAAATATTGAAGGCGCCGAGCTCGTCGCCGTCGCGGACGTTCGCCGCGAAAAAGCTGAAGAGTTGGCAAACGGAACGAACGCCGTCATTTACGCGACGGGCAAAGAACTGATTGAAAACGCTAAGGTCGACATCATCGACATTTGTCTGCCCACCTATCTCCACGCAGAGCACGCCCTGCTTGCGATGGACAAGGTCAAGTATCTCTTTATCGAAAAGCCCGTTGCTCTGACGGTTGCCGAAGGTGATGCTCTCATAGAAAAGGCAACCAAGACGGGCGCCGAGGTGCAAATCGGTCAGGTCATTCGCTTTTGGGACGAGTACGTTGCGCTGCGTGACATCGTAAAGAGCGGCAAGTACGGCAAAGTTGTCAACGCAAACTTCCGCCGTATCAGCCCGATCCCAACGTGGGGTTTTGAAGATTGGCTCCTCGACGCTACCCGTTCGGGCGGCGCGGCGCAGGATCTCCATATCCACGACGTTGACTACACCCTCTCTCTCTTCGGTGAGCCGAAGGAATATTTCTCGGTCAGAAACACGCTTGGCGAGAAGAATTCTTACGTCAACACGCTGATGCAATACGATGATTTCGTCGTCACAGTCGAGGGTACGTGGGGACTACCCGAATCGCACCCCTTTGAGGCAAGCTTCCGCGTGGTATTTGAGAACGCAACCATCGAAAACGCAGGCGGTAAGTTTATGCGCTACGATGCCGACGGAGCACACGAGATCGTCATTGAAAAGGCAGACCTCGGTGTCGGCGCGGCAGGCGGAAACATTTCCGATCTCGGCGGATACTACAACGAGCTCTCCTATTTCTGCGCTAAGGCTACCGCGGGCGAGAAGATTGAGCAGGCAACCCTGAAGGATGCCGTCGTATCCTTGAAGTTCGTTCGCAAAGAGATCGGATGTAACGATTAAAGTTTTCAAAAATCCATATTAAACATCAATAAATCCATTGACTTTCCCTCTGCTTCGTGTTATAATGCACTCAAATGAAGCAGGGGGATTTTTCTTCCAAACGCCCCGAAAGGAGAACCAATTATGACCGAAATCATCTTTAGTTTTGATACCGAGGATCCCGTACACGAAGAAGGCGCGAACGGCATTCTCCGCAGTGCCGAGCTTTTGACCAACGCAGGCGTTGTCGGTTGCTACAACACGGTCGGCGTACTCGCAAAAGCACTCAAGGAATGGGGACGCGAGGACGTCATCGACGCGATGAAGAAGCACGAGATTGACGTACATACCAACCGCCACACCTTCCACCCCGACGTCAACGAATATACCGACCTTTCGGATTTTCACGGCGCGCTTTCACTCTTTCTTGCCGATGAGAGCGAATGCCTCGATACGCTCCGAGAAACCTTTGGTGTGACCGACTTTCCTGCCGCGGTTCCTCCCGGAAACAATGCCTCGTATCTGGGACACTACGGTTACGCAAAAATGGGAATTCCCGTCTATTCGGGCGGCGTCGTATATGATAGCGTCAAGGGACGTCCGCTTTCCTTCTGCAACGTCTATTCCCTGCAATATAATATTTCGCTCGAGAAAACGCTCTTTACCGCCGACGAGGCTCGTCTGCGCGAGATCCTTGACGAGCTTTCCGAGCGCGAGATTGCCATCCTCTATCATCACCCCAACCGCTCGTACTTCAAGCAGTATTGGGACGCGATCAATTTCAACGGCAAAAACACGCCGAAGGAAGAATGGACGCTCAGCCCCCGTCATACCGACGAGGAGATCGACACCTTCTTTGCGAATTTCAAAAAGCTCGTAACGATGATTCAGAACGATCCGAGATTCCATCTCACAACCTACCGTGAGCTTGGTGAGCGCTACGCGACAGAGCGAACGCTCAAGAAGAGCGATCTTTCCGCGATCAAGGCACAGCTGGACGAAGAGCTCTTCCCCGTCACCACGCCCGACTCCTTCTGTCTTTCGGATATTTTCCTCGCCTGCCGCGATTTTCTCCGTGGCAAGACGCAACACGAGTGCGGATTCGTTTACGGCTTCCTCGAAGAACCGTACGCGATCACCGAGCCCGTCACCGTTACGGCAGACGAGATGAGAGAGTCGACCAAATGGATCCCTACGGGACATTTCCTACCCGACTTTATTTACGTGGACGACAAGAAGCTCGGTCCTGCCGATTGGCTTCGCGCCGCGCTTGAAATCCTTTCCGGAAAGGAAAGTGTCACCGTCGAGCCCGCACACTGGCAGATCGAGATCGAAAAGATCCCAGGTCTTGGCTACACCTACCGCGGCACGTGGATCCATTGCAAGAGCTTGGAGGATCGCCAGCTCTCGAAGCGCCAACAGCTTCAATCCTGGACGCTCCGCCTCCCCAAGGACACTGACCGATATATCTATTGATTTTCCAAAGAAGCGACTGTTCGTCGCTTCTTTTTTCACGTCTTCATTTGCACACCATATACTGTTATGGGAAAGAAATTTTCTTCCCTTCAGAAACGAGAAGAAATCCATTTCCCTATGTTTAAATTCTTCCGAGCACGGGAAAAATAACCTTGTAAGGAAAAACAAAACTTGGAGTGTGAAATATGATGAGTGTCAAACGAGGAGATATTTATTACGCCGACCTCAGCCCCGTCGTCGGCTCAGAGCAGGGCGGACTTCGCCCCGTGCTCATTATTCAGAACGACGTCGGCAACCGATACAGTCCCACCGTCATTGCCGCAGCTATTACCTCGCGTATGAGCAAGACCAAGCTCCCCACCCATATCGATATTTATGCGGACAAGGTCGGCCTTGCCAAGGACTCGATCGTTCTCTTAGAACAGATTCGTACGCTCGATAAGCGCAGACTCAAGGAAAAAATGGGGCATCTTGACGAAAATATGATGAGCGCCGTCAACGCCGCCATTGCCGTCAGCTTCGGTCTTGGAGATCGCGCTGAGGCAATCGGACGTAGCGCGCAAGGCGCGGCTACCGCTTCTACGGCAATCGACGACCGCCCCCCCGAAATTACCTGAATTTTCAAAAAAATCGAGAATTTTTCTTGAAATCTTCACAATTATTTGATACAATGAAAAAAAAGATCAAAGGAAGATTTTATGAAATATTCGGAACAATACCAAATTCGATGGCACGATACCGACGCCACCCTCAAAATCCGACCCACACAATTGCTCGCGCTGATGCAGGAAACCTCGAACCGTCATATTGCAACGAGCGGAATGAGTCTTGACAAGCTTCGCGACCAAAAAAAGCTTGGCTTTATCCTCAGCAAAACGCGTGTCGAGATCGCCCGTCGTCCTTCAGCAAACGAAGAGATTACGGTCGAAACCTGGACCAATCCCAGCCGAAGCTTTGGCTTTAACCGAAGCTTTCTCGTTCGCGTCAAAGAAGAGGTTGTGGCAAAAGCAGACACGCTTTGGGCACTCGTTGGCGTAGAAGACCGTCAGTTCCACAAAATGGAAGAAACGGGATACGTTTTCGAGGACGAACCTGCACTCGAGCTTTCCATGCCCCCACGTCTGAAAATTCCAAACGATCTTTGTTTAGAAGAGCTTGGCACTCGACGGATCGTTTATTCCGACATTGATTACAATATGCATATGAACAACACGCGCTACGCCGATATGCTCTGTGATTTCCTTCCGCTCGACGAAACGGAACTTCTCCGTGGCTTTTCGCTCTCCTATCTGCACGAGGCGGCGTACGGACACAGGATCACGGTGCTCAGCGGCAAGCAAAACGACTCTCGATTTTTCCGTACCATCGACGAGGACGGCACCGTCTGTCTTGAAGCACAACTGTTTTTGCAGAAAAAAGAGTGATTTGGGTTTTCCCAAATCACTCTTTTTTCCATTATATTACCAATCGCAAAAAATTTACAAATCGTCTATTGTATTTTTTACCAAAATGCGATATTATAATATGAAGTGTTAGTAAATTCTTTCGGAGGTGCGCCTTGTTCGGATACGTCAGAGTCAAGCACACAGAGCTGAAGGTCAAGGAATACGAGTTTTATCGCGGCACGTATTGCGGACTTTGCCGCTCGATGGGCAAATGCACGGGACAGTGCTCGCGCTTTGCGCTAAGCTACGACTTTGCCTTTCTCGCTCTGCTTCGTATCGCATTTAACCGCACACCCGTGGAATTTGAACAAAAGCGCTGTATCGCCCATCCACTCAAAAAACGAAATATGATGAAGCCGAACGATTCGCTTGCCTACTGTGCAGGCGCAGCGGCACTCCTCAATTATCACAAGGTCATGGACGATCTCGCCGATGAAAAAGGTCTCAAAAAGCTTCGCGCCCTTCTCGTTCGCCCTATGATGGCGCACGCGAGAAAAAAGGCGCTTCGTGCGGGACTCTCGGAGCTTGACACAAGGATTGCCGAATTACTTACTGAGCTTTCCACGGTGGAGCAATCGAATGAAAAAAGCGTCGACGCTCCTGCCGAGGTCTTTGGCAAGCTACTCTCTTTGATCATCTCCCACGGACTTGACGGAATCGACGCGCGCATTGCTTCCTCGCTCGGTCACGCCATCGGAAAATGGATCTATATTGCCGACGCACTCGATGACTGGCAAGAGGATGCAAAAAAAGGACGCTATAATCCCTTTTTGAAACTCTACGACGGCAAGCTTCCTACCCAAGAGGACTACGAAAGCATCGGTCTTGCGCTCAAAAACGAGCTTTACGAAGCCGAAGCCGCCGCAGATCTTTTAACGTTTGACAATGAAGCGATCGAAGAAATCGTTTCCAATATTCTCTACCTCGGTCTACCCGATCGCATTCGGCAGATCTATACCGAGGACAATATCAAAAAGAAAAGCAAGCAATCGAAAGAAAGGACGGAAAATAAACAATGAACGATCCATATAAGGTGCTTGGCGTCTCCCCCGACGCTTCCGATGATGAAATTAAAAAGGCGTACCGCGCCCTTGCCCGTAAATATCACCCCGACAAATACCGCGACAGCGACCTTGCCGATCTTGCCAGCGACAAGATGAAGGAAATCAACGCGGCGTACGAGGAAATTCAAAAGCAAAGAGAAAATGGCGGTGCTAAAAACGGTGGCTATCAAGGCGGATACAACCAAAGCTATGCCGGCAACAAGTCCTCGTCGAACAATCCCCGTTATAACGAAATTCGTCGCTGTATCAACACGGGTAGCATCGCACAGGCAGAAACGCTGCTCAATAACGTTCCGATCGATGAGAGAAACGCAGAATGGAATTTCTTGATGGGTTGCGTTTGCGTCCGCATCAATAATTACGTGGACGCGCAAAGATATTTCGATATTGCCTGCTCGATGGATCCCTATAATCAGGAATACCGCAACGCGCAGGAGCAGCTCCGTAGAAGAGCCAACGGCTACGGCGGCGGCTACAACACGGGACGCTCGGGCGGCGGTTGCTCGAGCTGTGACATCTGCTCGGGTCTGCTTTGCGCTGACTGTTGCTGTGAGTGCTGTGGCGGTGATTTAATCTCCTGCTGCTAAACACCAATACGAGGACAACTCCAATGACACAAAAAAATAGAAACGAAACGAATTCCATGCGTACCAAACGACTTGCCGTCTGCGCCATGCTTTCGGCGCTCGGCGTCGTAATTCTCGGCATCGGCTCGGTGGTTTCGGTGATGGATATTTCGATGGCGGTCATTGCTTCTCTGTTCTGTGTCTTTGCCGTCATTGAATACGGCGGCTCGGCTCCGTGGCTTGTCTTTCTCGTCACGGGCATCCTCTCGCTTCTCTTGCCGCAAAAGGCACCTGCCGCAATGTATCTGCTCTTTTTCGGCTACTACCCCATTCTCAAGGAAAAAATAGAAAAGCACCGCAAATCGGTTGCTTGGGTAATCAAAGAAGCCATCTTCCAAGTCGCGCTTGCCATCATGCTTCTTTTGTACCATTTCGTATTTATGGCACCGGGAACAACAACGCCGTGGACCATGTACGTGCTTCTCGCGCTCATTGCCGAGATCGTCTTCCCCATCTACGACGTCGCGCTGACAAGGCTCATCACGCTCTACCTCTTCCGCTTGAGAAAAAGATTCCGCATCAAATAAAAAATCGCATCCAAAACCGAATGATGTACAAAAGGAAGGGACTGTAAACCAGTCCCTTCCTTTTTATTTGTGTTGCTTTCTTTTGCTACTTTTCTTTCCCGAAAGAAAAGTAGGCGCGTCCTTACTGAGCAGCGTCAACAATTGCGGTAAACTTCGTTGCTACGAGCGAAGCGCCGCCGATCAGACCGCCGTCAACGTTGGGCTTTGCGAGAAGCTCTGCTGCGTTTGCGTCGTTCATCGATCCACCGTACTGAATGGTCACCGTCTCTGCAACGTCAGCACCGTACATCTCGGCAAGAACCGCACGGATCGCTCCGCAGGTTTCCTCAGCCTGCTCGGGGGTTGCCGTCAGACCCGTACCGATTGCCCAAACGGGCTCGTACGCGATAATGACGTTCTTGAGTGCCTCTGCGTCAACACCGGCAAGGTCAAGCTTGGTCTGCATTGCAACAACCTCGTTGGTAATGCCGGAAAGTCTCTGCTCCTTCACCTCACCGAGGCAAAGGATGACCTTCATACCTGCGGCAAGCGCAGCCTTGGTGCGGAGGTTTACGGTTTCGTCGGTCTCGCCGAAGTACTGTCTTCTCTCGCTGTGACCGATGATAACGTATTCCACGCCGATTGCCTTGAGCATCTTTGCGGAAACCTCACCCGTGAACGCACCCTTCTCTTCGTAGTGAACGTTCTCGGCGCCGATCTTAATGTTCGAGCCCTCTGCTGCCTTCATTGCAGCGGAAATGGTTACGTAGGGAGCGCAGAAAAT
>JAGBSP010000021.1 GCA_017631855.1 Clostridia bacterium | reverse complement strand
TATATCTAAGTCTGTAGCTTCGCGGCAAATTTCGCGGAGATGGGCTTCTGATGATGTGCTTCACGGCCTTGAGCAATTGAAGTGGCTTCAGAAGACGGAGATTACAACTGATGTTGCAAAAGAACTTGATGAGCTTGCACGAAGGATTTTTGCTGGCGGTAACATAGTTATATCATATACAGATAATATGTCGACCGAGGCGGCGAGTGCATTGAAGACAATGTTTAATTCACTCAATACTCGAGCGAAAAGTAGTAGTGAAATTTCATTTGCTGATGCCGATATTGAAGCAATTGAGATTGATGGTGATACGGGTTATTCAGGAACAATCTCTACATTGCCAGATGGATGCGTGTATAATGGTTCTATGGCTGTTGCGGCAAAGATAATTTCGTTGGAGTATTTATATAAAGAGATTCGCGAAAAAGGTGGTGCGTATGGTACAGGAATGACTATTTCACCGTCGGGGCGTATTTCTGCTTATACATATCGGAATCCGACACCTCTAAAATCTTTTGATGTTATCGTAAAGAGTGGTGATGCGCTTCGTTCTTTCGTAAAGTCGGATCGCGAGCTTGATCGGTATATCGTTGCTACCATTGCAGGAATGGATCCATATCTTCCGCCTCAAGATGAGGCTTTTGAGCCAGTGGAATTGTATATGGCAGAACGGAGTTTTAAAGACAAAGAAGCAGGCAGGAGAGAAGTGATTCAAACAAAGCGGGCTGAGATAGAGAAGGTTGCTGAAGTTCTAGATCGGCAACTGGCACAATCTAAACATTTTGTTGTCGGTGGAACAAGACAAACCAAAGACATATCAAAGAACAGAATTAAAAAGATGGAAAGATAGAAAGGAACTGAAAATATGAAAAGAATATTCAAGAAGGGTTGCAAGAAGTTAGGTAATTGGTGTTTGCGTGTTTCTGAATTTGCTGAGCGGATGCAAAAGAAAAATGATGATTGGTACAAAAGGTGGGCGGTGCGTATGAAAGATTATGAGAGACGATTGGATGCGTGGTATGAAAATACGAATAAGAAAATAGACGGGTGGGGTAAGAAACTAGACGAGCGGAGTAAGGGGAAGGAGGACTGATATAGGGCTTTTCGTGCGGAGCTATAATGAAAGTCGCGTTTTGAAGGCATCTGAAGCTTTTTACCATAACGCTAGAATATCAACGACTGATGTAAGATTGTCAGATTTTCGTGTAAGATGCGCCTATAGTAAGTGAATAGTAAATAGAAAGGAATAAATTATGAACAAGATTATCAAAGCAATTGTTGTTGGATTCGTTTGCGTGGGGAGCGTTTTTGCTGTTGAGGCGAAGACGACTTACCGCGATTCTCTTGGCCGCAAGCAAGGAACGGCCGAAGTGGATCGGTATGGTAAAACCACCTACCGCGATTCGTTGGGACGTAAACAGGGAACTGCAGAGACTGATCGTTATGGTAAGACTACATTCCGTGATTCCTTGGGCCGAAAGCAAGGTACGATGGAAACGGATCGCTACGGAAAAACGACTTACCGTGATGAGCAAGGCCGCAAGCAAGGTTCGTCCACGACCGATCGTTATGGTAAAACAACCTATCGTGACGCTCAAGGCCGCATAACTGGAACTTCCACAACCGATCGTTACGGCAAGACCACCTATCGCGATGCGCAAGGGCGTATTCAAGGTTCGAAGAAGTGATACCTTATCCTCTGCGGATTCTGTCGCGGCGGCCGGAGTTTGCTGATCGCTGCGATTGGTCGAAGCTCAAGCAACTCGCCTGACGGCCAAAAGTATATCAGTGAAAACACAAAATATATATCAGTAAAAATGGTGAAAATATATCAGTGGTAGACGTAGGCAATGGGTATATGATATAATTATGCCATGAAAAGCGATAATAATATCAAAGAAAGATATTGTCTACGGTTGGTTGATGATCGGCTTGATTTTTATCTTTCCACGTTTGGTGCCGTTTGTGTTGAAGGTCCTAAATGGTGTGGGAAAACATGGACATGCACTATGCATTCAAAGAGTCGGTTTCTGGTAGGACACCCTGCGGGGAATTTCGCAAACAGGCAGCTTGCGCGGCTAGATGTAAATCAGGCTTTACGTGGAGAATGTCCTCATTTGATTGACGAGTGGCAGGACGTGCCCGCCGTTTGGGATGCCGTTCGTTATTCAGTTGATGAAAGTACCGATTGCGGAAGATACATTCTTACTGGATCTGCGACACCCAAAACGAAGGGTGTGTTGCATTCCGGCACGGGGCGCATTGCAAGATTATCGATGCACCCGATGTCTTTGCAGGAATGTGGTGAATCTGCGTGTGTGGTATCGTTAAAGGATGTTTGTTGCGGGAAAGATATTGGTGTGCATTCTGTGCCGGAACCGTCGCTGGAGAGCCTCGTTGAGTATGTGATGCGTGGCGGTTGGCCAGGTGGGAAAGGAAAGAGTTTGGCGCAGGCGTTGTTGATTCCTCGCGATTACATAAGAAATGTAGCGGAGATGGACATTCAAAAGCTGGACGATATCGATCGTGATCCTGTAAAGGTCATGAAATGTCTGCGGTCTTTGGCGCGAAACGAGTCTACGACTGCGAGCACAAAAACGATTCGTGAAGATATTGCCGAGATGGATGATACAAGTCTCAGCATCAATACTGTCACAGAATATATTGCTGCATTCAATCGTCTCTTCCTCCTTCGAGACACAAAGCCGTTTTCGCCATTTGCCAGGTCTCCCATACGGATCAAACAGCAAGCGAAACGACGCTTTTGCGACCCGTCGCTTCCGGCTGCTCTTCTTGGTTTTTCGCCTCGG
>JAGBSP010000020.1 GCA_017631855.1 Clostridia bacterium | reverse complement strand
GACGACAGCGTCAAACACCGTGTAATCCTTGATAATCACGTCAACGTCGATACACGGCTTTGCCGACATTCCTTCAACAGAGGTACTTCCAACGTGCTCTATGCCAACGATGAGATCCGCGATAGCGTCTTCTATTTCAGTTTTTATTTCTTCAAAAGCGGATTTCCATGCCACGTCATATGGCGCAACGATCACTCTTGCCGTCCGCATACATTTCACTTCTTTCTCTGTTTTATCTTGGCTTTAGTCGCCTCAAAGCTTGCATTCACAAGGAACTTCACAACGTCCTCGGGAGCATCGGGCAGAAGCACCGAGATCCAATGGAGTTTGTTCATGTGATATGCGGGATAGACGCCGTCTGCCGCACCGAATGAACCGAACATTTCCGTCGGCAGTTTGAGATTAACAACGTCAATCACCTCGTCGCTGTCAATCCCAAGCTTGCGCCGTGATACGCGCATCACAATGGCATACCACTTGCGGTTATCCGTGTGCCTAAACACCGCCGTTTCAAAATCCTCGTCAAACGGATAGTCCGGCCGCGTAGCGTACGAATCCAGACACATATTAAAGAATTCTTGTTTTGTCACTTGCCAGACCTCCTCAAATTACGTCCATCCTTGGTAATGCTTATATAAAATTCAATCTATCTTTGCATTTTCAATTAAAATTGGCAAATCCAGTGAAGATACATGACACTTATAATCGTATCCTATCAATTCTTCATCTCCAACCGTTGTAGCCATTCTAAATGAATCCACACCGACATCCAAAGACAAATGACACTCTGTTTTATATTTGTTTCCCAACAAATCACTTGTAATAAGAAATATAGATTGCTCTGGCTGTGCTGCTGAAATCATATAATTATTAGTTGTTTTTATCATACAATGAGCCCCAGACTCAACTATCTCTTTTACTGTAAATTCATGATACTTTTCGAAAGCAATAACACCATGCATTATAATGTTTGTGTTTGAAACATTCTTTATCTGAAAATCTTTTATCATTATCTGAACAAAGGATTTTCCGTTTAATTTTGCTCTATCTTCGGAATTTCCAAAATCTAATCCTTCTGTTATTCTTGAGTTTACAACCAATGGAGGAAGTTCTCTGCTATAATCCATTCTAACGTATGGAATATTCTTTTTACGTTCTTCTTCCTTTCTGTCTTTTTCGGTACGTTCAAGATCTTCTCTACGCTTAATATTGGAATCATTTATTGTCCAAGCAACGCCTACTAAAGTCAGCAATCCGCCATACGTAGCGGAGACTATCGCTACAACCACTGTTTGTAAAGTTTCATTTTGAATTATGTAAATGAGATAAATACTTATAGCGACTCCGAGCAAAAAATCCAATAACAAGTTCCATTTACTTATTTTACTTTTTGCCAAAAATGCATTCGTGAGGTTTACAAAGATAAGAATAATAGCTAATATTCCAAAAATATATTTCCCTACCATCCAATTTGTAAAACATGACATGTAGAAAAAGTCAAGTAACCAAAAGAACAAAGATGTTTTAACAATCGTTTTATATGCTTTTTTCTTTTCTTCTTCCGGAAGAGAGTTAAGATTTCCAAGTTTTAAAAAGCCATAGGTTAATGATACCGGAATTAGAGGAATCATTATTGAAAAAACAATCCAGTGTGCTACCATAACAATATTTTTATCCTCCTTAATTTTTATATAAAGATACATATTATCTTCTTAAATTATATCACAATAAATGCAAAAAGTCTATATGTAGAAAAGGATTAGTTTGTTGTAATTTACATTATGAGAAGTTCGCCGACGGAACGATAAAATGCATCGAGGATGAGATACCGTTCGACTTGCCTATCGGTTGGACTTGGGGACGATTGCAATCCTTTTGCTTTCCTATTTCGGATGGAACACATCAGACTCCCACCTATACAGACGAGGGCTTTATCTTTTTATCTGCAAAAAATGTGACCTCGTGGAAAATAGATTGGAACAATGTAATGCACATTCCAGAATCGTTGCATAATGAGCTTTCTAACCGTATATCTCCTAAAAAGAACGATATTTTATTAGCAAAGAACGGCACTATAGGCGTTGCGGCAATTGTGGATAGAGATTGTGATTTTGATATTTATGTTACACTGGCCGTTCTCAGAACGATCAACACTTCAATATTACCTCAATATTTGCTAAATGCAATCGCAAGTTCAACAGTGCAAAATGAATTTAGGGGCTCACTAAAAGGCATTGGAGTTCAGAATCTGCATCTTGAACATATTCGAAGAACTCTTATTCCAATTCCACCGTATAACGAGCAAAAGCTTATATCAGACAAGGTTGTGGAAATAACACCGTTATTGGAACATATCGCAGATACATACACAGAGTTGGAAACAGCTATTTCTGTTTTGAAAGCAAAAATTCTCGACCTTGCTATCCGTGGCAAGCTCGTTTCTCAGAACCCTGAAGACGAACCTGCGTCTGTATTGCTTGATCGCATCCGTGCGGAGAAAGAGGAACTTATCCGACATGGCAAAATTAAGCGCGATAAGAAGGAATCGATCATATTCAAAGGTGAGGATAACTCTTATTATCGTATTTACGAAAAGTTCAATGACGGAACGGTAAAATGCATCGAAGATGAGATACCTTGCGAATTGCCACAAGGCTGGGTATGGTGTCGCCTTAATATGTTATCTGATTCTTCTCCGAATTCATTTGTTGATGGGCCATTTGGTAGCAATTTAAAGACTGAACATTATACCCACAATCGAGAAGTGCGCATTATTCAATTGAACAATATAGGTGAATTCATATGGAGAAACAACGGAGTAAAGTATACAACCTTCCAACACGCAGAAACTTTGGATCGATGTATAACATATCCAGAAGATATTGTTATTGCCAAGATGATGCCGGCAGGTAGAGCTATCATAGTTCCTCATGTGGAATCAATCTATGTTATTTCTTCTGACTGTGTTAGATTGCGAGTGCATAAGCAAATCTATAATAGGTATCTTATGTTTGCGATTAATAGCTCCGTCGTAAATGAACAAATACAAGACTCTGTTCATGGCATAGGTAGGAGCAGAACAAGCTTAAGCAAATGTAAAGAACTTCTCATACCAATTCCACCACTCAAAGAGCAATTCCGTATTGTAGAATCAATCGAAACATCCTTTGCACAATTAGAAGCAATTACAAACTCCCTAAACTAAAAACAGCCGCCTTCATATGAGGGCGGCTATCTTTGTTACCATGTTACAACTTTATCAACAATTGCTTGTTGCTCACTTGCCGTCCTGCGCAGATAGATACGTGTGGTCTCAATGCTTTCGTGCCCCATAAGGTCAGCGAGCAATGCTATATCATTGAATTTCTCAAGGAAATTCTTTGCATAACGGTGGCGGAATGAGTGTGGATAAACCACTTTTTTATCAATCCCATACTTGTCAGCATAATTCTTAAGCTGTTGCGATATACCTCTCGTTGTAATGCGATCCCCGTACCGATTCAAAAACAAATAACCGGAGGAACGATTCGTTTCCTCCAGCCATGTAAGTGTTTCGGTTCTCAACTTTTTAGGTATGTATAACCGTCTCAGCTTGCCTCCTTTGGTGTACAAGTCGAACTACCCGAGTTCGATATGTTCTATTTTGATTTGAATGAGCTCGCTGACACGCGCTCCGGTCGCAGCCAAATACCAAACGACGAAATACCATTCCATATTTCCGTCCTTTTTGAGCTGGTTTTTGAGAAAGTTATAATCGGCATTGCTGATTACGTTCTCAAGGAAGTTTTTCTGTTGGATCTTCACCGCTTTCAAATGAAGCTTCTCTTTACCGAGATACGTTAGATACTTGTTCATTGCCTGTATGCGCAGGTTGACCGTTTTGGGCTTGAAGAATTCCATTAAATAGCCCTTATAGGCGAGTAGGTTTTCTTTGGTCACACCATCATAATGGGTATGGTAGAAATCCACCGTCCAAAGATAAGCGTCGAGGGTGTTACCCGAAAGATTGTTCTTCTTTAGGTACTCCTCAAAGGTTTGTTGCGTCTTCATAATAGACACCTCCTGGTATAAAAAATAGATTCGGTTTCCCGTGCTAATATTATACCAAAGAAGTGTTAAGAACTCTTATTATGAGAAGATTGACGGAATCGACATTTGTATCGATGAAAAGATACCTTTTTCATTGCCTAAAAACTGGCATTGGGAACGGCTTGGGAACATCAGTACAATAGCAAGAGGAGGCTCTCCAAGACCAATAGAAGACTATCTTACGGAAAGCGAAGATGGCATCAACTGGATAAAAATTGGAGATACGGAACAAGGTGGTAAATACATTTCCTCAACGCGTGAAAGAATTGTTCCTGCAGGACTTTCTAAAACACGCTATGTAAAATCCGGAGATTTTCTGTTGACCAATTCAATGAGCTTTGGTCGCCCATACATCCTAAAAATCGATGGGTGCATACACGATGGATGGCTTGTAATTGGCGATATTGAAAATGTATTTAATCAAGATTATCTTTATTATGCACTTAGCTCTGGCTTTATGTACAAAGCGTTCAGCGAAGTAGCCGCCGGATCAACAGTAAAGAATCTAAAATCAGATACAGTTAGAGCAGTATTTTTCCCAGTTCCGCCATACGATGAGCAAGTGAGAATAGCTAATTATGTTGAAAAGCTTTTTGCTGCTATAGCTTCAATAGAAAAGAGCCTCAGTTGAGGCTCTTTTCTATATTTAAAATGAACGCAAAAATTTGATTAATCATTTTGATAATCTTATCTTGTTCTTCCCGAGGAGGAATAGGTATTAAGTAATCAGAAATGAAATCTTTCCCTATTCTTTTTTGACCAACTGCGCCTGAAAAGGCATTGATGCCTCTATTGATAAAAGAATTAGTCTTTAAGCACCAAAGTAAGTATTCAGGATATATTCCATCATTAAATGTTCTAATTATGTGGAGTTCAGTTGTTCCTGCACCAAAACCATTACAAAGTTCCTTGAATACAACAGATTTTTTGTTTTCAAAACAAGGAGTAATTTTTGCAACACCTACATCATTTTCTGCAAAATGTGTAAATCCAGATTTTACGTCCACCCAAGTTTTTGTTTCGGATGTATGACTATTAGAATATCCATCTTTAATCAAAGGCATTGGAATAAACGAAACTTTCGTACCGTCCGATAAGGTATTACGTGGATTTATTATGCCAATCGTGGAAATCCTTGCCCAAGACCAAGATTCTGGTATCTCAAATGCTAACTCGTCATCTATCCAGATAACTTTTTCGCCGATCTTCTCATAATAAGAGTTATCCTCACCTTTGAAGATGACAGATTCCTTCTTATCGCGCTTGATTTTGCCAGCCTTAATGAGCTCTTCTTTCTCGGTGCGGATGCGCTCTAACAGCACAGATGCTGGCTCGTCATCGGGATTTTGAGGCACGAGCTTACCACGGATAGCAAGATCGAGAATTTTGGATTTTAGCAAAGCAATTTCGCCGACGATCATTGCCTCGTTGTTTTTAATTGACTCCACAAGATCAAGCAATTCGCTTACTTTCTGTGCAATGGATTTTTGTTCGTTAATAGGAGGAATAGGAAACAGTAGAGACTTTACTAAATCTGAGTTGAGATTATCAACAGTTGATCCGCCTGCCATAATAGCCATTGTTTGGTACATATAATTGGCACTCAAAGCATAATACAAATAGTCTTGATTAAACACCAATTCAATATCACCAATAACAAGCCAACCGTCATGTATGCATCCGTTAGTTTTTAAAATATATGGACGACCAAAGCTCATAGAATTGGTTAACAGGAAATCTCCGCTTTTTACAAATCTGCTTTTTGATACGCCTTCAGGTTTGATTTTTTCTTTTGTAGAAAAGATGTATTTGCCATCTTTTTCTGTGTCTCCAATTTTTATCCAATTAACTCCGTTAGCATCATCGGTTATGAATGCTTTTATGGGACGCGGCGAACCTCCGCGAGCTATTGTAGAAATATTACCTAACCGTTCCCACGCCCATCCTTCGGGCAGTTCAAAGGGTATCTCGTTTTCAATGCATTTTACCGTTCCATCAGCGAACTTCTCATAATGTAAATTATCCTCACCGACGAAGATGATGGAATCGTCCTTAATATCCTTGGCTTTCAACTTTCCGTCCTTGACCATTTGCTGCTTTTGTGCACGGATACGCTCCAAGAGAACCGATGCGGGTTCATCGTTGGGATCCTGCGGCACAAGCTTACCGCGAATAGCAAGGTCGAGAACTTTTTCTCTCAATGCTACGGTATCAATCACAGCTCGATACCTCCAAGGAGATCTTGCAGTTTGGCAACTGCTTCGGTGATTGCGGATGCTTTGTATGCATATCGCCGAGGAGCTCACCGATCGTGCGATCGTCCTTTTCACCAAGATCCATCCACTTGAAATCGAGTTTGAGAAAATCACGGGAATATACCTCTTCCTTGGTGAACTTTCTCCATCTACCGTTAGGCTCATCAGCAGAATACGTAGGAACGCGATCCTGCATATGACCGGAACAGTAGCAGGCAACAAAGTCATCGAGATTTGCACGTGTCATAGGCTTAGTTGCCATCGTGTGCTTAACACCGGTTCTGTAATCGTATACCCAAATATCCTCGGTAGGAGCACCCTTTTGGAAGAAGAGGACGTTTGTCTTTACGCCGTTAGCATAGAAGATACCCGTAGGTAGTCTGAGAATGGTATGAAGATTGAAGTCCTTGAGAAGCTTTTCACGAACCTTAGCAGTTGCACCACCATCGGTAAGCACGTTATCAGGCAATACCACCGCAACACGACCATTGGTTCTAACGATGGACATAATGTGCTGAAGGAAGTTAACCTGATTGTCCGAGGTCTTCACGAACTCGGGACGGTTAGCATATACCTCAACGCTACCTTGAGGTCTTGTGCCAAAAGGAGGATTTGCAAGGATAACGTCAAACATCTTGTCCGATTTGTCAATCAAAGAGTCCTGACAAACGATAGGGCTACTCTCTGTACCAATATCGTGGAGATAAAGGTTCATAGACGCAAGCGTAACAACAAGAGGAGTGTTATCCGCGCCAAAGAAAGCGTGCTCCTTGAGGAATTTCTGTTTTGCAATCTCCTTGCTCTGAGGCTTCATATGCTCGTAAGCTGCGAGAAGGAAGCCGCCTGTACCACAAGCGGGATCTGCAACGGTTTCGGTAATCTTAGGATCCGTAACGTCAACCATCGCTTTGATAAGCGCACGAGGTGTAAAATACTGACCTGCGCCACTTTTTCTATCCTGTCCGTTCTTTTCGAGAATCGACTCATAGATAGCACCCTTGAGGTCGCCCTCCATCATATACCAGTTCTCGCTTGCTACCATTTCGATAACCTTGGCAAGGAGCACGGGACGGTCTATCTTATTTGTCGCCTTGGTAAAGATCGTACCTATCAAACCATCTTTCTTAGCAAGTTCTTCAAGAATCTCCTCATACTTTTCAACGAGGTCTTCTCCGCTGAGGTCAAGAAGGTCCTGCCATTTATATCCTTCTGGGATAGCGCTTTCAAAGCCATAAGCCTCACGCTCATCATCCATTTTCAAGAAAAGAATATAAGTAAGTTGTGTTAAGTAATCGGTAAATCCAACACCTGCAGACGCAAGAACGTTTGCAATGTCGCCTACCTTTTTTATAAGCGTAGATTCGCTTTTAACCTGAATATCTGCCATATTAAGCCACCTTCAAAATAAATCTTGATAATTGTTGGATTTCGGATGTCAATGCCTTGGGATTGTTTCCGAATCCGGTGATACCTCTGCGCCACAAATCCGTATCAAAGGAATTGAGTTCGGGCAAACTGAACGCGCCCTCATTTACAACGTATACTGCTATCTGACGCATAATTTCCTTTTGTTCGTCGGTAAGAGTGCGCTGTACCTGACCGCAATAAAGATTGAATCTCTGCAGGTATCCCGTGAACAGGCTTGAAAGCTCTGCGGTTCTACCGTATGCAAAGCGCACGAGCTGAATAAGGTTCGTCAGTGCGTTAACGTTCTGTTTCTTATCGAAGTCTTCTACAACGCCGTCATCGTCGAGAATCTTATAGTTGCTCCAAAGATGGAATGGCGTGAAAAGACTATTTGCGGAAGCGAGCTTGTCTTTTAAATCGGAAAGCATCGAATATGTGATAAGGGTGTTTTCCGAATTATAGATAATGCGCAACGCCTCAATGGAATCCTTGTTATCCTTGATATACTTTTCAAAGGTTTCGATAAGAGATCTTGCAGACTCCTTCGAGAAGCCTTTATAGATAACCTCGTCCTCCTTATCCGGAGTATAGGTATAGTATCCACGTTGCATTTCAAGAAGCTTTTCTCTCGCTTTAATGTTTCCAATAAGACAAGAAACAAGATCAGCACGTGCGGTGTTGTCACTCGACGCATTTATAAACGGAGGCAATGCATGGGTACTGAGCGCTTTGTTGATGTCATTCGCTAGCGTTCTTGGAGCATATCCGTAATCTGCTATAAAGATGTCGAGGTGTCTGCCGTGCAGAACATCATTTTCGTATCTGCGGTTAATGGATGCGCAATAATCACGGAGAAGCGCGATATTCTCGTCGCTCAAATCACCGTGAGCTAGGTGCTCAATCAAATGCTCAAGAGACAAGGTTTTCGTTTTTGGCTTCGGTTCGCCACCGGGCTTAGGCATGTGCTTGCCACTCTCTGTAACTCCAACTGCGTCAACGATATAGAAGCACTCTTTTGTCGTAGCGTTAGGGGTAATTTCTTTGAGTTTGTCTTCGGATATTACGCGGCATCCGCGCCCCTTCATCTGGGTATAGAGAACTTCGGATTTAACATCGCTCATAAAGAGAACAACTTCCAAAGGCTTAACATCGGTTCCGGTTGCAACAAGCGTTACAGTTACTGCAATACGGAAATCTTTTTCATTACGAAGATCTCTAATCAGAGCGTTAGAGTCTCCTGCGGAATATGTAATCTTCTGAACAAAATTCTCAGGCACTTCTCCACCGGGAAATTTCTCTCCAAACACTTTCTTGGCGCACTCGACAATCTGTGTTGCATGGTTATCATCCTTCGCAAAGATCAATGTTTTAGGAATATACTCCCACTTTTCTTCGCGATAGGGATAAAGATCGGTATAGATTGAATCCCGGTATGTGGAAAGAACAGCCTCGATTTGGTTTTGATTGATAACAGAACGGTCCAACTGCGTAGGCGAATAATCCACGCGCTGTGTTGCGGTGTGTTCATCAAGTTCGCCGGTTCTACGTGTAAGTTCTACAACTCGCTCACCTTCATGGATTGTTCCTCCATGTACGGTAGCTTCGGTCATAATTCTATAAACACGAGCAGGAACGTTTACACCGTCAACAACGGAATCATCATAAGTGTACTGCTCAATGATATTGTTGTCAAAATATGCGTATGCTTCGGGTGTAGGCGTAGCTGTAAGACCAACAACCCTTGCATCCTTAAAATAATCGAGAACCGCCTTCCACTTACCGTAAATGGATCTGTGACACTCATCAACAATAATGAGCTGGAAGAAATCCGGAGGCAATTTCAAATCATCGCCAAGCTTAACGATTTCCTTCGTCGCTTTCTCGTTATCACGATTGAAGTTTTCGTCCTCTGCATCTTCATTGTCATCGGAAATTGCTTGTCCGGTAAGAACAGCAAACAATTTTTGTATTGTAGAGATAACAATTTGACCGTTAATATCTTCGGGCTTTCTGAGACGATTGATCTGATATAGGGCACTCAATGCATGACCATTCTCGGTTCTATCAAAAAGGCTGAATTCACTTTCGGTCTGGCGCGCAAGGTTGTTTCTATCAACCAAGAACAGTACGCGCTTTACGGGTGTGTAGTTCAACATGCGGTAAGAGGCGAGGCATGCCAAATAAGTCTTTCCAGATCCCGTTGCGAGAATAGCCAACGCTTTTTTCTTTCCTGCCTTTAGCGATGCTTCGAGTGCAACTTCCGCATTGTACTGACAATCACGCAAGCCTTTCTTTTCGATTCTTGGCAAAGCGCCATACTCAGAAACTTGTCCTATCAGTTGCAACATCTTCTTGGGAGAGTGCATTGCGGACAATTCCTCATACTCACTATCAGGAACAAGCATATTTTTGAAGTAAATCTTATTACCGTTAGCGAGATATACAAGAGGAATCATACCGCTAAGCCACAAAGCGTACCACGGCTGAGGATTTGCAGAATAAAATTCTGCCTGTGCAGCAACCTCGTCTCCAAGATTGTTTGCTTCTTTCTTTGCTTCAACAACAGCTATGGCTTTGCCATCTACAAAGAGAAGATAATCGCTTTCGGTATTTCCTTTCATAAGTGCTTCTTTTACAGCAACAGTGCTGTTGGGAAGATATTCATTTCTCGCAATGATATCCCAGCCAGCGTTATTTAATTGTTTATCTATTTTGACGCGTGCCAATTCTTCAGGCAACATGTTCATATACCTCCTTGAGGTCAAAATTTGATTCTGATAATTTTCTATTATCAGAAGTTGACGAATAAAATTTTATATTCGTTTTTCGACTATCTATGATTACTCTTATATTTCTTTGATTTGAAAATCCCAACCTTTTAATTCTTGGTGCTTTTCTTCGTACTGCAAAATAAAAGTGGTTTCATTAAAGGGTTCATCAACAACAACGATATCTTCGAAATATCCGTTTAAGGCTTTCAATCCATTGTCGTTATGAACTTTCATTGTATGAGGATTTATAATTCTTTGACGAGCAATAATACTGATTCTCTTCATCGTTACGCCTCCTCGTCTGGAACCATTTCCATAATATCTTCTATATTGCAATCAAGTGCTTTACAAATCTTTGCAAGAACCTCAGTATTAACGTTCTCATTCTTACCGAGCTTTGCGAGGGCCTTAGTAGAGAATCCCGCTTTCAAGCGTAATTCGGTCTTGCTCATTTCCAAATCAATGAGCTTTTTCCAAAGCTTATTATAACTTACTGCCATAATACACCTTCCAAAATCAATCTAGATAATTTATTATATCATACCTTTGAAAAAATTACAAGGAAATATTTCCTTTGGAAATGTAAAATTTCTTTTGGAAACACAAAAAGCCCAGACTTTCGCCTGGGCTCGAGTTATTGCTTGAGTTATTCTTTTGGTGGTTTGAAGAAGCTTTCTTCGAGTTTTCTATGCTTCTCACTTTTCTTTACAATGCGATAACCGTAGTGGCAGCAGAAGTCGGCGAGCCAAGGTTGTGCGATGACGGTTTCGCTATGGGCGGTGGTGGCTCGGAGGTGGCCTTGAGCTATCCATCTGCCTACTGTTTCGTGGTGGTAGTCGAGGAGGTCGGAAACCGCGCGTACGGTCAGCACGTTGGGCTTTGTGCGCCATTTGGTGAGGAGGTGGGACGTATATGCCTCGCATTGTTCAACGCTCAAATTGGGCTTTTTTCGGCTTTCTTTGACCGATGTGAAGATCTGCGGAAACTCAATGCTATCGATGGTTCTTGCGCACCTGAGAACGTCCTTGCGGAGTATGGTGTACCGTCTTGTCTGCTTGCCGGTGTCGATGCATGGGATGAGTCCGTTCTGGAGCATCCAAGCACATTTGCGTTTGCTGATATGTAAGAGCTTTGCTGCTTCCTCAGCGGTGACGGTCTTAGATTTCGTGGACATCACTTATCTCCCTTGATTGCAAATCGTTTTCGGGGCGTGTCATCGGCGTGCGCGACCATATAGTCGATCAAATCCGATTTGCTGATAAGGTACGAGCCTCGGTACTGTATAGACGGAAGCTCGCCTGACTTCAGCATAGCGTAGACGGTGTTTCTGCCGTAGGGAGTCCACTTTGCCACCTGCATAGGAGTCATAACCTCGGGTGCGCCAAACAGGAGGTTTTCGAATGCTTTGCGCTTTTCGTTGATATTCATTTTCTGATCCTTTCGATACGTTTATTTGCCAACGGACGTATCGGGATCACGTACAACATACCACAAAGCACAGCACAAGTCCAGCGCTTTTTGAAAAACAAAAGGCAAAATCGAATGATTTTGCCTTTTATTTTTATCTTACCACCGAGGAATGTCTGTAAATATAGAACTCCTCTTGGTTGGGCATCCATTTCTTTTCCTTTGGCGGAAAGGTTGCATCAAACGCAGCTACTGCGGCTTCATCGTCGCAGCAGTCTGCGGCGGTGGAGGCGATGTACATCCACTTTTTGCCGTCAAGTACGTTCGGCACAAGTTCGCAAACGAGGAGTGCCGTTGGGTAGTTACCGTCCACAACAAAGCTTACGTTCTTTTTCTTGCAGCTCACAAATCCGCGGCTTACGTAGTTTCCAGGGTTACCAAAATTGATGTTTACGTCGTATCCCATCTTTCGTGCGACTTCAAAGGAATGTTCGATCAGTAGCTTGCCGAGTCGCTGTCTCTGATATTCGGGTGCGACGCAAAGCGGTCCGAAGGAAAGGATCTCCTTGCGCTCACCGTTCTCGTCCTCAAGCCATGCCTTTGTATACATAATGTTTCCGATAATCTTGCCGTCAAGCTCAAGCACGAATGCAAGTTCGGGGATAAAGTCGGGGTGATTACGCATCATGTGAACGTAATAATGCTCACTCGCGCCGGGAACGTAAACATTCCAAAACGCCTCGCGTGTAAGCTCCTCAACTGCTCTATAATCTTTTTCTGTTTCTAAACGTATTGTTACATTGTTCATTGCTAAATCCCTCACGGTTGTCAAAGTATGTAAGGATATTATATCATATTTATTCAAAAAATTCAATGTGTTTTAGTGACGACAAAACCTTGTTTTCTATTACTTTCCCGAAAAAATGAGAGCTCATCACAGAAGGACGGAAAAGTCCAGCTTTTTTGTGAAAAAGAATAGCCGACGAGGAATCTCACGATACCTCGTCGGCAAAGTTATTTACCAATCGTCCTCTTCGCCTTCACGACGGCGTCTTTCTTCCTCTTCTTCCTCTTCGCGCTCGCTACGATATTCGCGATCATCCCAATTATAGACATATTCGCCGCGATCAATACTAAATCCATCTTTCTCTATGTATTCGTATTCACCTGAATCGTAATTGTAGCACCATTTAGCCATAATTAAAGTTCCTCCAAGTGATCTTTCAAATTTTTGATTTTATCGTAAGATTCATTTAATTCTTCAATCAAATGTTTAATGATTGGATCTTTTGAGGTTTTTGTGGTGTGGGCAATGTTGGTAATAAGTCCGTATGGAACTGACTTGAATTCAGTAGATGTATAATGACCGCAAAAACTAACAATATTATCCTCTTCAGAAAATCGCAAATCCTCTTTGCAATGAATCAACCAATATTTTTTCATATGCTCCGCGGAATACCATTCATCGTCTTTTAATTTTTTGATTAAAAGAGTGAGCTTGTCGTATGTGGCCTTATTGTGTTTGATGAGCTTTTTAATAGCGGTTTCTGTAAATTGAGACTTTTCATCTATAATAAAATCCAACAATTCTGTAATAAACGGATACACAAATGTATGTTTGCTGTCTCTTCCGTCTTTGTATCTGACTCTGTCTCTAATTTCAAATTGATCGGTAAAATAATCGAGTACTTCATTACTTGACTTTGAAATATGACGAACCATTCTCTCGTTATATGATTCATAAAAATCAGTCCTGTGGAAATCCAAATAATGAATGAAATAGTACATACCGGTAGTTTCACGTGCTCTTAAGGCTTCCATCATTTGTAGGTCGTTATGATCTGCAGCAAGAGCAATCAAATCCAAGCGTAAATTATCTTCTTCGTTTAACTTTGCTTTAAGTCCGTAATCTTGGAAACTAATATCTCTGCGCTGAATTGATGTTCCCGCACCGAAATTACAAACATAATCATTATCTTTTCTGCTATCAAACCAAATATATTCTTTATCCATTAAATACTTTAAAAGCTCGTAATTGCGAAATTCCAAAGCATAATCAAGGATTGTTTTACAATACTCATCTTGGTTAAGTATGAGTTTATCCTCACGATTGATAAAAGCTTCCCACTCGGCAGGATCCTTGGAAAAGGCTATGGCGTAATTCGTTACACGCTTTGCTTGTGGAACACTATATTCTCCAGCACTCAAAATCTGCTCACACGAAACGCCAAGTAAATCTGTAAATATTGGAAGATCATAGGTTTGTATTGCCTTTGCGCCCTTAGTGATTTGTGAAATGCGATTTGCCATATTACGTATTTCATCATTGTTTTTTACATCCCCGCCAACAGCGTTAATATACGCTTTGCAGAATTGCCTTTTTGAAGGATATTTTTTCTCAATTAGGTCAGAAAGATATGCCCCTATTTTTTGATTATTTTCATGCTTAAACATACTTTGAAAACCTCCGTTATTTGTTGGTGCTATTATATCACAAATCAAAATTTAATAATAGTCTTCAATTTGCATACACAGAAAGCATACATCGTTTTGATGTGCATTTTGTGTATGCTTTTCGCATACATTATAGCATATCTTTGCTTTTTAGGCAAGTATAAGTACAAAATTTGATAAATAAAATGGCTATTTCAGTGACGACCAAACCTCGTTTTCTATCACTTTTCTATCATTTTTGCGGCGATTTTGATAGAAGATCTTGAAAATGGGGCGAATTTGGGCAAAATCTTGGTAGAAGAAGGTACGTAGAGGGACGAGGTGGTATTCATCCCCGATGGCTCGAAATCAGTTTGCGCGAAAGCGCACGGGGGTTCGAATCCCCCCCTCTCCGCCAAACAAAAATCCACCCAATCGGGTGGATTTTTGTTTGCGGAGAATCCAAACGGGGATTCGAACGCAATGAGCAAAACAACCCGGTGAGTTGTTTTGCGAATGGTGACCGAAGATTTTTGCGAAACGTTACAAAAGACAAAATCCAAAACGTTGAGCAAAAATCAAGAACGAATCCCTCTCTCGTCAAGCGGCTCGGCGAAAAATTCTCGCGTAGGCGAGTACCCCTCTCTACCTTGTTCTAAAAAAGGATTGCAGTTTTTACTATTTTGTGCTATAATAATATTACCAATCCATTTATAGGAGTTTGTTATGGAAAAAATAACATATTTTGATGTTGAATACGCCAATTCAAAAAACAAAGCAATATGTCAGATGGGTATTGTTTGTGAAAACTATAATGATCACGAACCATATTATCCTGAATTAGATATTTACGTTAATCCTGAAGACGGTTTTGATTCAAACTGTGTGCGTGTGCATGGTATTACAGCTTCACAGGTTGCGAATGAGCCTTCGTTTCCTAAGATTTGGAAAGACATTGAAAAATATTTTACTAATGCCGTTGTGATTGGTCACAATGTTGCTTCTTCGGATTTAGATGCAGTAGTTAAGAACTTACGCAGATACAATTTGGATATTCCTGAGTTTTACTACATCTGTACTTATGAATTGGCGAAAAAATTTGTCCCCTCATACGCTATTTCCAATTACAGTTTAGCTGCTCTTTGCGAATATTTCGAAATTGATATTGATTCAGAACATAATGCTTTTGACGATGCGTGTGCCTGCTCCGACCTATTCAATACTCTTGTGGAAACTTATGACATAGACGTCGATAACTGCGTAAAAAAATATTATCCTAACAACACATCCGTTCACACCTCTTACATAGATGCCGCTGTACTTAGAAAATCAATCAGCGAATTCTACGGCGTTGTTAGAGGTTTTTCCATAGATAATGTTATCAATCAAGATGAAATGGATTATATCTCCGCATGGAGAGATAGCAATATTCAGTATTCTAATCATAAAGAAGTTGCTGATATCATCGAAGTTATTAACGCCATTTTAGATGATAATATTATCACTTTGGACGAAATTGCCCAGCTTCAAAGATGTATGAAAGAATACCTCGATGCGATGTCAACTTCTCCTGTTACATTAGCGACACAAATCCTTGACGGAATTTTAAAAGGTATTACCATTGATGGCGAAATCTCCGATGATGAATGTAAAAATCTTCGCCAATGGCTCTACGATAATATTTACTTGTCTGACCATTTTCCGTTTAACAAAGCAATTGAAACTGTAGATAAAGTACTTGAAGACGCTATTCTCACCAAAGAAGAAGCTGAGTATTTAACTTCCGTTATTGAAGATATGCTCCATCCTGTTGAATCTCTGAAAGCGGAAATATACACTGTCGAAGGAAAACATATTTGTTTGAGTGGTGATTTTGCTTATAAAGGCCAAAAATCAGCTGTAGAAAAATATATTGCCGCGCGGGGCGGAATTGTTGATTCCAATGTTAAAAAGATAACGGATTACTTAATTATTGGAAGTTGCGGAAGTCAAGCGTATTCTAACGGAACATACGGCACAAAAGTAAAAAAAGCAATTGAGTATAATGAAAAAGGTTGCAATATCCAAATCGTCAAGGAAACAGATTTTTTCTCAAATGTTAAATAAAAAATTTTCCAAAGGCTACCCCACGGTAGCCCTTTTCTATTCCCCTTTAGTCCGTCAGCGCATCGTATATTGCCGCACCGGTCTGCACCTTACTGTGATATCCGCAGTAGCGTTGACGTGTCCGAGTCAAATTTCTTCATTTGTTTGCGCGGCAAACACAAAAGGGATTGCTTTGGCAATCCCTTTTGTCATTCGTTTCATTCGTTCCCAAAAAAGGTTTTAATTTCGCGGACGTAGGTGTGGGGGTCTTTGGGGTAGGCGAGTCCGTGACCCGCGCCTTTGACGGTGACGAGGTGTTTTTTTGTCACACAAGCGTCATAATTTTCCTTGCTCATTTCAAACGGCACAAAATCGTCGGTATCTCCGTGAAAAAAGAGTACGGGGACAGTTGCGTTTTTCATTGCTTCGATGGGAGAGGTTTGGTCGGGATCAAAGTGACCGAACAGTCTTGCTCCCAGCCGCACGAAGGGATAGAGGATCTTTGGCGGCAATTTCATTTCGCGAATGACCTTTTGAATAATCTCTCTTGCCGAGGTATATCCGCAATCGGCAACGGCTCCGACGACCTGCTTCGGCAGTTTTCTGCCCACCGTGATCATCACGGTCGCCGCTCCCATCGAAACTCCACCGAGATAAATTTGGGCATCGGGGTCAATCTCGCGAAGAATAAAGTCGATCCACGCCTCGCAGTCGCGGCTTTCGTTGATTCCGAAGGTGATGACGTGTCCGTCGCTCTCTCCGCTGGCTCTGTGGTCGACGACGAGCACGTTATGTCCGAGCATCCGACAGCGCTCGATGCCACCGCAAAGATCTCTCTCTGCCCAACCTCGATAGCCGTGCAGCAGAAGCTCAATGGGCGCTCCCTTTTCATATTCAAAATATTTGCCGCGAAGTGTCAAGCCGTCAAAGGACGTAATTTCGACCACTCGGTGTTCCCTTGCCCGCATCTCCTTGATCCATTCGGTCATCTGCGCGCGATATTCCTCGTAGATCTCGCCGTCGGGAATTGGGTATTCCTCTTTAATTTCCTTTTTTCTCGCATAGAACACAAGTCGAAAGCATACGTACGAGGTAATCAACGTAATCAACAGCAAGTCAAGCGCTACCGCAAATAAATACCAAAACAAGTTCATTGTGTTTTCCACCTTTGGATAATTTCCAACATTTTATATTATTATATCACAAAAAACATATTTTTTAACATTTTTCAGCACTTTTTCACTTTTTTTCACAAAAACAACACATTTCTATTGATTTTTTCATTCAATTAATGTATAATAAAGTATAATGCAAAAAATAGTATCTTAAGGAGAATTACGACGAGTGGCAAACGAACGAACGACGGAAGTCAATTACAAAAACAAAAAGAAGTACAAAACCGCCAAATATCCCATTCGCCAGCCTATCTTTTTCGTTTGGCTGATCTGGATTCTTTCCAAGATCGCGCTGATCGGAAAAAAATACAAAGTGGAAAAGATCAATATGGAAGGACTCAAGCCGCCTTATATGGTGCTTTCCAACCATATGCATTTTATCGATTTTGAGCTTGGCGCGATGGTGACCTTTCCCCACCGTGTCAACAACGTCATCAGCATTGACGGATATTACCGCCGTCCTTGGCTGATGGAGCTGATTGGCGGTATCGCGACGAGAAAGTTCACGATGGACCTTCATCTGATCAAGTCGATCAAGAAAACGCTTCAACGCGGAGATATTCTCTGTATGTACCCCGAAGCCCGCTACGCGCCTTGCGGCATCAATTCCTACATTCCCGATGCTGTGGGTATGATGATCAAGCGAAACAAGGTTCCCGTAGTTGCCATTCTTCATCACGGCAACTATCTGAACTCCCCCTTCTGGGATTTCCGCCACAAGAGAAAGGTTCCGTTTCATACGGTGGCGACGCAGATCCTGACCGTCGAGCAGATCGAGGCGCTTTCGGTGGACGAAATCAACGCAATCGTTCGCGAGGCGCTGACTTACGACGATTACCGTTACCAAAAGGAAAACGGAATTCTTATTACCGAGCCGTATCGCGCGCAAGGGTTACATAAGGTTCTTTATCAATGTCCGCACTGCCATGCCGAGGCGATGTCCTCGAAGGGTGTGGAGATTTTCTGTACCGAATGCGGAAAGCGTTGGACCTTGAATGAGGACGGCACGCTGTCGGCAAACGAGGGAGAAACCGAATTTTCGCATATTCCCGACTGGTTCCTTTGGGAAAAGGAGCAGGTTCGAGCCGAGATCGAGCGCGGCGAGTATTCCTTTGAGGATGACGTGAACGTCTATTCTCTGCCGAGATGTTGGAAATTTGAGCCGCTCGGTATGGCAAAAATTCGCCATAGCTTCGACGAGGGATTTGTTTTGGAAGGTGAATACCGCGGCGAGTCTTACCGCATTCAGCGCACTCCGATGCAGATCAACAGCCTGCACGTAGAATATGACTACTGCCATCTCAAGCCCTTTGACTGCTTTGATATTTCGACCGAGGACGACTCCTTCTACTGTTATCCGACCAAGGAAAACGTTCTGACCAAGCTCGCATTCGCAACCGAGATCATATTCCAGATGCACGAAGCGGAAACCCGTAGAAGAACAGCGGAACGAAAAAAACAAAAAATCGAAAAATAACTTCCAAAAAAACTTGCTTTTTGTGGAAAATTGTGGTATAATTTTTTCATTATTTTATTTTTATATAGGAGGACAAATCCTATGGATAGTAATTCCATTCAGATTCTGATCTCGATGGTCATTTATATGGCGGTCGTTATCGGTATCGGTGTTTGGTTCGCCAAGCGCGCAAACAAAAACTCTGACAACTACTTTCTTGGTGGACGCTCGCTCGGTCCCTGGGTGACGGCAATGAGTGCCGAAGCATCCGACATGAGCGGATGGCTTCTGATGGGACTGCCCGGTGTTGCCTACTGATGCGGTCTTGCCGATGCGGCATGGACTGCCATCGGTCTTGCCATCGGTACTTACGTCAACTGGCTGATCGTTTCCAAGCGTCTACGCCGTTACAGCGTTCGCGCCAACAACTCGATCACTCTTCCCGACTTCTTCTCCAACCGTTTCCGTGAGAAGAAAAAGTTAATTCTGACCATTGCTGCCGTCTTCATTTTGATCTTCTTTACCGTTTATGCGGCAAGCTGTCTTGTGACCTGTGGTAAGCTTTTCTCCACCCTCTTCTTTGGTGGTAATCACTACCAGCTGATGCTGATCATCGGTGCGCTCTTCGTTCTGCTCTACACAATTCTCGGCGGTTTCCTTGCCGAGAGTGCTTCGGACTTTATGCAGAGTATTGTGATGATCGTAGCTCTTGTCGTGATCGTTATCGTGGGTACGATCTCGGCAGGCGGTCTTGGTACTGTCATTGAAAATTCGCAAAAGATCCCCGGTTTTCTTGATTTCTTCGGCCTTGCTTCTCCCGTAGTGAACGAGGCGGGCGAACAGGTTGTCGTTGCCGGAGCTCCCATCTTCGGTGCGCCCGCAGAGTACACCATTCTTTCGATCTGCTCTTGTATGGCTTGGGGTCTTGGCTACTTCGGTATGCCTCAGGTACTCCTTCGCTTTATGGCAATCCGTGAGGAAAAAGAGCTGAAAATGTCGCGTCGTATCGCGATGGTCTGGGTCGTTATCTCTCTCAGCGTTGCCGTCTTTATCGGTATTATGGGCCGTCAGGTATTCCCCACCGAGCATTTGACGAAGTCTGCTTCCGAAAATATTTTCATCACCCTTTCAACCAGTTCTCTGCCCGCAATTCTGGCAGGATTCGTTATGGCAGGTATTCTTGCAGCGACCATCTCTTCGTCTGACTCTTACCTTCTCATCGCCGCTTCTTCGGTTTCCAAGAACATCTTCCAAGGAGTCGTCCATAAGAAAGCAACCGACAAGCAGGTAATGTGGCTCACCAGAATTACGTTGGTGATCATCACTCTCGTGGCAATCATCATTGCTTGGAAGGAAGACAGCGTCATCTTCAACATCGTTTCCTTCGCATGGTCCGGCTTTGGCGCGACCTTCGGTCCGCTGATGCTCTTCTCGCTCTTCTGGAAGCGTACCACCCGTGCAGGCGCGATTGCAGGTATGGTCAGCGGCGGCGTGATGGTCTTCGTATGGAAGCTTCTCATCTCGAAGCTCGGCGGCGTCTTCACCATCTACGAGCTTCTCCCCGCGTTCATTATCTCCTCGATCGTGATCGTAATCGTTTCGCTTTTGACTCCCGCGCCCTCGCAGGAAATCCAAGACGACTTTGATTCTGTTATGGCAGGTCCTCAGGAATAATTTCATATTACAAAGGTGTCGCAGCTTCTGCGGCACCTTTTTTTGCAAAAATCACCAAGAAGAATGTTAAAAAAATATCAATTTTGCATAGTTTATATATTGACTTTTTTACTTCCATATGTTATAATAAACTCGTATTGTGCATTTTTTCGTCAAAGGGATCTTTGACACAAAAAAGTAAAGAAAAAGGAAGATTCATTATGAGCAAAATTTCAATCATCGGAACCGGAAGCGTTGGCGCGACCATTGCCTATACCCTGACTGTGATGGGTATTGCCTCCCAGATCGTTATGATCGACATCAACCATGAAAAAGCAAGAGGAGAAGCACTCGACATTCGTCAGGGTACTCCCTTCTGCGGTGCTTGCTCGGTCTATGCAGGCGACTACTCGGATGCCGTTGGCTCCGACATCGTCATTTTTGCTTGCGGTATCGCAAGAAAGCCCGGACAGACCCGTCTCGAATTGGCGCAGACCAACGTCAATATCACCAAGAAGATCATCCCAGAGATCACCCGTCATGCACCGAATGCAACCTATATTATTGTCAGCAATCCTGTTGACATTCTGACCTACACCTTTGTGAAGTGTTCGGGACTTCCCGAAAAGCAGATCATCGGTTCGGGTACGATTCTCGACACCGCACGTCTTCGTTCCCGTCTGTCGGAATATTTCAATATCAACCAAACCAACGTTCACGCATACGTATTCGGTGAGCACGGAGATTCTTCCTTCGTTCCGTGGTCGATTGCAAACATCTCGAACGTTCCGATCGAAGAATGTCAGTCTGCGTTTGCTTCGCACGGCTTTACCAAGGGCTTTGATTACGAAGAAATTGAAAAATACGTTAAGAAGTCGGGTGCCCGCGTCATCGAGCGCAAGGGCGCAACCTTCTACGCCGTATCGGTATCGGTTTGCCATATCTGCAAGTGTCTGCTTGGCGGTCTGGATACGACGATGACCGTTTCGACGATGATGCACGGTGAGTACGGCATCAAGGACGTTTGTCTGAGTACGCTCAACCTCGTCGGTCGCGAGGGCGTTCGCTCGAAGGTTCACGTCAACCTGACCGAAGAAGAGGAAGCAAAGCTTCTGCACAGTGCAAATACGCTCAAAGACGTTATTCGCAATCTGGATATTTAACGAATCAAAAAGGAAAGGAACAATAGATCATGGATTACCGTATTGAACACGACTCGATGGGCGAGGTCAAGGTTCCCGCCGACCGCTTGTGGGCAGCACAGACCCAGAGAAGTCACGAAAACTTTAAGATTGGTGTAGACATCGAAACGATGCCTCGCGAAATCACCCACGCGTTTGGCATTTTGAAGAAGGCTGCCGCTATGGCAAATGCCGAGCTCAAGCCCGAAAAGATGACCGAGAAGAAACTAGACGCCATCTCCCGTGCTTGCGACGAGGTCATTTCCGGCTCGCTCAACGATCACTTCCCTCTTGTCGTATGGCAGACGGGTTCGGGTACGCAGTCGAACATGAACGCCAACGAGGTCATTGCCAACCGTGCAAATCAGCTCGCTGACGAAAAGCTCTGCCATCCCAACGATGACGTCAATATGAGCCAGTCCTCGAACGACACCTTCCCTACCGCAATGCACATTTCGGCAGTTCTTGCCGTAGAAGATAAGCTGATTCCCGCAGTGGAGGAGTTGATTGCAACCTTCCGCCGTCTGGAGGCAGAAAACGAGGGCATCGTAAAGTCGGGACGTACCCACCTTCAGGATGCAACGCCCATTAAGTTCTCGCAGGAGATCAGCGGATGGCGCTCGAGCCTTGAGCGCGACGTCGCTCTTTTGAAGCTCTCGCTTGCACCTCTGTATGAGCTCGCACTCGGCGGCACTGCCGTCGGTACGGGTCTGAATGCTCCCAAGGGATTCTCCGAGCTGGTTGCCGCAAAGGTTGCCGAGCTGACCGGTAAGCCCTTTATTACTGCGGAGAACAAGTTCCACGCACTGACCTCGAAGGACGAGCTCGTCTTTGCGCACGGCGCGATCAAGGCAACTGCAGCAGATATGATGAAGATCGCCAACGACATCCGTTGGCTTGCTTCGGGTCCCCGCGACGGTCTCGGTGAGATCCGCATTCCCGAGAACGAGCCCGGCTCGTCGATCATGCCCGGTAAGGTCAACCCCACGCAGTGTGAGGCTGTCACGATGGTTGCCGTTCAGGTGATGGGTAATGACGTAGCGGTCGGTATGGCTGCTTCGCAGGGTAACTTTGAGCTCAACGTCTTTATGCCGGTTGCCGCTTACAACTTCCTGCAGTCTGCCCGTCTTTTGGCAGAAGCAATCGTTTCCTTCAACGTCAACTGCGCTGTCGGTATTACGGCTGACAAGGAAAAGATGCACCACAATCTCCACAACTCGCTGATGCTGGTTACGGCTCTCAATCCCTACATCGGTTACGAGAACGCTGCAAAGACCGCAAAGAAGGCGTACAAAGAAAACATTTCCCTCAAGGAAGCTTGCGTAGCCCTCGGATTTTTGACGGCTGAGCGCTTTGACGAGGTTTTCCATCCCGAACAGATGGTCTGAATGAATTTGGGAGGTCCAGAATGAAAGTTACTTATTTTCCCGGCTGTACACTCCGCACAAAAGCAAAGGATCTTGATCTTTACGCCCGCCGCTCTGCCGAGGCTCTCGGCATTGAGCTTTGCGAGCCGAAGGATTGGCAATGCTGTGGCGGCGTGTTCGTTAGTGCGTCTGACGAGATTGCAACTAAGCTTTCCTCGGTCCGTGCGCTGATCGATGCAAAGGAGAAGGAACAGCCGATCGTTACGGTTTGCTCGGCGTGTCACAACGTCATCAAGCAGACCAACTACGCGATGCAGAACGACGAAACCTTCGCTTCGCGTGTTAACGCCTATATGGCACAGGAAAAGAATCCCCCCCTGCCCTACGCAGGCGAGGCTGAGGTTCTTCACTTCCTTGAGCTGATCCGCGACAAGGTTGGCTTTGATACCCTCAAGGCTGCTGTAAAAAATCCCCTCACGGGAAAGAAGATCGCGGCGTACTACGGTTGTCTTTTGCTCCGTCCCGGTAAGGTGATGGCATTTGACGACGTGGAAAATCCCTCGATCATCGAAGATTTTATCCGTGCGTTGGGTGCTGAGCCCGTGATCTACCCTGCAAGAAACGAATGCTGCGGCGGTTACGTAGCGCTTGAAGATCCTGCTTCCGCAAAGAAAAAGAGCAATGCCGTTTCGGACAGCGCAAAGAACCACGGTGCAGAAATGATCGTTACGGCATGTCCTCTTTGCAAGTACAATCTTGTCAAGAACGGAAGCTCTCTCCCCGTCGTTTATTTCACAGAGCTTCTTGCCGAAGCCCTCGGTGTGAAGGAGGTCTAAGATGGAAAACAAGAATGAGCGCCGCAAGGAACAGATCCTTCGCATGAGCGGTGTCAATCCCAAGAAATGTATGCGTTGCGGCAAGTGCTCCGGCACCTGCCCCTCTTACGACGAGATGGAGTATCATCCCCATCAGTTCGTTTCGATGGTAGAATCGGGCGACCTTGAGCCCCTGATGAGCTCTCCCTCGATCTACAAATGTCTTTCCTGCTTTGCGTGCGTCGACCGTTGTCCGCGTAACGTAGAGCCTGCCAAGCTGATTGAAGCACTCCGTCTGACGGTGATCCGTGAGAAGGGTGCCAACCACCTCTTGGCTGACCAAATCCCCGCGCTTCTCGATGAAGAGATGCCCCAGCAGGCAATCGTCAGCGCGATGCGCAAGTATTCCAAGTAAGAAAGGAGATCGGATATGCAAAGAATTGGTGTTTTCGTCTGTCATTGCGGCACGAACATTGCCGGTACGGTAGACGTCAAAGCAGTTGCCGAGGCACTGCAGTATGAGCCCGGCGTCGTGATCTCCAAGGAATACCAGTATATGTGTTCTCAGGCAGGTCAGGATTTAATTAAGGAAGCAATTAAGGAAAACAATCTGACGGGTATCGTCGTTTGCTCCTGCTCGCCCCGTATGCACGAGGCAACCTTCCGCAAGACTGCCGCTGCGGCAGGTCTGAACCCCTACATGGTAGAGATTGCAAATATCCGTGAGCAGTGCTCTTGGGTACATAAGGATATTCCCACGGGTACCGAAAAGGCAATCATTCTCGGCAAGGCTGCCGTTGCAAAGGTCAACCTCAACGCGCCTCTGACCCCCGGCGAGAGCCCCGTGACCAAGCGTGCGCTCGTTATCGGCGGCGGTATTGCGGGTATTCAGACGGCGCTTGACATTGCCGACGCAGGCTTCCCTGTTGATATCGTAGAAACCAAGCCGACCATTGGCGGTAAGATGGCTCAGCTCGACAAGACCTTCCCCACGCTCGACTGTGCGGCTTGTATCCTCACGCCGAAGATGGTAGACGTTGCTCAGAACGACAAGGTTCGTATCTTCTCGTACAGTGAAGTGACCGACGTCAGCGGCTTCGTAGGAAACTTTGAGGTTACCATCAAGCGCCGCGCGCGTTACGTTAAGGAAGACATTTGTACCGGTTGCGGTCTGTGCACCGAAAAGTGTCCTCAGAAGAAGGTTCCCAACGAGTTCAACCTCGGTATGGACAACCGCCGCGCGATCTACATTCCCTTCGCACAGGCAGTTCCGAAGGTAGCGACCATTGACCCCGACTACTGCACGATGCTCAAGAGCGGTAAGTGCGGCGTTTGCTCGAAGGTTTGTACCGTTGGTGCAATCGATTATCAGGCAAAAGACGAGTATCTGACCGAAAAGTACGGTGCAATCGTTGTTGCGACCGGCTTCAACCCCATTTCGATGGAAAAATTCGATGAGTTCGCATATTCGCAGTCCAAGGACGTGATCACCTCGCTCGAGCTCGAGCGTCTGATGAACGCTGCAGGACCGACGGGCGGCACGCTCCTCCGTCCCTCTGACGGCGAGCATCCGCACACCATCGTTTTCGTACAGTGCGTTGGCTCGCGTTGCGCATCCTGCGCTGAGAAGGGCAAGGAATACTGCTCGAAGATCTGCTGTATGTACACGGCAAAGCACGCAATGCTGATCCGCGACAAGTATCCCGACACCGACGTTTACGTCTTCTATATCGACGTTCGTACCCCCGGTAAGAACTTTGACGAGTTCTACCGCCGCGCCGTCGAGGAATACGGCGTACATTATATTAAAGGTATGGTTGGAAAGGTTTCGCCCGAGGGCAATAAGCTCAAGGTGCGCGCTTCCGACCTGATCGACGGCAAGCAGCTTCACATCGACGCTGACCTCGTCGTCCTTGCCGCTGCCATCGAGCCCGACAAGTCGGCTCGCCCCTTGGCAACGATGCTGACGGCAAGTATGGATACCAACGATTTCTTCACCGAGGCTCACCCCAAGCTCCGTCCCGTGGAAAGCCCCACGGCAGGTGTCTTCCTTTCGGGTGCGTGCCAAGGTCCGAAGGATATTCCCGAAACCGTTTCTCAGGCAGGCGCTGCCGCTTCGAAGGTCATCGGTCTTCTCTGCAAGGATAAGCTGACGGGTAACCCCTGCGTGGCTCATTCCGACGAGTGGATGTGTAACGGCTGTTCGACCTGTGAAAAGGTTTGCCCCTACGGTGCGATTACGTACCAGGATAAGGAATTCAGAATGCCCGACAGAACCGTGAAGGTTCGCCGCGTGGCTTCGGTCAACGAGGCGGTATGTCAGGGTTGTGGCGCTTGTACCGTTGCTTGTATGTCGGGCGCGATGAACCTCAAGGGCTTTACCAATCAACAAATTATGGCGGAGGTAGATGCAATATGCAAGTAACTGAATATAAGCCTCTGATCGTTGCATTTTGCTGCAACTGGTGTTCTTACGCAGGTGCTGACCTTGCGGGAAATAACCGTCTGGCGTACCCCGCTGACGTAAAGATTATCCGCGTTCCCTGCTCCTGCCGTGTCAATCCCACCTTCATTCTCCGTGCCTTCCAGCGCGGAGCGGACGGTGTGATCATCTGTGGCTGTCACCCCGGTGACTGCCACTACACTTCGGGTAACTATTACACCCGTCGCCGTATGGCTCTTCTCTTCTCGATGCTCGATTATCTCGGCATTGAGCGTGAGAGAACCCGTGTTGAATGGGTTTCTGCGGCAGAAGGTGCAAAGTTTGCCGCTACGATGAACGATTTCGTTTCGACGGTTGCCGCCCTTGGCGAAAATAAGAGATTGGAGGATCTGAGATGCAAGAAATAACTCGTAACGCACTCGTAGAAAAGGCCTCCGCTCTGCTCGCAGACGGCACGGTAGGACGCGTTCTCGCTTGGAAGCGCGGTGAATTTGACTACGACGTAACCCCAGCTGTCTTTCAGACAGCAGAAGAGCTTGCGCGCGATCTCGTCTGGAACGATTTCTGTGGCGCAAACTTCTCGAAATACCTCATTAAGGAAACCGAGAAATCCGACGAAAAGGTTCTCGTTTTCCTCAAGCCCTGTGATACTTACAGCTTTAATCAGCTTCTGACCGAGCATCGCTTCAACCGCGAAAAGGTTTATGTGATCGGTGTTCCCTGCGCGGGAATGCTTGACGTAGAAAAGGTCAAAAAAAGCGCTGAGGGTATTGCCTCGATCACCGAGGACAGCGACAAGATCGTGATTGAAACTCTCTTTGACGGTGCGCTGACGCTCGACCGCGCTTCGCTTCTCGCAGAGCGCTGCATCAACTGCAAGTCGAAGAAGCACACGGCTTACGACGAGCTTCTCGGCGAGGACGGTGAGGTTCTCGATTCCGCACGCTTTGACGAGGTTGCGGCAATTGAGGCGATGACGCCCGACGAGCGTTTTGCCTTCTGGCAGAATGAGCTCTCGCGCTGCATCCGTTGCAACGCTTGCCGTAACGTATGTCCCGCTTGCACTTGTGAGAAGTGCGTGTTTGACAACCCCGCATCGGGTCTTGAAAACAAGGCGGCATCCGATTCCTTTGAAGAAAAAATGTTCCACATCATCCGCGCCTTCCACGTGGTTGGTCGTTGCACCGACTGCGGCGAGTGCTCGCGCGTATGTCCTCAGCAGATCCCGCTTCACCTGCTCAACCGTAAGTTCATCAAGGATATTGACAACTTCTACGGCGAATATCAGGCAGGTGCCGAGGTCGGTTCTCGCGCTCCGATCGTTGACTACACGACCGAGGATCTCGAGCCGAACGAGGCGGTAGAAAGAGGTGACGACAATGCGTAAAATCTCTTTAGCTAATCTTGACGCTCTCTTTGCGGCAATTGCTGCCGAAGAGACGCTTTACCTGCCTCAGGATACCGAAAAGGGTGCGGTTTATGCCGAATGGTGTGAGGGTGCGACGCTTTCGAACGCACTCAACACGGTACGCTCCCCCAAGGATTTCTTCTTCCCCCAGACCGAAAATCTGATGGATTTCAAGGTTGAGGGCAAGAGCATCGAAATCATCGACACCCGAAAGGAGTGCGAGGATTTCGTGATCTTCGGCGTTCGCGCTTGCGACGTTCGCAGCTTTGAGGTTCTTGACCGCGTCTTCCTTTCCGAGCCAGTAGACACCTACTACAAAAACCGCCGCGATCACGGTGTGATCATTTCGATGGCGTGCACCCGTCCTGCCGAGACCTGCTTCTGTCAGACCTTTGGCATTGACGCTGCCGCTCCCGAAGGCGATATCGTTTGCCACAAGACCGAGGATACGCTCTACCTTGACGCGAAGACCGAAAAGGGTGAGACTCTTCTGGCCCGTCTTTCGGCTCTGACCGAAGAGTGCGATACTTCTGCGGTTGAAGCACAGCAGGCTCTCATTCGCGAGAGAATGGCAAAGCTTCCCTTGGCAAACCTCTCGGCATCCGACTTTGGTGCCGACAAGACGATGGAATTCTTCAACCGTCCCGAGTGGAAGGAGCTCTCGCAGAGCTGTCTTGGTTGCGGAACCTGCACCTTCGTTTGCCCCACTTGCCAGTGCTACGACATTAAGGATTTCGACACGGGACACGGTATCAAGCGTTTCCGTTGCTGGGATTCCTGCATGTATTCCGAATTTACCAGAATGGCGCACGGAAATAACCGTCTGACTCAGGTGGAACGCTTCCGTCAGCGCTTTATGCACAAGCTCGTCTACTACCCCACCAACAATGACGGACTCTTCTCCTGCGTTGGTTGCGGCAGATGTCTTGCTAAGTGCCCGATCAATATGAATATCGTGAAAGTAATGAAAACGTTAGGAGGAAAAGACAATGGTTGATATGAAGGAAACTCTCATTCCCGTCGTAGGTGTTGTCACCGATATCCGTATCGACACCCCCGACGTAAAAACCTTCCGTGTTGTAACTCCCGACGGTAAGAAGGCGTTTGACCATATGCCCGGTCAGTGCGCGATGCTTTCGATCCCCGGTGTGGGTGAGGCAATGTTCTCGATCACCTCTTCCCCCACGAATACCGAGTATATGGAGTTTTCCATTAAAAAGTGCGGTTGTGTGACCGAATGGCTCCACTCGATGGAGGTTGGTCAGCAGATCACCATTCGCGGTCCGTACGGAAACGCATTCCCTGTTGACACGGCGTTTGCGGGACACGATATGCTCTTTATCGCGGGCGGTATCGGTCTTGCTCCCTTGCGCTCGGTCATCAACTACTGCCGTCACTACCGTGATCGCTACGGTAAGATCGATATCGTTTACGGTTCTCGCAGTATGCAGGACCTCGTAGACTACCGTGAGATCATCGAGGAGTGGTCGAAGGACGCAGGCGTTTCGGTCCATCTGACGATCGACCGTGAGCAGCCTGAATGGGACGGTCACGTTGGCTTTGTTCCCAACTACGTCAAGGAGCTTGGCTTCTCGACCGACAAGATCGCAATTCTCTGCGGTCCTCCCATTATGATCAAGTTCACCTTAGCAGGTCTTCAGGAGATCGGCTTTGACAAAACGCAGGTCTACACCACTCTGGAGCTTCGCATGAAATGCGGCGTTGGAAAATGCGGCAGATGCAACGTTGGCGCAAAGTACGTCTGCAAGGACGGCCCTGTCTTCCGTTGCGATCAGATCGATGAGCTCCCCGACGAATATTAAGAAGGTAAAGAAGGGATAATAACGATATGGAAAAGATGGTAAATATTTACCTTTACGGTAAAAAATATGAAGTACCCGCAAGCCTGACAATTATGAACGCAATGGAATACGCAGGCTATCAGCTGGTACGCGGTGTCGGTTGCCGTTGCGGCTTCTGCGGCGCTTGTGCAACGATCTACCGCATTAAGGGTGAGCGCGAGCTCAAGACCTGCCTTGCTTGCCAGACGAAGGTTGAGGACAATATGTATATTGCTACTCTGCCCTTCTTCCCGCTCGTCAAGCAGCCCTACGACATTCAGAAGGTCAAGCCCACCGAGCAGATCATGATGCAGCTCTACCCCGAGATCTACGCTTGCGTTGGTTGTAACGCTTGTACCAAGGCGTGCACGCAGGATCTGAACGTTATGCAGTACATCGCTTACGCTCAGAGAGGCGAGTACGAAAAGTGCGCTGAGGAATCCTTTGACTGCGTGATGTGCGGCGTTTGCTCGTCGCGTTGCCCCGCAGGCATTACGCATCCTCAGGTTGGACTCCTTGCCCGCCGTCTGACGGGTAAGTATCTCGCTCCCGAAACCGAGCATCTTCTGGCACGCGTTGCCGAGATCGAAGGCGGCGACTGCGAAGCAGCTCTTCAGGATATTATGAAGAAGACTGCCGAGGAGCTCAAGGAAATGTACAACAACCGTGATTTCGAGAAATAAGGAGGGGCCAGGAAATGTCTTATACACAGGAAATGTTAGAATCCATCAAGAAGGTGGAAGCAACCCGTGAGGCGCGCCTCGCACAGGTCTTGGCAGGAAATCATCCCCGCCGTATGACCGCAGAAGAAAAAGATCAGGTTCTTCTCGAAAATCACCCCGACCACATCAAATCCCAGTTCGCCGAGCTTTCGATCGGTCCGAACAAGGGTGAAAAGGTTCCGCTCGAGCTTGCCGAAATTCTTCAGGCTAATCCCCGCGTCAACCCCGCTGACATTGATCTTTCCAAGGTTGACTACGACGTTGACGTTCTGATCATCGGCGGTGGCGGAGCTGGCTCTGCTGCGGCAATTATGGCACACGAGAAGGGTGCAAACGTTATGATCGTGACCAAGCTTCGCCACGGCGATGCCAACACGATGATGGCAGAGGGCGGTATTCAGGCAGCGGATAAGCCGAACGACAGCCCCGCACAGCACTATCTCGACGTTATGGGCGGCGGTCACTTCAAGAACGTTCCCGAGCTGGTTTACAAGCTCGTTAACGACGCTCCCATTTGTATCAAGTGGCTCAACGACCTTGGCGTTATGTTCGACAAGGAAGCAGACGGCACGATGGTTACCACCCACGGTGGCGGAACCTCGCGCAAGCGTATGCACGCCGCAAAGGACTACTCGGGTGCGGAAATTATGCGTGTCCTTCGTGACGAGGTACAGAACCGTGCAATCCCCGTGGTTGACTTCACCTCGGCAATCGAAATCATCAAGGACGAGAACGGCAAGGCTGCCGGTGCCGTGCTGATGAACATGGAAACGCAGGAGATCCTCATTGCTCGCGCGAAGACGGTTGTTATCGCTACGGGCGGTGCAGGTCGTATGCACTATCAGGGCTTCCCGACCTCGAACCACTACGGCGCAACGGCAGACGGACTTGTTATGGCTTACCGTGCAGGCGCGCCTCTGCTCTATGCTTATACTCTTCAGTACCACCCCACGGGTGCGGCATACCCCTCTCAGATCTTCGGTGCACTCGTTACCGAGAAGGTTCGTTCGATCGGTGCTCAGCTGATCAATGCGGACGGTGAGGCGTTTATGTATCCTCTCGAAACCCGTGACGTTTGTGCTTCCACGGTCATCCGTGAGTGCAAGCGCGGCAAGGGTGTTGACACCTTCAACGGTGGAAAGGGTATCTGGCTTGACTCTCCGATGATCGAAAAGATCCACGGTGAGGGCACGATTGAAAAGAGAATTCCCGCAATGATGCGTATGTATCTGAAGTACGGCATCGATATGCGTAAGCAGCCCATTCTGATCTACCCCACGCTCCACTACCAGAACGGCGGTATCAAGATTGCCGACAACGGTATGTCCGACGTTGAGAACCTCTTCGTCGCAGGTGAGGCAGTCGGCGGTATCCACGGTGAGAACAGACTGATGGGTAACTCTCTCTTGGACATCATCGTATTCGGTCGTAACGCAGGTATTCACGCGGCTGAGGCTGCCGAGAAGATCGATGCGCCCAAGACGCTCTCCCTCTCTCACGTTGAGGACTTTATGAAGGAAATGGCAGATGCAGGCATCGTAACCGATACCGTCTTGCCGAAGCTCCTTCCCCGTTATACGCACGGCAATCCCATGTTTGACGAGCCGAATGCAAAGCTGATGAAATAATTCAAAAGGAGTGTTCGCAGTATGAGTTTTTTTGGCGGAGTCATTTCCGTAAGTAACATTTCGACGCTTCTGTTCGTCGTTTTCTCGGTTCTGATGCTGGGCTATGCCCTCGGCAGAATCACCGTCAAAGGCGTTTCCCTTGGCGACGCAGGCGTATTTATTATAGCACTGCTCGCAGGTGCACTCTTCTTCCACGTCAATGAGCTTGGTATGCTGACCTTTGATTTCTCGGCAAAGCCTTATGATTTCAATGCAGGTCTTTCGCTCATTGAAAGCCTTGGACTTGTTCTTGTCGTTACCTCGGTCGGCTTTATTGCAGGTCCGAAGTTCTTCGGAAACTTCAAGCGCAACTTCAAATCCTACGTTCTTCTTGGTCTTATCATCATTCTCGCAGGCGGTCTTGCCGCTGCGGGTTGTATCGCTCTTGGCGAGGTACTCGGCTACGGCGCTACGATCGAAACGCAGGACGGCTTCGTTGCGATGATCGTCGGTCTGCTTTCGGGCTCTCTGACCTCGACCCCCGCGTTCTCCGCTGCTAAGGCAACGGTAGATCCTTCGCTTCAGGGTCTTGTATCGGTTGGACACGGCATTGCGTATATCTTCGGCGTAATCGGCGTCGTTCTCTTCGTTCAGCTCGTTCCGAAGCTCTCGAAGGCAGATATGGATGCAGAACGCGCAAAGCTCGTCATCAAGGAAGAAGAGGCAAAAAAGCCTTTTGCAAAGAAGCTCTTTGATATTGACCACATGGGTATTGCCGCTTTCTCGCTTGCCGCAATTCTCGGCACGCTGATCGGTCAGGTCAAGATTCCGCTCTCTTCCGCAGGTCTTGACGGTACTTGCTTCTCGCTGACGACCACGGGCGGTTGTCTGCTGGTCAGCTTGGTCATCGGTCATTTCGGCCGCTTCGGCAGAGTCAATATGATGCCCACGCAGGGCACGCTCAAGCTCTTCCGCGAGCTTGGTCTGGTTCTCTTCCTCGTTGGCGCGGGTATCCCCGGCGGCGCAGAGTTCGTTGAGAACTTCGACCCGATGTACTTTGTCTACGGTATCATTATGACGATCATTCCTATGATCATCGGATTCCTCTTCGCGAAGTACGTGCTCAAGCTGAGCCTTCTCAACAACCTCGGCTCGATCACGGGCGGTATGACCTCGACTCCCGCACTTGGAACGCTGATCGGTGTTTCCAAGACCGAGGACGTCGCTGCGGCTTACGCGGCAACCTACCCGATCGCACTGATTGCGGTGGTGCTGGTATCGCAGTTCCTCATTATCTTGTTCTAAGCTTTATAAACCACAAAGCAGATCGGCAATGCCGATCTGCTTTTTCTATTGACGGTAAAAATTTTTTGTGGTATAATGAAGTATCAAAGCTTGACAAAAAGGAGTTTTTATGGCTTATATTGCTTCTGAAACACGGTTTTCCGAAATGAAATACAACCCTTGCGGCGAGAGCGGTCTGATGCTCCCCGCCGTATCTCTTGGACTTTGGCACAATTTCAGCGTCGTCAATGATTTTGAGAATATGAAACAGATGTGCTTTACCGCTTTTGATCACGGCATCACGCATTTTGACCTTGCCAACAACTACGGTCGTCCCGTTCCCGGCAGCGCCGAGGTCAATTTCGGCAAAATTCTGCACGAGGAAATGAGCGCGCACCGCGACGATATGATCATCAGCACCAAAGCAGGACATCTTTTGCGCGAAGGGCCGTACGGCAACTGGGGTAGTCGCAAATCGCTGCTCTCAAGCCTTGATCTGAGCCTTAGACATCTTGAGCTTGACTACGTGGATATCTTCTACCACCACCGTCCCGACCCGAACACGCCTCTGGAAGAAACGATGGGGGCACTCAATCAGGCGGTCAAGAGCGGAAAAGCGCTCTATGCGGGACTTTCCAACTACGACGGCGAGCTGCTTTTGCGCGCGTCTGCCATTTTGCGCGAGCTGAAGTGCCCCTTTGTGATCAATCAGAACCGCTACTCAATCTTCGACCGCACGGTAGAGAACAACGGACTTCTCACGGCGGCAAAACAAGAAAAAAAGGGCGTGATCGTCTTCTCGCCCTTAGCACAAGGACTTTTGACCGACCGTTACCTCGGCGGAATTCCCGAGGACAGCCGCATTGCCGTGAACGGCGTTTCGATCAAGGCGGACATTCTCACCGAGGAAAAACTCGCACAGATCCGCGCGCTCAATGAGATTGCCAAGGAGCGCGGCGAGAGTCTGGCTCAGATGGCACTTGCGTGGGTACTGCGTGAGAGTGCCGTCACAAGCGTTCTTGTCGGTGCTTCCAAGCCTTCCCAGATCCTTGATAATCTCAAGGCGATTCACTCCGCTCCCTTCTCCGACGAGGAGCTGAGAAGGATTGACGAGATTTCTCTATAAAGACAGTACAGCCGTGAAAGCAATGCTTTCACGGCTGTGTTTTTAGCCTTTTCCGTCGGGCTCCCCGTAGGGAATGCACTCGCCTGTTGTCGCATCTACATAGATTTGACTTGTGGTTTCAAGCGATGAGAACGTATACTGATCGAGTTCATTTCTACGATAGATTTCATCTTGATGTGCAATATGATAAACATTTTTATGATAGCTTGTGGTATCGATGAGAGTAATCCGACAAACATTTTTTTTGCCTGCCGCATAATCTACGTCGCCATCTTCGATCTGCCAATAGTCGGCGGCAATCTGCAAGGCTTCGGTGCGTGAAATTTTATTCAGCCACGATACTTCCAGCGGTGCAAATTTGACCTTGGTTTTGGGATGGGCTTCGATATATTCTAATAACTCTTCCTCGGTTACCTGCTTTCCTTCGATATAATATTCAGCGTTCGGCTCTCCGTCGTTGACGATACGGTAAAGCTCCTTTGTTTTCAGTTCCTCGCCGTCAAACGTAATTTGGCTTTCTCCGTATTCAAAATTCGATCCTGTGTGATTCCAAGCATACGAGCCATCGGTTTGTAAGTCATACAAGCTTCTGAACGTAAACGAATACACGCAAACACTGCCCTCGTAATAACGCAGGATCAGGGTATCCCCGCAATCGATAACGAGCTCATTGCTCATATCTCCGTCCAAATCTACGTATGCGTATCCCAGACTTCCCGCTTCGCAAAGTGGGATTTGATTGTAGGGAGTTTTGAAATCTTTCAAGAGGCTGTAATCCTGAACAACGGGGTCATACAGGTTGATTTTGCCGTTCAGTGCTTCCTCGTACGCCTTCATTGCCCGCTCTTCTTCGGATAATTTTTCGCCTTCGGACGCATTGCGACGAATCGGAATCGTGATTGAGTGCGTGGTTGCGGGACGTTCGCTCCAATACACGACCTCAAGCTCGGCTTCTCCCTCGGTAAAGCTTGCCGATTCGATTGGCATATCGGGTATTGTTTCGGAGAAATCCAAGGAAAATGACTTATAAAATACGGTTTTATCAAAGATATCTCTGACCACCAGCTTGCGGTGCTGTAGGGGATCCTTCATCGGCGCATCGATGTATGCCACAAGGTTGCCCGATGCCGCAACCACGTAGCTGTATTCCTCGGAGAAGCGGTTTCCCTCGACGTCATAATAGGTATGGAACGCAAGTCCCGTTCCCATTGCGATCTCAATATCCACGATCGACTCGCCAAGCATCGTAATTTCGGTGGGGCGCATCGTCTCCTTGGCAAGCACGACATTTCCCTGCTTGTCGTAGATCTCGTAATAGAAGCCAAGATCCTTCAGTTCGAGCTTGAAATACACCTTAGGAGATGAGGATTGCTCTTCCTTTGGTTCGTTTTGTTTGCTTGCTTCGGTCACGGGGTCGGTTTCCCATTCGGAGCTATGCTCTTCGTTACTACAAGCAACCAAAGAAAATACGGTCATCAGACACAAGAAAACAGCAATCAATTTTTTCATCATACTTCCCCTTTTTTGTTTTTACAATTTGAGTATATCACACCGAAAAATCGATGTCAATACGGTGGGGAAAAGTTTTTTTAAAAGGGCATTTTTTTGCCCAAAGTGGGGAAAAAAACCTAAAATGAAAGAATCGACAAGCCCCAAGAGGAGCTTGTCGATTCTTTTATGATCGTTCGATTGATTAATTGATCTTGGGAAGGCTTGCCGCTGCGATCGACTGACCGACGCGGCGGCTGCTCTCGTCGGGAAGATGAATGGTGATCTTCTCTGCGAGCTCGGGGAATTCCTCTGCGAGAACCTTCTGTGCATTTCTGTGAAGAATGCATCCGCCCTCACCCGAGGATACGCGTCCCATCAGGAGAACGTGCTTGATATCGTAGAAAATTGCGTAATAAGCAACTGCATATCCGAAATATGCACCGATGGTTTCGTAGATCTTTGCTGCGCGCTCGTCGCCCTGTGCCATCAGGCCCTGAACGACCTTCAGCTTCTCTGCGGGAGATGCGTTTGCATCAAGCTCAATTCCTGCGGCGGGAGCAAGCTTGATAACTGCGTCCTGCGAGAAGTACTTGACACCGCAACCATAGTCGCCCGACCACTCGTCAAGCATTGCCTCTTTATTGAAGTCTGCGGGTACGAACGCAAGCTCGTTGAGCCAGCCCGTGATGTTGCCGTTGCCGTCAACGTATCCGCCTGCCTCACTGGTTCCCATTGCAACACCGAGAACGTTGGTGTCACCAAGATCCATTGCGCCTGCGAGTGCGGTAACGTCACCGTCGTTTGCAACCTCGATCGGAACGTCGCCAAGCTCTTTTGCGATATCGGTGTAAATATTCTTAACGACCTTCTCGAATGCTTCGGGATTCTCGTTCTTTACCTTCAGGAAGAGCGAAGAGGTCATAATGCGGTTTCCGATGACAACGCCTGCGGTGGATACACCGATGGCATCTACTCTGGGCATCTTGGACGCCGCCGTCTTCATTGCGTCCATAATTCCCTCATAGTGATACTGGGGATCATTCTGGAGTTTGGGGAACCAAACGACTTCTTCAGAATATGTAGCCTCGCCCTCAACGACAGCACTGACCTTACGGTCACTTCCGCCTGCATCAAAGCCGATGCGGCAACCGTCGAGATGTCTTCCGACAGGAGCTGCCGTTTCGTTTGCTACGGGAGCCTCTGCGAAAGGAACGTGGATGACCTCAAACGGAGCCTCGAATACGCCCGACATAAATTCGCTGTCGAACGCGCGGATTCCGCCCTCGGAATAGTCTGCCTTGATCTGATCTGCGATCAGCTTCGAGCCTGCGATGATGACCTTATAACCGCCGCGCATCCAAAGAAGCGACTTGACGATTCTTTCAACAAAGTCGTGGTTCTCTGCGTCGTGGCCCGTGCCTTCCTTAAATACCTCAACGGTAAATACGGAAACAAGACCGTTGTTTCTCTCCAGTCCGATCGTCAGCTTCTCTCCGCCCTCAGCCTTGACTGCTGCTTCGAAATCGCGGTATACAACCGCCATCGGCATAAAGCCGGGATCGAGTGGTGCATTTACTTTAAGCTTCATAAATGGTTTGTCCTTTCTTGATGGTTCTTATGATATTGATATTTGCATCCGCAATAATGATGTTCGCGTCCTTACCTGCCTCGAGCGAACCAAGACGATCCGCGCAATGAATTGCGGTGGCAGGGTTGAGAGATGCCATATTGAACACCTCGTGTACGGGAAGGTCGGTGTAATCGAGTACGTTTTTCACTGCCGAATTGAGCTTCAGCACGCTTCCCGCGATCGTACCGTCGGCAAGACGGCACTCAATTCCCTTCAAGAAAATCGGCTGTCCGCCAAGGTCGTATTCTCCGTCTTCCATTCCGCCTGCACGGGTACAGTCGGTGATCAGCACCATCTTGTCGCCCTTGACCTTTGCGATAATCGAATAGAGACCGGGGTTGATGTGGAAGGTATCGGCAATGACCTCGACCGAGACGTTCTCGGAGGCGAGCGCCGCGCCGACCACGCCGGGATTTCTGTGTGCCAATGCCGACATTGCATTGAAGAGGTGGGTTGCGTGGTTAACTCCGTCCTTTGCCGCGCTCATTGCTTCCTCAAAGGTTGCGTCGGTATGTCCCATCGAAACGAGCACGTCCGATTCTGCCGCAAGCTTCTTGATGCACTTATGATCCTTGTCCATTTCGGGTGCGAGCGTGACGAGCTTGATGATATCCGAATGCTCGATGATGAAGTCCGCATCGGGCGCGAGAATATTCTCTTCTGCCTGTGCTCCCTTCTTCGAGGGATTGATGAACGGTCCCTCTGCGTGAATGCCGAGGATCTCTGCTCCGTCCCAAGTCTTGCTCTCTTCCTTGAGAGAACGTACGTTGTCAAGGGCGGCAACAATCTCGTCCTTTGCCACCGTCATCGTAGTGGGAAGGAATGCCGTAACTCCGTTTTTCGCAACGCCGTACGCCATCTTTCTGATTCCCTCGGGATTTGCGTCACAGGTATCATCACCGAGATATCCGTGAATATGGATATCCACAAGACCGGGGGCAACGTAATTTCCGCCTGCGTCAATGGTTGCTGCGTTTGCGGGGAGCTCGTCCACCACGCCAAAAATGGTTCCGCTTTCGCTGTCAAATGCAAGCGCTTTGCCGCAAACAACCGCGTCGGGAAGAACGATTTTGCCATTGATGATATATGTCAATGCCATAAGTTGTAACTCCTTTTCAATCAATTTTTACCAATATATAGTATAGCAGAACTTTATGAACTTTTTGTGAACATTTAACTTTTTATAGTTTTATTTTGTAGAATTTTCATTTTATGAAAAAGAAGCGCTTGCTTTTGATTTAAAACGAAAAAAGACCGTTCGAAAACGGTCTTTTTGGATGCGGGTAAAAGGACTGTGAACCATGTCTCGCTTTGCTCGACGGCAAGTTTGCTTTGCAAACGTTGCCCGCCGCTTGATTGTTTTTCTGAATTTGAAAACTTTGCTTGCGGCGGGAAGCTTCTGCGAAGCTTTGTCCGCACCAAACAAAAAAACGGCACGCTTTTGCGTACCGTTTTTTTGTTTGGTGCGGGTAAAAGGACTTGAACCTTCACGAAGTTGCCCCCACTAGAACCTGAATCTAGCGCGTCTGCCAATTCCGCCATACCCGCATATGATCTGCTCCGATTTTCTCGGAACAGATGATATTATATCACAAATTCTTTTCTTTGTCAATAGTATTTTACATTTTTCTTTTAATAATTTTTGCCCTCGTCGATCATCTCACGGGCGGCTTCTCTTTGCGCCTCGGTGACCTCGATTCCACCGAGAATTCGTGCGATCTCCGCCACTCTTCCCTCTTCGTCGAGTTCTCTGAGTTCGGTCTGCACCCGTCCGTCGATCTCCTTTTTGGAAATATACAGATGATGCGTTGCGAGCGACGCAATCTGTGCCGAATGCGTAACGCAAAGAACCTGCGCGCTCTTTCCGATTTCCTTGAGCTTGATTCCTACCTTGCGCGAGGTCTTGCCCGAAATTCCCGTATCAATCTCGTCAAAGATCACGGTATTGACTCCGTCGCACTCGTTGAGCACGTTCTTGATCGACAGCATAATTCTTGCAAGCTCTCCACCCGACGCGATCTTTGCCATCGGCATCAGCGGTTCTCCCGCGTTGGTCGCGATCAGGAATTCTACCTCGTCGCATCCGTTTGCTGTAAAGTCCTTCGTGGGCTTCATTCCAACCTCAAAGCGCACCTTGGGCATATCGAGGAAAGCAAGCGTTTCCTTGATATTTGCGGTCAGTCCCTTTGCCGCTGTTTTTCGCTGTTCGCTGAGCGCTTTTGCCATTTCCTTTGCCCGCGCTTCGATGCTTTGGAGCTCCTCTCGAAGCTCGATGATGCGGTCCTCCGCGTGCTCGATGGCGTCTAGCTTTTCTGCCGCATCCCGACGGAAAGCGAGAATTTCCTCCACCGTGCTTCCGTACTTCCGCTTGAGCTTTTCGATGGTACTCAGGCGTCCCTCCGCGCGGTCAAGCTTTTCGAGTGCGTCATCTCCACCGAATTCATCGAGATCCGCCACGCACTCGGCGATGTCCTCCAACTCATAGCGAATATTGGTCAGTCGCTCGACGAGCTGTTCTGCTTCGGGCAGAGCGTCTGAAATCGTGCCGAGAGCCTCGGCAGAGCGGTCGGTCAGGTAGATAGCGCCCTTTCCCTTTTCGCCGCCTCTGAGGGCTTTTTCGACGAGCGTGACGCACTTCGTAATCTGCTCGACACTCCGAAGCTTCTTCGTCAGCTCGGTGAGTGCTTCTTCCTCCCCGATTTTCAGTTTTCCCGCATCGATGTCGGCAATCTGATAGCGAAGAATTTCCGAGAGTCGGTTTTGCTCCTTGGCATCTCTCTGCAAGCTATCGATTTCGGCTCTCTTGTGCAAAATCTCCCGATAGACAGTCGCATACTCTTCGCGCTTTGCTATGACGTCGGCATACGCATCGATCAAGAAAATATGGTTTTTGGGATCGAGAAGCTGTTGGTTATCGTTTTGTCCGTGAATATTGAATAGCGTTCCTGCAATCTCACGCAGGACCGAGATCGGAATAGCTCTTCCGTTGAGGCGCGCACTCGACGAGCTTTGCGTGATCGTTCGTGAGAGCATCATCGACTCGTCCTCGCTTGAAAATCCAAGCTCTGTGAGAAGCTCTACCGTCTGCCCCGAGAGATGCGAAAAGACCGCCGAAACCTCGGCGCGCGCTTCTCCCGTACGGATCAGCTCCTTTTCGGCTCTGCCTCCGAGCAAAAGTCCGAGGCTATCCATAATGATGGATTTTCCCGCGCCCGTTTCGCCTGAAAGGACAGTCATTCCCTCTCCGAAATCGAGATCCAGCGATTTGATGACGGCAATATTTTCAATATGCAGAGATTCAATCATAATTCACCTCAAAGAAGGTCAGAAGGTTTTCATCAGCTCCTGAATTTTCGTGCTCAGCTCGATCGAGCTTTCCTCGTCGGTCGTGACGAGAATGATGGTATCGTCGCCCGCCACCGATCCGAGAATATTGTGCATATTCAAGGAATCGACCGAGGATGCTACCGCTTGCGCAAGACCCGGATAGGTCTTGATGACGACGTTGTTCATCGAATACTGGACGCTGACGATCGAATCTGCCATTGCGTTATTCAGACGCATATTGCCCGTATGATTTCTACTTGAGCTGACGCAATAGCGATAGGTTCCGCGTGCCGTGAGCGCCTTGGAAAGCTTTAATTCCTTGAGGTCGCGGGACACAGTTGCCTGTGTAACGCGATAACCCTCGTTGCGCAGGCGTTCGATCATCTCCTCCTGCGTTTCGATTTCATATTTGGCAACCAGCTCTAAAATTCTGTTTTGTCTTTCCGATTTCATAGTTTCTCCGTACTCTTCTTACAAAAATTTTTTCATACGAATTTTCGCGTAAAAGCTTTCGTCCTTCATCCGAAGGAGTTTTACCGTTCTCGATGCACGTGTGATCTGCACGACGTCGCCGTAATAGAGATCAAAGGTTCCTCTGCCGTCGAGTGTGAGGTGCAATACCTTTTCGCGGTTGCAGATATTTTTGATCTTCAGTTTTGCCGTATCGGGAAATACGAGCGGTCTTGCCAAGAGAGAATGCGGACAGATGGGTGTGACGCAGAAGCAAGAGAGCTTGGGGTCAACGATTGGTCCTCCTGCCGACAGCGAATATGCCGTAGAACCCGTGGGGGTTGCCACGAGAATTCCGTCGGCACGGTAAGTATAGATCAGCTCATCGCCGTCCGAAAGCTCGAGATCGACAATGCGTGCCGCCGCTCCGCCCGTAATAGTGGCTTCATTGAGCGCATAGCTCGAAAATTTGGACTGTCCACTCGTCGAAAGCACCTCAGCACGAAGCATCGTGCGCTCATCTATGCGATAGTTTCCGTCAAACACGCGATCGAGAAGATCGAGCTCATCCATTTCCATTTCGGTCATATATCCGATGCGCCCCATATTGATTCCGAGAATCGGAATACCCGCGGGGGCGGCTCTGCGTGCAGCATCCAGCATTGCACCGTCGCCGCCGAGCGCGATAATGAGCTCTGCGCTTGTATAAATCTCTTCGGGCGTGTAATATCCGAATTCCTTTCGATGGCTCTGATTGCGCAGAATTCGCTCTTTGTACGCGACGGGAATCATAATCTCCTCTACCCGTCCGACGAGCCTCTCTGCCACCTTCATTCCTGCCGAAAGCTTTTCGGAAATATTAAAATTCGTAATCAGCGCTACTTTTTTCACTGTATGTTCCACCTTTCCGAAGCGGTTATCTTGCCGTGATCCGACGAAGCGTTGCGTCGTCGATCTTTGGTACAAGAACCGTTCGTTTGATAAAATACGCGAGATATTCTTTATTGCCGTCGCCCCCCTCAATGGGTGAAGGAATGACTCCGACACAATCGAGCCCGTTTGCCATCGCACATTCGAGCACACGCTTGACGGCAAGGAATCGGTATGCGCCGTTATGGACGACACCGTTTTTACCAAGCGCACTCTTCCCTGCCTCAAACTGCGGCTTGATCAGGCTGACAAACTCTCCGTTTGCCCTGAGCACCGAAGCAATCTGCGGAATGAGATAGGTTTGCGAAATAAAGGAAACGTCGGTGACTGCGAGGTCGCAAAGCCCCTCGGTGACCTCTTCGGTCAGGTTTCTCGCGTTAAACTGCTCGATACAGTGCACTCTCGCATCGGCACGAAGCGTTTCGTGCAGCTGACCGATGCCCGCATCAATCGAATAAACGCACGTTGCTCCCCGTTGCAAGAGGCAATCGGTAAATCCGCCTGTGGACGCGCCGACGTCGACGGCTTTTTTTCGGTTGACGCTGACGCGGAAGGCATCGAGCGCCGCTTCAAGCTTCATTCCGCCACGGCTGACGTACTTGAACACCTGCTCGATCACGACCTCGTGCGGCAGAGCTTCGTTGATGACGGCAGACGACTTTTTGACGATCTCTCCGTCGATCTTTACTGCGCCCGCATCGATCAGATCCTGCGCTTTTTTTCGGCTGGCAGTATGTCCTGCCGCCGCCAAATACACGTCAACTCTCATAATACTCCCAAAATTTAATAGGTTCTCTCCAACAAATAAACGGCAAGGTCGGTCAGGACCTCGGAGTCCTTCATCGGAGAAATTGCCGAAATTGCTTCTGCCGTAAGAAGTGCGGCATATTCCTTGGCGCCTTCGACGCTGTAATACGACAGGAAGGTCGTCTTTTCGTGCTCGGCATCACCGCCGACGCTCTTTCCAAGCTCTTCCTCGCTACCCGTTGCGTCGAGAATATCGTCGATGACCTGGAAGCAAAGACCGATCTTTTCGGCATAGGCGACCGCTGAGCGCATTTCGTCGCTATCTCGGTCAAAGCCTGCCGCAAGTGCGCCAAGCTGTACCGCAACGCGGATGAGCGCGCCTGTTTTCATCGAATGAAGTCGGTGCAGCTGCTCGAGCGAGAGTTTTTTGTGCTCGCCCGCAAGATCCATAATCTGTCCGCCGATCATTCCGATCTCGCCCGCCGCCTCGGAAAGAAGCAAAACCGCTTCTGCCGCTGTGGCGCGATCAACGTTCGGGTTCGAGGATGCGACGAAGAATGCCTTGGTCAGCAGAGCGTCGCCTGCTAACAGTGCGTTCGCGTATCCGAATTTTTTGTGATTCGTCGGCTTTCCGCGGCGCAAATCGTCGTCGTCCATACACGGAAGATCGTCGTGGATGAGCGAATAGGTATGAATCATCTCGAGCGCGCACGCAAAGGGCATCGATGCGCTCTCATTGCCGCCGAGCATACGGCAGACCTCGTTGACAAGGAAGGGGCGAATTCTCTTTCCGCCTGCAAGCAAGGAATATTCCTCGGCATCAAACAGAATCTGCAAATCTTCGTCGGGGGCTTGGGTATAGGCAGCAAGTGCCTTCTCCACGCGCTCTGCGTGAAGGGTCATCGTCTGCTTCAAAAGGGTCATACTTTCTTTCATTTTGTTTCTCCTCAGGCTTCGGTGCGTTCCACCTCAAACGGTGCTTCGACGAGCTCTCCGTCCGCGGTGATCTTCAAAAGGCTGATCTTTCTTTCTGCCTCGGCGAGCTTTTTCTGACAAAACGCCACGGTGCGCACGCCTTCCTCGTAAAGCTTCATTGCCGCTTCGAGGTCAATATTTTCTTCGTTGAGCGACGAAAGGATCTCATCCAGACGCTTCATCGCCTCTTCTAATTTCATTTCTTTATTTTCTTGCATCGCTGTGCTCATCCTTCCTAAGAATTTCTCGAATTTCTGCCTTTGCCATACCGTCGCGCATCAAGAGCTCCACACTCTGTCCGATTTCCAAGCGCTCCACCGATGCGAGCACGTGTCCGTCCGCATCGCGCACGGCGCTGTATCCTCTCTGCAAAATCGCCAAGGGGTTGAGTGCTCCGAGCTGTTCGACCGACGCTCTCAGTCGCGCCTGATCTCGCTGAAGAATCTTTGCCATTGCCCGCTCCATTCCGTCGGACATATATCCAAGCTCCTTGCGGTTGCGCTGAAGCCGTCCTTCGGGAGAAAGAAGCGCGAGGCTCTTTGCACGGGAATCCAGCAAAAACTGTGCCGTACGGATCTTTTTATCCATCAAGCGGGAAAGCTGTGCAAAGCTCTCTGCCGTTTTTCCTTGCAGTACCGCTCGGTCGGGCACGGCAAGCTCTGCCGCCGCCGAGGGGGTTGGTGCACGTCGGTCTGCCGCAAAATCGCAGAGGGTGAAGTCGGTTTCGTGTCCGACTGCCGAAATCACGGGAATCTTCGATGCCGCCACGGCACGGACGAGGGATTCGTCGTTGAATGCCCAAAGGTCTTCGATCGAGCCGCCGCCTCTGCCGAGAATGATGACGTCGCACGCCTCTGCCGCGTTGAAATATTCCACACCCGCAAGCAGACTCTGCGGCGCATCGGGGCCTTGCACCAAAGACGGGTAAAGAATCACCTTTGCCTGCGGATATCTGCGTCCCGTGATATTGAGAATATCACGGATCGCCGCACCCGTGGGAGCTGTGATTACACCGATGCGTTCGGGAAATGCGGGGAGCGGCTTCTTTCGCTCCTCCGAAAAAAGTCCCTCTGCTTCGAGCTTCTTTTTGAGTCGCTCGTACGCCTGCGCCAAAGCGCCCACGCCGTCTGCCATCATAGTACGCACGTACACCTGCACGCGTCCGCTCTTTTCATAGACGTCGACGTTGCCGTAGACCAGCACGTTCATTCCGTTGGTCGGACGGAACGGCAGTCTTGCGGCATCGGCACGGAACATCACGGCGGAGAGCTCTGCGCCCTCGTCCTTGATGGTAAAATACAGATGTCCGCTGGTATGTGCTTTAAAATTCGAAATCTCGCCGCGCACGGTAACCGAGGAAAGCACCTCGTCTGCGGTGATCAGCGATTTGATATACCGATTGAGATCGGTCACCGTAAAGGCGGGAATATTTTGTTGATTCATTCTTCTCTCCTTTACGGATTTTTGGATTAGTTTTGGTGATTTCGGCGGCAAAGGAGTGCAATGCCCGCCGCGTTGTCTGCCGAAAACTCGGGTTCGGCAAAGGATGCGTCAAAGCGCTCCGAAAGGCGCTTACGCATCAGTTTGTTGGACATCACGCCGCCTGCAAAGACGACGGGAAGTTTTCCGTAGGTCTCCTCGATAGCCTCCCCCATTGCAAGGAGCGTCTTTCCGATAAAATCAAAGACAAATGCCGCGACTGCCGCAGGGTTTTCGGTCTCGCGGTAAAGTCTCAGAGCAATATTTTCTGCGCCCGACAAACTGCATTTTCCCTCGCGAACGCAAACGGGATGCCGATAAATCTTCCCCTTGTAGCTTGCCGCCAGCGCTTCCATTTCCCTGCCTGCGGGGAATGCGATCCCCATTGCAACACCGACGCGGTCGATTGCCTGCCCTGCGTTGATGTCGTCGGTCTCTCCGACGAGCTGAACGTCAAAGGCAGTTCCGTTCGGCTTCACAAGAAGCGCTTCGGTCGTACCGCCCGATACGTGGAAGGCGAAAAAGCGCTCGGTCGTAAGAAGATCGGTTCTGCCGCAGGAATACAGCGCCGCCATCAGGTGTCCGTTTTGGTGCGAAAATTCATAGATCGGAAGGTTGCCTGCCGCTGCAAATGCGCCTGCCGCCGCTCGTCCCGAAAGAAAGCACGGCATATACGAGCCCTCTACGTCACGCGGCTTGGTCGACACACCAACCGCTACGGGCTGATAGTCTCCCTCGGAGAGCACTTCCCCCAGCCGAGCCATCAGCAGAGGCAAATTGCGCACGTGCTCAAACACGGCATCCGATTGCCGAAGTCCTCTCTGCCCCTCTTTGACGGGGAGCGGTGTTTTGAGGTTGGCAACGATCTTTCCCTCTTCGGTGCAAACGGCGACCGAGGTCGTATAGTTGCTCGTATCAAAGCCTACGTAGCAGGGAGTCATTGTGCGTCTGCCTCAAGCTTAGTCTTAATCGAATTGAGAATTCCGTTGACGAAAGGGCGCGCCTTTTCGTCGTCAAACTTTTTGGTCAGCTCTACCGCCTCGTTGATCGAAACGCTATAAGGAATTTCTTCCTCAAAGAGCATTTCATAGGTTGCCAAACGCAAAATCGAGCGCGACAGCTTGGTCATACGGCTGGTCTTCCAACCGTGCGCGTGCTCTCCGATGCAAGCGTCGATCTCGTCCTTATGTTCAAAGATCGCATAGTACGCCTTCTTGACGTAATCATCCTCGGGGATCATTCTCTCCTCCGCGGAAATTGCATAAATTTCCACATAGTTTTCATCGGTACGGAACTCACTTTCAAACAAAAGTCCTACCAAAATCTCTCTTGCTTCTCGTCTTTTCAGCATTGTTCGTCCTCTCATGCGTTTCGCGTCATTTTTCCGGGAAGAATATACAGGGTATAATCATCCATCATATATATTATAAATCTTCTTTATGAAAAAGTCAAGTTTTTTCGAAAACAAAAAGGACTTCTTCGAAGTCCTTTTGTGTTTTTTTAGAAATTGATGCGCTCTTCCTCAACCACGATGGGGCGCTTCATCGCGCGGGTATTCATCGTCATCACGTATTCCCCAATAAAGCCGATAAAGAAGAGTTGAAGTCCGCCGACAAATACGAGCGTCATAAGGATTGCGGGTGTACCCGTTTCAAAGACCTGCATCGTCAGCTGAAGAATCAGACAAACCACTGCAGCGATGGCACTTCCCACACACATCAAGACACCGAGAAGCTCGGCAAGGCGTGCGCCGATTTTAGTATAGGACGTAAACGAAAGCATTGCCGCATCGTAAAGGCTAAAGAAATTATTGCTGGTCTTTCCTGCTCTGCGCTGTGCCTGCTCGTATTCGATCTTCTTGATATTCGGTCCAAGCTCTGCAACGATACCGCGCAGGAAGGGGGTAGAGTCATCGAGACTGCGCATTACGTCAACAAAGCTCTTGTCATACAAACCAAAGCCGGTAAAATGCTCGATCTGCTCGACACGGGAGAGCTTGCGGATCAGCTTATAATAGATACTGCGCAGGAAGTACATCAGCTTATTTTCCTTCGACGAGGTCTTAATGCCGATAACCACCTTGTGTCCGTTTTCCCACTCGGCAAGGAATTTCGGGATCATATCAATGGGATCCTGGAAATCACAGCAAACCGTGATGGTGCAATCGCCCGTCGTCTGACAAATTGCGTGGTAGGGCGAATTGAACTGTCCAAAATTCTTGGAGTTGAAGATCGCCTTGATCTTGGGATTTTTTGCGCAAATCTCACGCAACAGAGGGCGAGTATTGTCCTGCGAGCAGTTGTCGATGAAGAGGATCTCGTAATCGTACTGCGGGAGCTGTTCCATTTGCGCGACGAGCGCTTCGCTCATCGGGACAACGTTCTCTTCCTCGTTATAACAAGGAACCATAATACTGACTTTTTTCATAACGTTTCTCCTATATTTGCTTTCTTACTTTGATACGGTGCTTCGATACCACGCAACCGTCTCTCGAATTCCGTCCTCAAAGGCGGTCTTCGGCTCAAAGCCCGTATCTGCGACAAGCTCGGAAATATCGGCGCAGAGGTACATGACCTGCTTCGGGGGATACGGAAGATCGCCCAGACCCAAGGGTGCGTCAGGATCAACCGCGTCACGAATTCCCTCAATATATTCACGAAGCATTCTTGTTTTACCGCCGCCAAGGCAATAGACCTTGCCGTCGACGCCGCGCTCCGCCATTGCAACAAATGCCTTTGCGGCATCTTTGCTGTAAAGATAGTCCCAGATCTGCTCGCCTGCCGTGCAGGAAGGTTTCTCACCGTCGACGAGCTTGCGAATGGTAGACGTCACGAGCGAATTTGCACCGTCGTATGGACCGTACACGCTGAGAATTCTTGCCCAAAGATGGCGAATTCCCTTCTTTTCGCACATCACGCGGCTCATCTCACCCGCGCAAAGCTTTGCCATTCCGTAGCCGTTTTCGGGAAACGCGGGGGTCGATGCCGAGAGCTTTCCCTCGACTCTTCCGTATTCTGCCTGCGATCCCGCACCGATAAAGGTATGGCATCCCATTCTCTCGGCAAGATCCACCGCGTCGAGTGTATATTTGACGTTTTTATTTTGCAGGAACATATCGTTGCGCGCGTCGCCCGTGGTTCCCGCCCACGCAAAGTGGAAAAAGACGTCGTATTTCTCTCCCTTCGGCGCTTCAAAGTCCGCCATCTGATCGAGCGAGCACTCGACTCTCTTGACCAGCGGAGACGTGGGAATGCGGTCGCCTCTGGCAGAATCGCCGCGAACGAACACCGTTACCTCGATGCCGCGGGAAATCATCTCGTTGACAAGCGCCATACCGATGGCACCCGTTGCACCTGTAATGACTGCTTTTTGAATTTTGTATTCCATCTGCTTCCCCTATTTCTTTCAAAAATATGCTGACAGACAAAATCAGCGACAGGACACCCGGCGCTGATTTTGATGTTTTATTGTTCGATCCAAGCACTCTCGGAAACAAAGCGTGCGATCTGTCGATCCATACAAGCGGCGACGTCCTCGCCTGCGTGCATACACTTCGACCACTCTACCGTACACTCGACGGCGCTGCCCAGATTCCATACGGGCTTCCACTCGAACACGGTCTTGAGCTTCGAGCAATCGAGCTTGAGGAAGTTTGCCTCGTGAGGACCACCGTCATAGCGGTTGATCCACTTCATTCCGTCGCCCCAAGTGCGGCAGAACAGATCGACCAGCGCTCCCGTACGGAAGCAGTCACACTCGTCGGGACCTACGTTGTAGTAGCCTGCGAATGCGCCATCCTCGTACTGTTTTTGCGCGATCATCAGATATGCCATCACGGGTTCCAACACGTGCTGATAAGGCCGCGTGGAGTGCGGGTTGCGCACGATGATGTCTCTGCCGTCAAAGGCGGCGCGGATACAGTCGGGAATGATACGGTCGTTGGCAAAATCTCCGCCGCCGATGACGTTACCCGCACGTGCCGTCGAAATTGCAACCTTGCCGTCGGCAAAGAAGGAATCCTTATAGCTGTGCGTAACAAGCTCGGAGCAGGATTTACTGTTGGAATAAGGATCGAAGCCGTCGAGCGGCTCGTTTTCACGGTAACCCCATTCCCATTCGTTATTGCGATACACCTTGTCGGTCGTGACGTTCAGGAAGGAACGTACGCTGCTCGACAGACGAACGCACTCAAGGATATTCACCGTACCCATCACGTTGGTTTCATAAGTATAGCGAGGATCCTTATAGCTATCGCGGACGATCGGCTGTGCCGCAAGATGCAGAACGATCTCGGGCTGTGCCTCGTCAAAGCACTTCTTCAGCGCGTCAAAGTCGCGGATGTCCCCGATGACCGAGGTCATTCCGTCAGCAACACCTGCCAGATCAAAGAGCGCGGGTGTGGTGGGCGGCGTCTGGGAATATCCCGTAACGACAGCGCCCGCATTCTTCAGTACCTGACACATCCACGAGCCCTTAAAGCCCGTATGTCCCGTGACAAGTACTCTTTTTCCTTTATAAAATTCCAAATTCAGCATTAGTCTTCCCAATTCTTCCAAGGAGCTTCGCCGGTATTCCAAAGCTTCTCAAGGATCTCCCAGTCTCTCTTGGCATCCATGCACTGCCAGAATCCATCGTGATGGAAGCCCATCAGCTGCTGATCCTTTGCCAGATTTTCCAGAGGCTTCTTCTCAAAGACGGTTTCATCACCCTCAATATAGTCAATGACCTTGGGATCAAGAACCATAAATCCGCCGTTGATCGGATTTCCGTCGGAATCCTTCTTCTCACGGAACGAGGTGATCTGCTTGTCGTCCTTGTTCATCTTAATCACGCCAAAGCGCTGACCTGCGTTAACAACCGTCAGGGTTGCCAGCTTGCCGTGGCTCTTATGGAAATCGATCAGAGCCGCGATATCTACGTCCGACACACCGTCGCCGTAGGTCATCAGGAAAGGCTCGTTGGGATCGAGATACTTGCTGATTCTCTTAAGTCTTCCGCCCGTCATCGTGTTCAGACCCGTGTCTGCGACCGTGATCTTCCACTGCTCGGTATAGGTTTTATGCACCTTCATACGGTTAGTGTTATTGGTAAAGTCAAAAGTTACGTCCGAGGCGTGAAGAAAATAGTTGTTGAAGAAATCCTTGATATACTGCTGTTTGTAGCCACAACAAATGATAAACTCATTGATGCCGTAAGCAGAATAGTTCTTCATAATGTGCCAAAGAATGGGCATACCGCCAATTTCAATCATAGGTTTCGGTTTCAGATGCGACTCTTCGGAAAATCTTGTTCCAAAGCCTCCTGCTAAAATGACTGCCTTCATCGTTGAAATATCCTTTCTTTTTTCCTTTTTTCTTTCAGTCTGTTCAGAAACACACGCCATCCAAAAATGACGTTCATTTCGTTGTTATTATTGTACCACATTGTTTCAATATTGTCAATAGATTATTCAAAAAATCGCTTTATATCGACCCTTGTCGAGGCTCTTTTGAGTCTATTTTAACACAAAATTGCGATCGATTTGTGTTTTCTTGCTGAAAAAATCATGAAAATCAAAAAGCTCCCACGCAAGCAATCACTTGCGTGGGAGATAAATATTGATTATTCTACGATAGGAGCACCGTTGGCGTCAAACCGAAACGTCATCGTTTCCGTACTATTGATTTCAAGTCCTCCGGAGGCTTCCATCGACATCCAAATTTCAAATTCGATTGCCTCACCCACGGGAATATCGTATACAGTAACGCAAATCAGTTTTTCCGTACCGATCGTTTTTGCAATCAACTCATCGTCGATGCTGTGCTTATCAAAGGGAGTGACGCGCTCAAAGAGAGGCGATTGTACGCGGAAGGTTCTGACCACACCGCTTTCGGTCGTCGCTTTGACATTCACGTAAACAACGCGCTCTTCGATCAGCGAAGCGGTTCCGAGGAATCGAACAGCAAATTTTCCGTCCTTCACCTCGCTGCAATGGTAACCGTAAGGCTCAACGACCGATTTGATCTTCGAGATAAATCCGTCCTCGTCACGGACAATCATACTGCGAATGGAAGCAATCGAAATCTGCTCTGCGGGAATACCGTTGTAGTTCGAAACAACGCCTTCCACGCCGTTTACGACGTTATTGCCGTTAATCAACCAACCCGCCTTGAGAGGATTGTGCGCCTGAACCGAGTACAGATTTTCCCAAACGAAGGTCGCCTGAGGAGCGTAGAACAGCGTGGGGAACTGAACGATTCCGGGATACTGGTTGTTTGTGATACAATTCTTGATCGTATTGACGTTACCGGTATTGGAATTCGCCGTCTGGAACAAACCTGCGGCAACGCCCGTCCAACCCGACGACTTGGGAGTCTTAAACGTTGCGTTGACGTAAACGTTCTCGATCGTAAGGCTAGTTCCTCCGTGATGTCTGAAATATCCGAAGAGACCACCTACGCAAGAAGCCTCTGCGTTATCGGTCAGCGTTGTTTTCAGAACCTCGATGTTCTTTGCCGATGCGCCATAGTCGCCGCTATTGAATACGCAGTAACCCGCGAGAGAGCCAACACCCGTGGAAGACCATCCACCACCGTTGGACTTACCCGTTGCCGAGCAACCACTGATCAAAATGTTTTCAAAATCAACGCCATAGTTTCCTGCATTGCCCGAAACCTGACCGATGATAATACCTGCCGCCTTATCGGACGAAACAACGGTACTGTCAAACACCTTGATGTTCTTAAAGGTATATTTTGACCAGCAGTTCTGCCAATCCACAAGAACGGCCTTATCGCCCGAACCCGAAACGTGACAGTTCTCCACCGTTACGTTCTGGATATTGAGATTCGACTTCGAAGAAAGCAATGCTACCGTGTTGGGAGCGGCTGCCGTACCGACGTTCTTGATCGTATAACCTTGACCGTCAAACGTGCAACGAACGTTACCCGCCTTGAAAAGCTGAGGAAGCGTTGCGCCTGCGGCGTCGATATCCGCGCCGAGCTTCACGGTCATTCCCTCAAACAGATCGTTCATCTCGGAAACCGTCTTCCAATCCTCGATCGAATTGATCACAATCGTCTTGGGATCTCCGAGGTTTTCGGGTGCGGCAACGTCCGCGATAAATCCGTCGCTGTCTCTTGTAACCACATCATCAATCTCCGTAGCGTTAACGCGCGTCAAGGAGTCACGGGTGGGGTCTGCGCCTGCCCAAGGGTTAGCGACACCGTTGAAGAACGAATTTCCGTTGTAGGACATATTCGTCCAACGAACCGTCGAGCTCGACCATGTACCGTTATTGGACTGCATCGTGGTAAACGCATTCGTATAAACGAGGTTACCGTTCTGGATAGCTGCAAAGATAATCGAGTTACCAAACGCCTTCGAGAAGTCCATATCGATCAGGACACCGTCGATCACCGACATATTTGCGCCTGCCTGACCGGTTACCTTTGCGATAAATCCGGCATTCTGAGGCGTGGATACGCTGTTACCGTCAATCGCACCGCTGAGATAAACGTCGGAAACCTCAAGAAGTTTCCCTGCGTTCATACCGTAGAGACCTGCAAAGCCACCGACCCAGTCGGTAGTTCCGGTTTGGTCTGCTCCAACGGTTGCATCCAAACTAATCTTCGACCACTTGGTTACACCGCCGATCGAAGCCGCACCGACGATACCACCGACGTTACATCCGGCAGCCGTATTGTCGTCGCGAACCGTGCCCTGGAAGTTGATCTGCGTAACAACCTGCGTATAACCGTTGTTTGCGTGGTTACCGATGATACCACCCGTATTGCCCGTGCCCGTGTTGGTCACGGTAATGTTGGTAGCATTGATCTTAGAAATCTCAACTTCAGCCCAAATCGAGTTGTGACCTGCAATCAAGCCAAGGTGGCCTGCCGAGGTAGTAAGGGTAATGTTATCAAAGTTGACGTTGGTGACCTTACCGCCGCCGAGAGCGCCTGCGATAAGACCGGTATTGCCTGAACCTGTTACGGTTGCATTTTTCACGGTGTATCCCTGACCGTCAAGAACACCGTAGAAAGCACCAGTGCTCAAGGGAGGGAGGGCTTCACCGTTGGCATCAATATCTGCACCAAGAGTAATGGTGGTTCCACTAAAGCTTGCACCGCTCTTGCTCGTATAAGTGGACGTTGCAGCACTTACTGCCTTCCAATCAGCCACACTCTTAATCACAAGATTTTGGGAGCCTGCTGCCAAGCCTGCCGCAAGTTCAGCACTGACCTCTCCCTCTGCCGTTGCAGTGAGAACACCCATCGGGAGCATCGTCACAAGCATCACCAGTACAAGAGCAAACGAAGTCAGTTTTTGAAATCTTTTCTTCATACAAAATCTTCCTTTCTTGTTTTACAACAATGTATAAAATCACATTTTATATCATCATAAATTATATCAAATTCCATCATTTTTGTCAATAAAAAGAGAGGAATATTTTCATTTTTGGTGCTTTTCATCAAAACGCCCTGCCTATTTTGGTGATTATTCCAAAACGAAAAAAGAACAGCGATCTGCCGAAACAGATCGCTGTATTTTTTGTTTTTAGATTGTTGTACGGAAGATTACGCGTTTACTTCCGGCACGTCATTCCAACCCATCACAGAGCCGACCGTGGGAAGCGGCGGCAATTTCGTATCAACCACAGGATCTCCTGTTGCAGTAAACTTAATAGGTGCAGATTTTGACGTGATTTGCTGACCGTTAAAGGTATACGTCATCGTTGCGATATAAGTAACCTCAAAACCGACGGGAATGTTGTAGATCGTAAATCCTGCCAGCTTGTGAGCACCGAAATCCGAAGCATAAACAATCTTCTTATCGGTGATATCGTACTTGCTATAGGCAGTCAATGAATCGTACATTGCCGCAATCGAAGTAAAGGTACGGGTTTCCTCAACTCCGTCAACCACATACTTCGCTTCAATCGTCATTTCTACATCGTAAACGTCGGTCAGATAAATCGGAGCGATGAAACGGAGCGCGTAGGTGTCATCAACCGCGACACTGCGCTGAACGCCTACGACCTGAATCTTCTCGGGAACGTACTTGACAAAACCACCCTCCATCACGGGAAGTTTTTCAATGTTCGTGATCTTTACGGGAGTTTCGACGCCGGCCGCCGCCATTTTGTCCGCCGTAACGGAGTTACGACCCATGGCATTCATATTCACTTCATTAATCCACGCACGATAGTTAGCCGCGCCAAACAAATTTCCGTTGGTATCCAGCAGATACAGATTCGAGATGGCCACAGCACCGCCTGCCATGTGCATCACCTTGAATTGTGAACCGCCGCTCACGCCAACATTAGTAAGGTTTAAATACGCAGTATGAGTTGCCTTTCCATACTCGCCATTGTCATTGTTATTAGCAATATTTCCACCGGCATACTCACCGATCAAGCCACACGAGTTACTTTTGGAAGTCACGTTACCGTAAACGACCGTATCCGAAATATTCATCGTTACCGTCTTCGTGGCACTGATACCTTGCGAAGCATCGCTTCCGATCAAACCGCCGGCAGCCATTTTTTCAACAGTTGCCGTGACCGTTGCCTGAATGTAAACATTGGAAATATCGATGGTACTTTCGCCCATTGATGTCGTTACGTTCACATATCCAAACAAACCGCCGATGAGACCCGTTCCCGTGACCGTACAACCGGTAGCACTAATTCTAAAAAAATACAACCAAGCGTCCGTAGCAGATACTGTTCCTGCAACAAGTCCCGCATGACCGTTAGCATTTTCCACACTGACGTTCGAAAGCTTTACGTTCTGAACGGTTGCGTCGCCGCTAATCGTGTCTGCGATCACGCCTGCGCCCGCAACGTTCGAATCAGAAATCGTGTAGTTAGCTCCGTCGAAGGTACCTTTAAAGTCGTTAACAAGCGGCGTGGTAATTCCGCTGATGTGTGCGCCCAGCTTTACCGTTTTGCCCTCAAAGGTTTGGGTCTTATCAAGAGCGTCCCATTGGGTTCTGCTCATAATTGTCACTACATCACCATCTTCTGCCGCATTCGCCGTAAAGATTCCCGCAGGAATCATTGTAACAAGCATCACCAGCACCAACGCCATAGACGTCAGCTTTTGAAATCTTTTTTTCATAAGATTCTTCCTTTCATATGCGATATGATTGCATAATTACACATATTATGTTATCATACATTATATCAAATTTTATCGTTTTTGTCAAGGAAAAGAAAATAAGATTTTCATTTTTGGTATTTTTCATCAAAACACCCTGCTCTTTTTGGTAATTATTCCAAACCAAAACCAAACAGCGGTCTGCCAAAGCAGACCGCTGTAGTTTTTTTCAGTTTTCGCAAAGAAGATTATTCCTCATCTTCTTCGTTGGCATCGAACCATCCCATACGAGAACCAACATCGTTAACAGAAGCGGTAATTACATCGGCTACGGAGAGAGAAATCAATTCAATTGTTGCTTCATTGTACTTTTTCATCGTTCGTAACCTCCTTGATTATTTTGCCAAAGCACCATCAATGTTAAACATAACGGTAACAGGAACCGACGTTACAGTCGTCTCGCCAACCGTATAGGTTACCGTTGCCTCGAAGGTAATATCGTACATGCCTACAGGAATACCGTAGATCGTAAAGCCTGCCAGCTTATTTGCGCCGTAGTCAGAAGCGCGAATGAGATCCTTTTCGGTGATCTTGTACTCATCGTACGCAGTCAGACCATCATACATGGTGGTTTCTGCCTCAAAGGTCTTTGTCACTGCTTTACCATCGGCATTCGTATACGCAGCAACGACAGTCATCTTGATATCCGAAGCGTTCTCCAAATACATCGGAGCGATGAAGCGAAGTGCGTAGTCAGTTGTAAACGAAGCACTCTGCTGGAGACCTACTACCTGGAACTGCTGAGGAACCAATCGCAAGAATCCTTCCTTATCAGAAAGATTCATTGCCATCTTCGCAACATCTTCCGAAGTTGCAACGGTATTCAAAATAAAGGGGACGTCCATCTTTCCACTTGCCGCAATCGAGGCCGTGGTAATAAAATCACGATTACCGTCTTTACCCAACAGAGAAGGGTGAATCTGGTTCAGCCAAGATGCATAACCTTCAAGGCGGAATATATTATCAGTATCTTTCGCTCCTACAAGGTACAGATTTTCACACGTAAACGCTCCATACTTTGTTTCTGCAACTCTATAAGTGAAGCCTTGGGTTTTCACCACAAGATCTTTCATGTTAAAGTAAGTAGTAATGTTATTTTTGGTATTGTTTATGTCTGTAGATCCACCATTAGCAGGAATAGCAGCATCGCCCAGGAAATAACCTACAACACCTGCTCTTTTGTTACCGCCGGACAGTTTAGAATCAACAATCGCATCTTCAAGATTCAAAGTCACAGACACATCGCGCGAAGTACCTTTCACCTCGGCATAGCCAATCAGACCACCTACAGCAGTATTGTTAGCACTCGATGTAACAGTAACTTGAGAATAAATTTTCGAAACATCAATCACGCCACTTGTTTTCGATTCAGTTACCTTTATAGAACCAATCAAACCACCAGCGTAACCAGTACCCGTAACGGACGAGTTAGTAACATTAATTTGAGTAATATTAATCTTGGCTCCCCTATCAGCAATCAAGGATCCTGCAAGAATTCCTGCATTACCGGATTGATTATTGACAGTTACACCATCAAAAGAAACCTTTTGAATAACTCCTCCACCCAACAGAGTATCGGCGATCAAACCAGCACCATTCACGGTTGCACCGGTAATAGTGTGCCCCTGACCGTCAAAATCACCTGCAAAATAAGTAGCAAGCGGCAAAAGCGTAACACCAGTTGCATCAATATCCTTAGTCAGTACAATTTTTTTGCCTGCAAAAGTATGATCCTTACCTGCCAGCGCATTCCAATCGTCAATATTAGCGATTTCAAACGTATTGGTGGTTGCATAATCAGGAATCAAAGAAGGATCATAGCCATAAATAACGTATCCGTTCTCGTCCTCGGAGAAATACGTATTCACATCAGAATCATCAATCAGCCACGGAATCTCGATCGTTCCCTTATCGACAATATTAACCACTGTGGGGGAGTATCTATCAACGCTAGTAGCATCTTTACAATGAATACCATTGATGTAAGTGGCATAAGAACCAGAGTATAAGAATCCTATACTTGTGGATGTTACATACATATTCGTATAAGCAACATTCGAAACGTTATTGGAAGTATTGGAAATGAAATAAGTATAATTAGAACCAAGCATTGCAACGTTGGTCAAAGACAATCTCGATGCCGTTGTAGAAGCAGTATTTGCCGCAGGGCGTGCACCAAGAAAGTCTCCAACAGCACCGCCCTGAACCTTTGCAGCAGGAGAAATAATTGCGTTGCTAATGTTCACGTATGCTTGGGAGGTCGCATTGGTATTGTTACCTACCTTACCAACTACACCGCCGGTCGTTCCGCCAGCGACCTCAGCTTTCATCGAAAGATTGCTAACAGCAAGCGTATAGGTGTTTGCCGTGTTGACAATACCAATCAGTCCGCCTGTTTGAGTTGTACCGGTAACCGAAGAAGTATCATCAATGCTGATTTTGGTAATCGTGGTAGTATTTGCAGGAGCAAGCGTTCCCGCGATCATACCAACGGCACCCGTGCCGGTTACATCAACGTTTACGAACTTTACGTTCTGAACGGTTGCACCACCTTCGAGGATGTTTGCGATCACGCCGTTACCGTTAACAATTGCATTAGAGATCGTCTTGTTGTTGCCATCAAAAGTACCCTTGAAAACATTCGCAAAGGTCGTAAGCTCTTCGTCGTTTGCGTCGAAATCCTTCGTTAGAACAACCTTTTTGCCCTCAAAGTTGTGAACACTTCTTGCCAACTCGTTCCACTTTGCAGCACTGTCAATCTCAAAAGTTTCTATCGTGTCGTAGTTATCAATGGTTTTTATCGAGATAAAGTTTTTGTCGTTTCTAGTGAAGAATGCCTGAGCATCCTCGAGAGATACGGTAGCAATATCCTTCATGTGAGTAGCGCCCCAATAAGTAGCCGGAGGAGTTTCACCATTTACGGTAGAACCATTGTTTCCACCGCCGTACTGATTATAAGTTGCGCCAGTAATGCTTTTGACATTGGAATAAGTAAAATTACCACCTTCGTCATATGCTGCTATCAGACAACTCTTATTCGGGCCAGTGGTCGTCATTTTTGCACCAATGAAACAATTGGTAACCGAGATTCTCTTGTGGCTATTGTAACCGCCACCCTCCAAAATGCCAAACACACCGGATACCGGAGGCATATATATATTGTTCGCGGTATCAGGAGTACCAGTTGCACTGACAGTACCCATTACCAAACAAGCGTTCGCAGAGAACAGGGGCGCCGTAGCACCTGCAGCAGTTGTGGTAGAAACCAAACCGTAACCCAAGATACCGCCAATTGACTTCGCTTCTTTTTGGTTGGTCTTTCCTACCAAACCAGAACCAGAAACAGCAGCTGCCGCATCAATGCTATCAAAAGCAAGGGTTGCAGAATTGCTCAACGTTGCATGACCGATAAGACCGCCCGTAGCAGCCGCACCGCTAACGGAAGAATTAGCATCTACGTTGATTTTTTCAATCGTAATCTTGTTTTCGCCGGATACAGTTACCGCTCCTGCAATCAAGCCGGTGTTGCCCGTGCCCGTGATGTCAACGTTTTCGAACTTAACGTTCTTAACGATTGCAGAACCGGACAGTTTGGCTGCAATTACACCTGCGCCCTCAAAGGTCACATCATAAATTGCGTATCCATCACCGTCGAAGGTACCTGCAAAATTAGCCGCGAGGGGCTTGGTGATACCAGTGATATTGTCGCCAAGTTTTACAGTCTTACCTGCAAAAGTTTCGGTGCCTGTTTCTGCATACGCGTTCCATTGATCAAGAGTTTCGATCACGATCGCGTCGTCTTCTGCGCTTGCCGTGAAGATTCCTGCGGGAACCATCGTGACGAGCATCATCAGCACCAAAACAAGGGAAATTAGCTTTTGGGTTCTTGTTTTCATAATGATTATATTCCTTTCATTATTTTTTAAAAATTTTGAAATTTGTTTATGAAATTTCGTCCCCAAACAACGAAATTCCGATAGGACGTACTATTAGTACATTCTATATCTAATATAAAGATTACCACACTTCAGCAAGATTGTCAAGCAAAATATGAACGCAAAGGAAATTTTTTATGTTTTGCACAAAAGCAAATGAAAAAGTTGGTGATTTTGATCGAATCTCTTACACATTTCTTTGAGAGCATCTCCATCGAGATTCTTTGCTTCGCTCGAGAATGACAACGGGGAGGATATCCTTGGCGATATGCGATCGTCCGTGCGGGGGTACGCAAAATGCTTTCCTGTCATATCATATATAAATAATGATGGATTTTGAACGAATTTTTAAAAAACCAAAAAATATTTTCAAAAATCTTGCAAATGCGGGGGAGATATGCTATACTATTGTTGTTATTTTTGCTTTTGGAAAGGCAGGTTTTTATGGCTATTCGCATTGGTATCTACGGTTACGGAAATCTCGGTCGCGGCATTGAGTGCGCGATCGCTCAAAATCCCGATCTCTCTCTCGTCGCTGTTTTCACACGACGTGATCCCTCTTCGCTGACGCTCGGTACGGCGGGGGTTCCCGTTGTTTCGGCAAACGATATTCTCTCTTACGTTGGCAAAATCGACGTTCTGATCCTTTGCGGCGGTTCTGCGACAGATCTGCCCGTACAGACCCCTGCTCTTGCCAAGCATTTCTGCGTGATTGATTCCTTCGACACGCACGCGAAGATTCCCGAGCACTTTGCCTCGGTCGACGCCGCCGCTCGTGAGGGTGGCAACGCCGCGATGATTTCGGTTGGTTGGGACCCCGGAATGTTCTCGCTGAACCGTCTTCTCGCGGGTGCGATTCTGCCCGACGGTCGCGACTACACTTTTTGGGGCAAGGGCGTGAGCCAAGGTCACTCGGATGCCATTCGCCGCATTTCGGGCGTTGTTGACGCAAAGCAATATACCATTCCGAAAGAGGAAGCGCTCTCGGCTGTTCGCAGCGGCTCGTGCCCCGAGCTTTCGACGCGCGAAAAACATTTGCGCGAGTGCTTTGTGGTTGCCGAGGAAGGTGCTGACCTTGCTCGCATTGAGCGCGAGATCTGCGAGATGCCCAACTATTTTGCCGACTATGACACGGTCGTTCATTTCATTTCGCTTGACGAGCTCCGTCGCGATCACTCGGGCATTCCGCACGGCGGATTTGTCATTCGCACGGGCAAGACGGGCAAGAATCTTGAACATTCGCACGTGATTGAGTATTCCTTGAAGCTCGACTCGAACCCCGAATTCACCGCGTCTGTGATCGTTGCCTATGCACGTGCGCTCGCTCGCATGGCTCGCGAGGGTGCTGTCGGTTGCAAGACCGTCTTTGACGTACCGCCCGCGTATCTTTCGGCAAAGCCGTATGAAGAGCTCGTGGCTTCCCTACTCTAATTTTTCGATTTTTTGAAAAAAATTAAAAAATTATCTTGAATTTTTCCAGACACTATGATATAATATAATGTCGTACGGCGTTTTTGCCGTATGCTATTCGTACTATAAGGAGTTTATGATTATGAGTCGTATGATTGGAACCGTATCGCGCGGCGTAAGAGCGCCCATCATCAAGAGCGGCGACAATATCGTTGATATCGTCACCGAATGTGTTCTTGAAGCATCAAAGGATGCAAAGTTTGAGTTCCACGACAGAGATATTGTTGCTATGACCGAGGCGATCGTCGCACGTGCGCAGGGTAACTACGCATCGGTGGACGATATTGCCGCTGACGTCAAGGCAAAGTTCGGCGCTGACGCTACGGTCGGCGTGATCTTCCCCATTCTGAGCCGCAACCGCTTTGCAATCTGTCTGCGCGGTATTGCGAAGGGTGTTAAGAAGGTCGTTCTGATGCTTTCCTATCCCTCGGACGAGGTTGGAAACCACCTCATCAGTCTTGACGCGGTCGACGAGAAGGGTGTCAACCCCTACTGCGACGTACTGACGCTGGAAAAATACCGTGAGCTCTTCGGCTACGAGAAGCACAGATTTACGGGTGTGGACTACGTAGAGTACTACGAGTCGCTGATCCGTGAGTGCGGCGCTGACGTTGAGATCGTTTTCGCGAACAACCCGAAGGCAATTCTGGGCTACACGAAGAACGTGCTCTGCTGTGATATTCACTCGAGAATCCGCACCAAGAGAATTCTCAAGGCTTCGGGCGCCGAGATCGTGCTCGGTCTTGACGAAATTATGAATGCTCCCGTCAACGGCAGCGGCTTCAACGCCAATTACGGTCTGCTTGGCTCGAACAAGGCGACCGAGGATCAAGTCAAGCTCTTCCCCCGCGACTGTCAGGTAGTCGTTGATGCCATTCAGGCAAAGCTGTTTGACGCAACGGGCAAGCGCATTGAGGTTATGGTTTACGGTGACGGCGCGTTTAAGGATCCCATTGGAAAGATTTGGGAGCTTGCGGACCCGGTGGTAGCGCCCGCTTACACCGCAGGTCTTGAGGGTACGCCCAACGAGCTGAAGCTGAAGTATCTTGCCGACAACGAGTTCGGCGATCTTTCGGGTGACGAGCTGAAAGCCGCCATCAAGGCAAAGATTCAGGAAAAGGACGGCAACCTCGTCGGTCAGATGGCTTCCGAGGGTACGACGCCCCGTCAGCTCACCGACCTGATCGGTTCGCTTTGCGATCTGACCTCGGGTTCGGGCGACAAGGGTACGCCCATCGTATTTATTCAGGGTTATTTCGACAACTACACCACCGAATAAGCAATTTTTTCACTCTCACGGAAAAATTTTTTCCGTGAGAGTAATTTTTTTAGAGAAATCTCTTGACAAACGCGTTTTAGCGTGCTAAAATGTGTGTAACGAAAACAAAGGAGAAAAGGCAATGAACCGTTCTTTCGCTAACAAATTTTATTACCTTTATTTTTATTGCTTTACGCAGTCGAAAAAATAAAGGTGCTTTTTGTTGCGGATTTTCGTTTCAGTTGATTTTATCCAATCGAATTTTCGATTTCATAAAAATTCATGAAGCCTTTCCGGTGCAGAACACCGCAAAGGCTTCATTTTTTCTGTGGATGTTCCCTTTGCTACTTTGCTGCCACAGAAAAATTCATAATTTTAAAGGAGAATTTTTATGATCGCCGTATTAAAATCGGGCACTACCGAAACACAAATTGAAAATCTTTCGTCCTGGATCAGACTTCAGGGACTTGAGGTTCACCTCTCGCGCGGAAGTCTGCACACCGTTGTCGGTCTTGTGGGAGACACCTCGAAAATCGATGCAGAGCTCTTGGAAAGCCTTGATATCGTTGAATCGGTCAAGCGCATCAGCGAGCCATTTAAGAGTGCAAACCGCAAATTTCACCCCGATGACAGTATCATTTCGGTGGGTAACACCTCGGTCGGCGGCAATATATTCGCCGTGATGGCGGGTCCTTGCTCGGTGGAGAGTGAGGAGCAGGTAATGTCGATCGCGCACGCGGTGAAAGCGGCAGGCGCGACGATGCTTCGCGGCGGCGCGTTCAAGCCGCGCACATCGCCCTACGATTTTCAGGGACTCAAGGCCGACGGCATTGAGCTTCTGATCGAAGCAAAAAAGGAAACGGGACTTCCGATTGTGACCGAAATTATGAACGCCAACCACCTTCCCCTCTTTGAAGAGGTGGACGTGATTCAGGTGGGCGCGCGCAATATGCAGAATTTTGAGCTTTTGAAGGAGCTTGGAAGAACCGACAAGCCGATTCTTCTGAAGCGCGGTCTTGCCAACACCTTAAAGGAGCTTCTGATGTCGGCTGAGTACATTATGGCGGGCGGCAACGAGAACGTGATTCTCTGCGAGCGCGGTGTCCGAACCTTTGAGACCTACACGAGAAACACGCTCGATCTTTCCGCAGTACCGCTTCTGCACGAGCTGTCTCACCTTCCTGTAATCGTCGACCCCTCACACGCGACGGGCGTTGCTCGCCTTGTCAAGCCGATGGCGCTTGCCGCGGCGGCGTGCGGTGCGAACGGTCTGATGATCGAGGTTCACAACGATCCCGCACACGCGCTGTGTGACGGTGCGCAATCGCTGACGCCCGACGCCTTTGCCGACGTAACGGCGGCGGTTCGTCAGGTACTCTCCGCACTCGGGGGAATCAAGCAATGACGGTTGGAATTTGCGGTCTCGGACTCATCGGCGGTTCGATGGCGAAGGCGTACAAGGCGGCGGGACATACGGTGCTCGGTGCTGACGCGCACGAGCCGACGCTTGGTTTTTGCACGCTTGCGGGGATTTGCGACGGCATTCTCGACGAAAGTACGATTCCCTCTTGCGATCTGATTCTGATTGCCCTCTATCCTCAGGCGGCGGTCGACTATCTCAAGCGTATTGCGCCCATCATTGACCCAAAAACGGTGGTAATCGATCTTTGCGGCACCAAAAAGCAGATCTGCGAGTGCGGATTTGCGCTCGCAAAGGAGTACGGATTTACCTTTGTGGGCGGTCACCCGATGGCGGGCACGCAATATTCGGGCATCAAGTACGCAAAAGCGACGCTGTTTCAAGGCGCGCCGATGGTGCTTGTACCGCCGATTTACGACGACATTGCCTTTCTTGACTCGATCCGCGCGCTTCTTGCGCCTGCGGGCTTCCGAAAATTCTCGGTAACCGACGCAGAGAGCCACGATCGCGTGATCGCCTTTACCTCACAGCTTGCGCACGTGGTGTCCAACGCCTACGTCAAAAGTCCCTCTGCCAAGGTGCACAAGGGATTTTCGGCAGGCAGCTACAAGGATATGACCCGTGTGGCTTGGCTCAACGAGCAGATGTGGTGCGAGCTGTTTTTAGAGAACAAAGAGCCTTTGATTTTTGAACTTGACACGATCATTCGTTCCTTGTCCGAATACCGCGACGCGATCGCGGCGGACGATGCAGAAACGCTTCGTTCCCTGCTCCGCGACGGGCGGATTGCCAAGAAAGAAATCGACGGATAATCCATAAAACCAAGAAAAACGAAAAAAACGAAGGGGTTTTTATGAAAAAACTAACCGTTCACGCATCCCGCTCCTACGATATCGTCATTGGGGCAGGACTTCTCGGTGACGCGGGCGCGTATTGCAAGGAAGCGCTCGGCGGTGCAAGACGGCTGTGTATCGTTTCGGACGATACCGTCGCTTCGCTTTATTTGAATCAAACCAAAGAATCGTTGGAAGCGGTTGGCTTCTCGGTAGAACACTTTGTATTTCCGCACGGAGAGACCTCGAAGAACACCGAGGTATTGGTCTCGTTGTGGGAATTTCTGGCGGAGCGTCGTTTTACTCGCTCGGACGCGCTTGTCGCCCTCGGTGGCGGTGTGGTGGGCGACCTTTGCGGCTTCTGTGCGGCAACCTTTTTGCGCGGAATTCGTTTTGTACAAATCCCCACAACTCTCCTTGCCGCGGTTGATTCCTCAGTTGGCGGAAAAACCGCCGTAGATCTTCGCGTAGGGAAAAATCTTGTGGGTGCATTCTATCAACCATCTATTGTAATTTTCGACATAAAAACACTTGATACACTCCCCCGCGAAATCTTTTCCGACGGCTGTGCCGAAGTGGTGAAATATGCTATGATTGGCGACCGCGCGCTCTTTGACGATCTTTCGGGAGACATTCGCGAATCGATCGAGGATATTATCGCGCGATGCGTATTACACAAGGCGGAAATCGTTGAGGGAGACGAGTTTGACCGCGGCAGACGTCAGCTGCTCAATCTCGGACACACCTTTGGACACGCGATCGAGGCGTGCTCAAACCTGCAAATTTCGCACGGCAGTGCCGTTGCGATGGGACTCGTGATGGCGACGCGTGCCGCGGTTCGTCTTGGCATTTGCCCTTCGGACGATCTCTCGGCGCTGATTGCTCTTTTGGAGCGTCTCTCTCTTCCCACCGAATGTCCTTATTCCGCAAAGGAGCTAATTTGCGCGGCGCTTGCGGACAAAAAGAGAATGGGAGACACGGTGACCTTTGTTCTTCCCTTTGGCATCGGAGACAGCAGGCTCTATCCCGTCTCGGTCTCTGAGATGACCGACCTTTTCGAGAAAGGACTTACCAAATGAAGCTTTCGATCTCTCCCTCGTCGGTTGGCGGAAGCGTTTGTGCCATCGCCTCGAAATCGGTGGCGCACCGACTTCTGATCTGTGCCGCCTTTGCCGACAACACCACCCTCATCCGCTGTGACGAGCTGAGCGAAGATATTTCGGCAACCGTTCGCTGTCTTTCGTCCCTTGGGGCGAAGATTGTGCGTGATGCTCCCTTTTATCGCGTGACTCCGATTCTTGAATTGCAAAAAAACGCACACCTCGACTGTGGTGAAAGCGGATCGACCTTGCGTTTTTTAGTGCCACTGACTTGTATGCTCGGTGCCGACGCTTCGTTTGTAATGGCGGGCAGACTTCCCGAGCGTCCGCTCTCCCCGCTCCGCGAGGAGCTGGAACGCGGCGGTATTGTATTTTCCGACATTGGTAGTAATCCGCTGATGTGTCGCGGCTCGCTCAATACTCGCGATTTTACCATTTCGGGTTCGGTTTCCTCTCAGTTTATCAGCGGACTTCTGTTTGCACTTGCCATTTCGGGCAAGGGCGGATCGATCCGCATTGACGGACGGCTCGAGTCGGTCTCCTATCTTTCTCTGACGGTCGATGCACTGCGACAGTTCGGTGCAAAGATCGAGCAAACCGACACCCTCTTTTCGGTCGCTCCGAACAGCGGACTTAGCTCTCCCCGTGAAGTTTCGGTTGAGGGAGATTGGTCGAATGCCGCATTTCCCCTTTGTATGGGAGCAATCGGCAAGCATCCGATCACGGTGACGGGACTTCTCGGCACGTCGCATCAGGGTGATCGCGCCATTGTCGATCTTCTTCTGCGCTTCGGTGCAAAGGTCACGCTATGCGCTGACGAATGCACCGTCTCGCCCGCGCCGCTTCACGGCATTGAGATCGACGCTTCGCAAATTCCCGATCTTGTTCCCGTTCTAGCGGTCGTTGCCGCACTTGCCGAGGGCAAGACGATCATCAAAAACGCATCGCGTCTTCGCATCAAGGAAAGCGACCGTCTGAAAACGACGACCGCGCTTCTTACTTCGCTTGGCGCGACCATCACGGAAACCGAGGACGGACTCTCGATCGAGGGTGTTTCGCGTCTTGTCGGCGGCTCGGTATCTTCCTTCTGCGACCACCGCATTGCGATGAGCGCCGCTGTGGCGTCGCTTGCCTGCGCTTCTTCGGTGGTGCTAGACGGTGCGGAGTCGGTTGCAAAATCCTATCCCGATTTTTGGCGCGATATGAAATCGCTTGGAATGAATATTTGCGAGCTGTAATTCAGCTCTGAAAGGCTGTATGATGTCAACAAGTTACGGTAAAAATATCAATATCACCGTCTTTGGCGGCTCGCACGATCCCGAAATCGGCGTGATTGCCGACGGTCTTCCCGCGGGACTTTCCTTTGATCTCGCAGAGCTTCGTGCCCTGATGAAGCGTCGCGCGCCCGGTCAGAATTCCTATTCCACACCGAGAAAGGAAGCCGACGAGCCGATCTTTTTGTCGGGCGTCGACGAGATAGACGGTCGCTGTGTTCTCAACGGAAAAGAGCTCCGTGCCGTGATCCGAAATACGAATCAGCGCTCTGCCGATTATAGCGAAACTGCCTTTATTCCCCGTCCCTCGCATGCCGATTTTGCGGCAAGAATGAAGTACGGCGAGGCGGTCGATCTTCGCGGCGGCGGACATTTTTCGGGACGGCTGACCGCTCCGCTTTGTATCGTCGGCGGCATTTGTCTGCAAGCGCTTGCCGAGCGCGGCATTCGCATCGGCGCGCATATTGCTTCGATCGGTTCGATTTCGGACGATCGCTTTGATCTTGTGACGGTTTCCGAAAAAGAGCTTTCTTTGCTCTCCGAACGCACAGAATTTCCCGTACTGAACGAACAGACGGGAGAGAAGATGCGTACACTGATCGAAGCGGTTCGCGCCGAGGGCGACTCGGTGGGCGGCGTGATCGAATGTGCCGCCGTCGGTCTGCCCGCAGGACTTGGCGAACATATGTTTTTCGGTGTCGAAAACCGCCTCTCGCAAATTCTCTTCGGAATTCCCGCCGTCAAGGGTGTAGAATTCGGCAACGGCTTTGCATGTGCGACGCTACGCGGCTCGCAAAACAACGATGCTTTTACGCTCGACGGCGACCGCATCGTCACCAAAACCAACCGCGCGGGCGGAATTCTTGGCGGTATGACCACGGGAATGCCGCTTGTGTTCCGCGTTGCCGTCAAGCCCACGCCCTCGATTGCCCTCGAGCAAGACAGCGTGGACATGGTGACCATGCAACCGACCAAGCTTTCGATCAAGGGCAGACACGACCCCTGCATCGTTCCCCGTGCCATTCCCGTGGTCGAGGCGGTCACGGCAATTGCGCTCTTTGATCTTCTTTTGGATGAAAATACTACTTCTTAACGGAAGGTTTTTATGAAATTAACTGCTCGGCACACCGTCAGAGCCGCGTACATCGGCTATCTGACGCAAGCCATTACCATCAATTTTGCACCGCTTCTCTTTCTGACCTTTGAGAACACCTATGATATCTCGCTCGGAAAGATCAGCCTTTTGATCGCCGTCAGCTTTCTGACACAGCTTTCGTGCGATCTGCTCGGCGTGAAATTTTCCGACAAGGTGAATCCCCGCGCCACGGTGGTGATTGCGCATCTTTGCGCCGTCCTCGGTATGACCGGCTTTGCCTGGCTTCCCGAAGTGCTTCCGTCGCCCTATCTCGGGCTCGTGCTCTCGGTGATTCTTGCCGCAATCGGCGGCGGAGTCGTTGAGGTGCTCGTCAGTCCGATCGTTGAGGCGTGCCCCACCGAAGAAAAAAGCTCGGCGATGAGCCTTTTGCACTCCTTTTACAGCTGGGGACTTGCAGGCGTGGTGCTCCTTTCCACTCTCTTTTTTGCCCTCGTTGGCATTGAGCATTGGCGGATTCTCTCCTGCCTTTGGGCGCTGATTCCCGCCGTGGGTGCGATTGCCTTTTGCTTTGTTCCGATCTACGATCTTTCCCACCTCAAGCAGGACGACGGCAAGGGAGACACTTCTCTTCTGCGTTCGGGCATCTTTTGGATCTTTTTTATCATTATGTTTTGCGCAGGCGCGGCAGAGCAAGCGATGGGTCAGTGGGCGTCAAGCTTTGCTGAGTCGGGACTTGGCGTCTCCAAGGCACTTGGCGACTTGCTCGGTCCTTTCCTGTTTGCCATTCTGATGGGACTTGCTCGCGTGGGTTACGCATTTTCGGGCGGTCGAATCAAGCTTTTTTCGATGATCGCCTACTCCTCGGTGCTCTGCATCTTCTGTTTTCTTCTGACCGCGCTCTCTCCGCTTCCGATCGTCGCCCTCATCGGCTGTGCGCTCTGCGGACTTGCGGTGGGAATTCTTTGGCCCGGCACGTACAGCCTTGCCGCGTCGAGAATCTCCTTTGGCGGTGTGAAAATGTTTGCTTATCTCGCCCTTGCGGGAGACATTGGGTGTCTTGTTGGACCGACGGCGGCAGGTTGGATTGCCGAAGCGTTTGGAAACAATCTGAAAGTTTCTTTTTTGGTCTCGATCATTTTCCCCGCACTCATTCTTTTGATGCTATTTCTTGGCTTTCGCAAGCCGAAAAGACAAAAATAAAGGACAAAATTTATGGAACTGAACGAATTACGCGAACAAATTGACGCGGTTGACCGCGAACTGGTTGATCTTTTTCTTCGTCGAATGAATCTCTCGGCAGAGGTTGCCGAATATAAACGTGAGCACGATCTTCCCGTGCTTGATCCGTCGCGCGAGCGCGCTCTGCTGGACAAAATCTCGGAGCTCTCGGGAGAGGAATTTGAAGCATATACGCGCACGCTGTATGCCTCTATTCTCGATCTTTCCCGCTCTTATCAATATCAAAAGCTGGAAAAGCGTTCCGCCCTCTATCAAGAGATCACAGATGCGCTCGAAAATACCCCCAAGCTCTTTCCCGAACGCGCGCTCGTCGCTTGTCAGGGCGTGGAGGGTGCCTATTCGCAAATTGCCACCGAAAAGCTGTTCCGTGCGCCGAACATTCTGTTTTTCTCGAACTGGGAAAAGGTATTTGACGCCATTGAAGCAGGAATGTGTCGCTACGGCGTATTGCCGATCGAAAACAGCACGGCGGGCTCGGTCAAGCAGGTATATGACCTGATGATCGACCGAAACTTCCGCATTGTTCGCACGGTACGCATCAAAATCGATCACAATCTCTTGACAAAAGAGGGTGTGAAGCTCTCGGAGATCCGCGAAATTTATTCTCACGAGCAGGCGATCAATCAGTGCTCGGCGTTCCTTTCCTCACTCGCTCCGAACGTAAAAATTACGCGCGTGGAAAACACGGCGAAGGCGGCGCAGATGGTTGCCGAATCTCCTCGCCGCGACGTTGCGTCTCTTTCTTCTCGCTCCTGTGCGACGCAATACGGTCTTTCAATCCTCGCCTCTTCGGTGCAAAACAACGGAAACAACCACACTCGTTTCATCTGTATCACAAACAATACCGAGATTTACCCCGGTGCCGACCGTACGAGTCTGATGGTCGTTACTCCGCATAAGCCCGGTGCGCTCTATCGCATTCTCTCCCGCTTCAACGCGCTCGGCATCAATCTTCTGAAGCTGGAATCGCGTCCGATTCCCGACCGTGATTTCGAATTTATGTTCTATTTTGATCTCGAGGCCTCGGTGTATTCGGACAAGCTCGCACGGCTTCTCTCAGAGCTGGAGCAGGAATGTGACGAATTTTCCTATCTCGGCTCTTATTCCGAGGTGATATGATGAGGTCGGGATTTTCTTCCCTGCGTTGCGGTCTTCTCGGAGAACATCTCGGGCATAGCTTTTCTCCAAGGATTCACGCTTCTCTGTGTGATTATACGTACGATCTCGTCGAGCGCGCGCCCGAGGAGGTAGAAGCCTTTCTCAAAGAGGGCGGATACGACGCGTTTAACGTCACGATTCCCTACAAAAAGGCGGTCATTCCCTTTCTCGACCGAATCTCGCCCGAAGCCGAGGCGATCGGTGCGGTGAACACGGTGGTGCGCCGCGCGGACGGAAGTCTCGACGGCTACAACACCGACTATTTCGGCTTTAGCTCAATGCTTTCTGCTTCGAAGATCGAGGTACGCGGCAAAAAAGCTCTCGTGCTTGGCAGTGGCGGCGCTTCGTGCACCGTACAAGCTGTGCTTCGCGACCGCGGTGCACGCGAGGTGGTAGTGATCGGTCGAAGTCTTGAAAACAACTATCAAAATCTCGACCGTCACGCGGACACTGAGATCATCGTCAACACAACCCCCGTGGGAATGTATCCGAAGAACGGAACGTCTCCCGTCGATCTTTCGGTCTTTCCCCATTGCTGTGGGGTACTTGACGTGATTTACAACCCCGCGCGGACGGCACTGATTTTGGACGCCGAGGCGCGTGGAATTCCCGCGATTGGCGGACTTTCGATGCTTGTGGCGCAAGCCGTGAAGTCATTTGAGCTTTTCACGGGAGCGCGTGCCGAGGACGGTGCCGTCGAAGAGATCACACAAAGGCTTGCAAGCCAAACGCAAAATATTTTTCTTATCGGTATGCCCGGATGCGGAAAAAGCACGATAGGAAAGCTTTTGGCAGAAACACTTTGTCGTCCCTTCTTTGATGCCGACGACGAATTTTTTGCGATGCACCAAATGACGCCTGCCGACGCCATTACGACGCTCGGCGAGGATCGTTTCCGCGCGATGGAGCACGAGGTGCTTCTGTCGCTTGGCAAAGAGAGTGGCGCGGTGATTGCTTGCGGTGGCGGTGTCGTCACACGAGAGGAAAACTACCGTCCTCTGCATCAGAACGGCGTCATTGTTTATCTGCGCCGAGAACTCTCAAAGCTTGTATCGGACGGTCGTCCGCTCTCGCAAAAGACCTCACCCGAAGCGCTCTACCTTGCGCGCAAGGACGCCTACGAGAGATTTGCCGATCTGACGGTGGACAGCACCGAACTTCCGGAGAACACGGCAGACGCGATGCTTACGGCAATTTCCGATTTTTACCAAGGAAAGGAATTTTAAGTTTATGAAGCTCTTAGTCATCAACGGTCCGAATCTCAATATGCTCGGCATTCGCGAGCCTGACATTTACGGAAAGCAGGATTTTCACGCATTAGAGGAGTATATCCGCACCTCGGCAACCGAGCTCGGTCACGCCGTCACGCTCTTTCAATCAAATCACGAGGGCGAGATTGTGGATATCATTCAATCAGCGTACGGTGTCTTTGACGGCATCATCATCAATCCCGCCGCCTATACGCACACGAGCATTGCGATTCTCGATGCACTCAAAGCCGTCGGAATTCCCACGGTCGAGGTGCATCTTTCCGATATCAACGAGCGTGAAGAATTCCGAAAATTCTCTTACGTTTCGATGGTTGCCAAGAAAACGATCTGCGGTCTTGGCTTTGAGGGATATCGCCGAGCACTTGAATATTTTGCATAAAATAAACATCCCCCCGTATAACGGGGGGTATTTCAGTTTCGGGCATAGCCCTAATACTACTGGCTACGCACAAGTGCGCGTTAGATTGGCCTGCCAGCCATGCAATTGTTACTTACTACCCATAAATGGGTCCCGTGGG
>JAGBSP010000019.1 GCA_017631855.1 Clostridia bacterium | reverse complement strand
GTATTGCCCCAGTATCACGTAAAAGAACCTTGCCGTGTCATAGTCCTCGGGAATATAAACGGCAATCACCTCGTCGGACATTCCCTCGAGAATTTCGGGATTGTCGTCGATTGCCTTACAATGCTTCTTATAATAAACAATCAGATCGTGGATCTCCTCAAAGGACGGGAACATTCTTGTTGCAATGTCGTCGTACAGGGCGGGATCGTATGTGTCATAGACGTTCATCTTATCCAGCTTTGACAGCCAATTGTTTTCACCAACGTTCACGCAAGACAACGCCAGCATATTATACACGAACGTGGTGATGTCGCTGTTGCCTTGCAAGAACACCTTCTGCATGATCTCCTTGTCAAAGTTCTCCACAAAGATCAGATCGCCAAGAAGCTTACCGGAATCGTCCTCAACGAATGTATTCAAGAGCTCACACGCCTTCACGGCGCCTACATATCCGTTTCGATAGTTATAGCGTGCCGTGTCGATCACCGAGGCAATCGAATCCAACATGAAGTTGATATCCTTTTTCTGCTGTTCGATCATGGCTTCATATGCGCCGAAGGAATATCCGCCATCCATCTGCATGACCGCCATATCGGTGATCGCCTCGTCGGGATCGGTTGTGGTGGTGTAGCCCAGATAAACGGCATAGCCGTTGGATTTTTGATTGAGGTTGAAGTCAAGGACCTGATATCCGTTATCGACCAGCCATTGCTTGGCTGCGGACTCACTGGATGCCGTACTGATCCGCACCTCTTTGACGTACTCTTGCTTGGTAGCCGCAAATACAGAAAACGGCAGCGCGGTGACAAACATCACCACTGACATGATCACGCATATGAGTTTCGTTGAAAAATTCATAAGATTTCCTCACTTATTCGATGTCCGCCGAAGCAAACTCTTCATTTTTCTTTTTTGTGTACCTGCACCGATTATGGTTTCTTGGAAGGAAGCCGGAGGTTGCAGGCGCCGTTTCCGTGCGCCTGACTCTCCGAAACGCTGTGCGCCATAGCTTTGGGCTATGGGCATTGAGCTACTCCCATTAAGAATTCTTTCTCTTTCTCTTCTTAATCAGAATCGCGCCGGCAGCTACCAATACCGTAACGCCTGCCATCACAACAACCATGGTCAGCTGAGGACTATCGGAGAAAGCAGAAGCAACCACTTTAACCGTGGGGACGGTTTTGCCACCCTCTCTGAACAGAATCAGATAATGAGGCATCAACGTATACGTGCCGTCGCAGTCCGGATCCTTATCGGCGGCGTTCAGATTCAGGTTACTGTTTCCGCCCTCTACACGCTGCATGGTTTCATACCCATTTAGCGGTGTTTGACTGCCGTTGAAACTGATAATGGGTTTTCCGCATCTCGTATCTGTTGAGTAATAAAGGTAGATTGTGTTACCGTTTTTGAGCGAATGGTTGAAGGAAATATTTGACCCAAGGGTGTATTTGATACCGCTTACGGTAATCGTGGAGCTACACTTCTCGGAGGTAATCATATTTCTGACGCAATTCTGAGAGTCCTTTGTAAGATTATATCCGATATATACAGAATTGCCCTTCGATGTATCATTGTTGAAATCGTACAAGAAATAGAACGAGAAGCCTCTGTTCAAAAGATCACAATAGAGTCCGTTTTTCGCGTTCGGTTTCTGACCGGTATACAAATTACGTGCATCATAGTCGGAGTAATCGGCAGCAGATCCCACGCCCACGTTCTTGAAGTATTTCATTTCTTTCAGCTCGGGAGACGTCATGTGGATCCACCAGGGATTCTGTACGTTTGTCTTACCGTTCGTGTCAAGTACAGTAAACTGATTCTTCTGCATAGCAGTACCGTCAATGGAAATGTCAGAGACTGCCGCACCGTTGCCGGTAGAGTAGTAGATGTAGAAATAATACGGACGAACCACAGCCTGTCTTGGCATATTCGCGGTAATCTGCACGGTCGGAACGCGATAGCTCTGGATTCGATTACTGGCTCTTGTATACGTATATCCGTTGATCTTTATTGTTTTGGGCGGTTCGGGGTCATTCGCTCCAACCTCATAAATACGGATATCCTCGATGGCATACGCCTTCTTTTCGGTACGTTTCACACGGATAAACGCCGCTCTGTCATCGTATTGACTCATGTAGGAACCACCGTATTGAATATCCTCAAACATGGTGCTTCCGTTTACAGATGCCAGATTGAAGTCCAGAATTTCGTGTCCCTCCTGAGCCAGCAGAGTCAGCTTTGCTTCGTCGTGAGAGAAATTCTTGGTATTGCTATATACAACCTCAATGGACTCAATATATTGCAGCTTTTTGGGATAGGTTTCGTTATAGTAAATGTAGATATCACGTTTTCCCGAAATGGGAACAGGCCGCTCACCATAGTAATCGGTAAAGTCTACAACGGCAGAAAGACCAGAGGGCGCACCCGACTTGGGGCCAACGTAAAATTCACTGACACGGATAGGCTCTATGGTAGTCTTTCCCTCCGGATCGATCATGGGTCCGCAGACGTAAATGCCCATTGCGTTGGGCTTTTTCTTATTTACGGTAACATATCCTCTGCTACAGCCCGCATACACGAGTGTCGGGATCTTGCCTCGCTCGTCAGCAACGTTAAATCTGTTTGCGTTATCGTATGCATCGGAGTCAATGAGCAGATTGTGATTCAGTCGCAGGTAATAATGACCGTTTTTCATCTCATAACCGTCCAGGATCATGTAGCCTGCTCCGCTGAAATTGATATTCGACATGGTAGAACCTGCCTTCGGTTCAGCGGTATAGGTTCTGATATCGTAAATAGCGCGCTTGGGGTTATTGGTTGCTGTATAGCACAGACGAAGTCCGCCCCAGCCCTGATACTTACTGTCTACCTTCTTAAGGTCTACGCTAATGGGCTGCCAGCCAAGCTCGTAAGCCATCTCGTCCATGGTTCTGTACTGTTTCGTATCCTTGAGCATTTCCATTACTGCCAATCCGCCAAGGTAGATCTTCTCACCCTCATACGGTTTCTCGTAGCGGAAATAGACGAACGCCTTAGGGCAGTCCTTCTCTTCGTTGGAATACAGGCTATATCCGGATCTCATTGCCAGGTTAACCGCGGGACCTCCGCAGAAGTAATTGATGGGCTCATAGCCGGTGGGCACGTCCTGATAATCTCTGGATGTATAGAAGTCCGCCAGAATCGGATCGCCGCAGGACGCCTGCTTGGTGTAGTACAGCATGACGCCTTCTTGTGTACCGCCGTAATAATCGTACGAATACACACCGGCACAAGTATACGAGGCACTGCCATTACCGTACTTGATGGTAGGTCCGGTCATCAAACCGTCATCACCTTTATGCGGTACGGCCACGTGAACTCGGATATCCGTAATCGCATCATTGGGATTTGACGTTGTTCTGTATCCGATATAGGTATATTTAGTCGCAAGCTCGGGAGTCAGGTCGAACTCCAAAACCTCAAAGCCTGTCATCCTTGTGATGGATAGCTTGGCTTCTTCGGGAGATTTTGCCTGCGCGATGACAATCGATTGCAAGTATCGGCCGTTCTCGCGGTCACTCGTAATACCCGCAAGAGAATCCTCGGTGGTAAAGAACAGATACAAGCCTTTGACTTTATCCTTATACGTATAGTTATTGAGATTGGTCACGGCCTTCTGTCCAAAGTAGCCAACACCCACGTAGGTATTGTCAGCGGTTTCGGAATTACCTCTCTTGACACGGAAGAATTCACCCATGCTGTTTGCCGTGATGGGAGAACCTGCCGTGGGATCATAGGATACGTAAAGGGCGTTCCATCGACGTGCCTGGAAGCAGTTGACGTCGCCGGGAGCTCCCGCCCTTTCCTTGACCGCTTCATAACGGACAAATTCGGAGGTCTTTACGTCGTAGTCAAACATGACGGAAGGAATCTCGGTGTACTGCGGATGCTTATCGTTGTAAGCATCCTTGATCACGTCGATCAACAAAATCACCAGAATGACAACGATCGCCACAACCGCTAAGGCGCCGGCGGCAAAAGGTACCAATATACCCAACGCCGAAAAGAAGCTACTGAGCGTTAAAAACGCGCTCGCCGCAACTGCGGTCAGACAAGCGAAGAATCCAAAGCTGAGCAAGCTACCGACCACTAAGCCCATGCCAACGATACTCAAGCCAATTCCCGCCAAAGCAATGACGCCGCACACCATCAGGGCGTTCTTCAGCTCTCCTCTCAGGGGATCCTCTTCTGTCAACTTTTCGTAATTACCGGTGGAAGACGCGTAGCGCTCTGCTTCCGTAGTCAGACCCACTTCGGTTTTATAAACCTCTTTATTAACGCCAACGAAGGCGGTAGGCTTTTGACCGTTGTTCGCGCGCACCAGCTCATCGGATCTGGTTACCAGCTCTTGATGCGTAGTTTGATAATTCTCTTCTGTGTTGACGGTACAGATGGTCATGTTGGCAACGCCGCAGATCTGCATCGCATTTATCTGACCTTCGGTCAGACCTGTGCTGCTCTCCACCAAGGGGTACAGCAGACGAAGATCGCCGGAGGACGCAAAATTTTCAAACAGTTCTCCTACGCTGATATCGTCATAATCGAACATGCAAAGATAATCGTACGTAGCCAACAACAGAGCGTCCGCATTGGTGGAGCTCACGGATTCTCCGTTGAACATTTGCTCTAAGTATTTATCTGCCTCTTCCTGGGTGTTCTCGTTATCCAGAATGTAGTCTTCCTCATTGACTTCGCCGTCACCGTTTTTATCCAGGCGATCTATGGCATCGTACAGATTCGTCACATAATCCGTGATCACACGATCCAGCTTTTTCGCCTTTTCGGAATAAAGGTCGTCCAGGTCGTCAAGCTCCTTGGGCGTCAATTTCTCGGGGAGGGGCTCCGCTTGAGAAATACGGTCAAGCCAGGTGGTGCCGTCTTCTCTGTAATCCGAAACACCGACTACGAGCTGATTGTAAATCAAAGACGAAACCAGAGTATTGCACATTAACAGCAGCTCGGCGACTTCATCAGCCGTTCTGTTGGGATCCAGCAGATAATCGCCCAGCGTCTGGTCGCTTCCCTCGTCATACATGAGAACGTCCAGAGATTCCTTGGCGATTCTTGCGTTGGGGCTTCCCGCTTTATAATTCGCGCGGAATTCTGCCAATATAACGAGAATGCCATCAAAAACGTCTCCGGACGATTCAATCGTCTGCTTCAGCAGCTCTCCGTAATTCATCGTCTTATATCCGCTTTGCATGGACACCATGTTGATATCGCAGATAGCAAGAGAACGGTCGGTTGTCGTCTTATAGCCCAGATAAGCATAATCCTCACCCGTTCCCGCATTCAGGTCTTCGTTGAGCACGGTATAACCGTTATCAATGAGCCACTGCTTGGCTTCCTTGGCGGTTTTACCGGTGCTGATTTGTACCTCTCTGAGGTACAACGGCTGCGCCTGAGCATATACAGGCAATACAGTCTGTAACAGTATCGTCAAAATCAAGACGATACACATAACTGATACCGTTAAAAATGCTTTTTCTTTTTTCACACCTTTTTCTCCTTTTTGAAAATTTTTCTTCCGTACGCAACAAACAAAACGGGTATATAGGTTGCCATAGGAAGTATTGCTCCTACAATCTGATATTGAGATTGGATCAACGTATTATATATTGAGTGATAGGTGATCGCTACGATCAAAAGAGCGAAGGTACCGCACACAAACAGTTTCTTTTTCTTATGAACAAACGAAAGACCTATACCCACCGCCGCGGTGCAAAGTCCGTGCATAAGTCCCGAGGAAAAGCCTCTGATAGCAGCCCACAAAAGATTAACCTGTTCTACGTTATTCATAAAGATCATCAGATTCTCAAGAACCGCAAATCCGATTCCGGTTGCTATTGAGAGGGAGATCAGCGTTTCGCGCTTATCGGAGAACAAAAATGCGAAGTACAGAACCGGCAACGCCTTGATAATTTCTTCGGTAACGGGAGTAATGGTTGTGGTTACGTAATAAACGTCGTTTTTAAAGTATTGAAGCAAAAAACCGTTTATCTCAGAAATGAACAAGCATGAAAAGATGCCTATCAGCATATATCCCATCGTGATCTTCGATTTCTTTTCAAGCACGAAAAGCATAAGAAGGATCGGGACGGCAACGCATATAAATAACAGATAGTTTATATTGCCCATTTTTTGACTCCTTTCTCCAGTATCGGAACGATAGCAATCGATACGGCGCAAATTGCGACGTACAGAATCAATAGCGGTATCTGCATATTTAACGAAAGCAATACGATTTCACAGGTAGAAAACAATGCGAGCAGCAGAGCGATCAGGTTATAGCCGCGAATGCTTCGGATAATACCGAATTCAACGTCCGGGAAAATAAGATGCTTAAGGTTAAAATAGGATGCAAACATAATGATCAAGGTCATGATACCGTAAATCGTACGGTTGCCTGTCGCCGCAGGTATAAAAAATAATGAAGCGTATATTCCCGCAAGCACACAAGGTGCGACCAGAGGAATCAGACGGTATTTTCTGTTTTCTCGTGCTCCGTCATCAAGCAATTTATCCATCTGTCCGTAATTGGCGGATAGGAAAAACAGGAATCCGCCAACCAAGCCAAGCAGACCTACGTGAAAACCTTCAGGATATTTTGCGGTGGTCAGCAGAGTGATAAACAGAAACATTCTGCCCAGCATCATGCATCCAAGACCACCTACGATCATTTGCAGATATAAGGCTTTTCCCTTCTTGAAAAAGCGAACGACTCCATATGTAAAGCTGATTGCCAAACAAATGAATATCGCAAGATTTGCGTACATCAAAAATTGAATCATGCCTTTTTTTCTCCTTTCTTCTTGTCCAAAATCAGCCAAATGACACCTGCTACGGTCAGTGCGATGCTCCAAAGAGCCAATTCGGAAAGCCCCCAGAATAATTTATCGTTTGCTCGGAAAAATTCCCAGATGACGCGTGTCGAGCCAAACATGACCCACATCCACGCCATGGTTCTGCCGTTGCACTTGAAATCCTTGCGAATGGCTATGTAAATCACCGCAATCGCAATCAGCAGAGCCGTCACACCTTCCGCGATTTGCACCGGGAAAAGTGTGGTTTCGGTGGTTGGATTGTACACGCCCCATGGAACCTCCCAAGCACTCTCACAGCACCCTACTATGGTACAGCCGATCTTACCGAAGGCCTGTGCGATACAGAGCACGGGGGCAGCAAAATCCAAAGAGGTTTTGTAATCCACGTTGAACGCCTTGGCATACAAAAGCAAAATTAAAGGAACAAACAAGAAGATACGAATCACGTTTTGTCCGCCAAATTTTCCTGTAATGATCCAGAAAAGCACCAACATCAAGGCATAGGCGGTCAGATACGTACACGCGGCTAAGGTAAAGCCGTTCAACCGCTTGACTCCATATTTGGGAAATACCCAAAACAAATAGGCCAATGTTGCTATGAAACCAATTGCGTGAAAGAAATAATAGATCCCCATTTCTTATTCGATTGTGAGCAGGTCTGCAAGGCCGGTCATTTCAAAGACCTCCATGACTTCTTCGCCAACGTTTCTCAAAATCATCCTTCCCTGCTTGTTCATCGTCTTCTGGGCAAGCAGGATGGTGCGCAGACCGGCGGATGACGTATATTTCAGATCAACCAGATCAATGACAAGCAGTTCAACTCCGCCAAGCTCGTTTTTCACGATCACCTCAAATTCGGGTGCGCTTACAGTGTCCAGTCTTCCTTCCAGAGCAACGTGAAGCTCATTACCTTGTCTGTTTTTTACGATGTTCATAACTTTCCTCCTTATATCTGTTAGTGCAGATTCTTCTTGATCTTCAAGAAATTTTGTCCGTTTTTATACTCGTACGTAATATCATCCATTGACTTCTTCACCATATAGATACCAAGACCACCGATTTCTCTATCCTCAATGGAAAGTGTCGTATCGGGATCTTCCTTTGCAAGCGGATCGTAAGGTACGCCGTTATCAATGAAGGTAATCGTAACCGCAAGCGGATCTTCGATAACCTCCACACGAACAGTCGCCTGACCGATTTCGGGGTTATACGCATAGTGCGCGATGTTGCCGAAAAGCTCGTCAATGGCAATGTCGATCTGCATCTGCGCTTTCATCGGGCAATCAAGAGCTTCAAGCTGCTCGTTTACAAAATCGGTAACCACTTCAATGTTTTCTACCGTTGCGGCAATGGTTAGTTCCTTCATGTCTCATCCTCCCCTTTTATTTCCATTTTTGCTTTGTATTCAAGACAGAGCATTGTAATATCGTCAAACTGTGGTGCTTCGCCTACAAACTCGTCAATATCACGCTTGACTTCGGGAAGAATCTCG
>JAGBSP010000018.1 GCA_017631855.1 Clostridia bacterium | reverse complement strand
TTCGGTATTGTAAACGTTGAATGCGGGAATGCAGTAATTGCCTCTCTCCGCCATTCCAATGATATCCTGCAAATAAACTAACATAGTGTTTCCTCCGATTAATCAAGAATGAGATCGTCCAGAGAAAGGATTTCGATCTCGTTCTGTGCTACGTTTTTCAGAGAAGTATACTCGGAAACGCTTGCGGTGACGATGGCTTTCTTGGCAAGGCTCTTGGCATTGAAAATTCTTCTCTCGGCAACGAGCTTCATTACCTCGGGCAGATACTGTGCCATCAGAATATTTCCTGCCCACACGGTTTCCTCGCGGTTGAGATGCATTTCCTCAAGGGTAGCAAAGGCAGCGATGACCTCTCTTGCTTCCTCGGTTTCACCCAAATCGCGAGAGAGCTGGAAGGGGTCTTGGAAGACGACGGTCTTTCCTTTGTTCTCTGCCTTCAGCGCACCGCTTCTGAGAAGCTCGGCAAGGAATGCGGTGTAGGTGACCGCCTTGCAGGTAAGCTCGATCCCGTACTCGCCGAAGGTCTGCTTGACCGTCTTTGCGTCTGCGGGGTCGTAGCATACGACGGTTTTATAGTGGTTCATTACGTTCGCCACCGTCTGCATCTGCTCCTTGGTTTCCTCAGCGGCACCAATCAGAAAGTCCAGCTGTGCGCCCGACGCGGGTTCGTCGAGAAGAACGGTAAACGCAACGCCTGCCTTTTCCAGCACCTTGATGGCTTTGAGCGCCTGCTTGCATGCCATCGTTCTCGCATCAACACCGAGATACAGAAGGGTATCGGTTGGTTCGGCATGCGCCTTGATTGCCGCGGTAAGGCTTTCGCAAAGCTCGGTCTTGCCGTAGGCATTGCCCGTCGTAAGACAGTTGTCAACGAGCGTGTTGATATAGGCGGGGAGCTGATCCTCGAGTGCCGCTTGCAGTCTGACCTCTTTGGTGAACATCACGGGATCCCAAGCGGTTGTACAGTCGTGAACACACGCGCCACAGCCGGCACATTCGTAAATATTATCGATAATTTCGCTAAGCTCGATGGCGTTTCTGTTGACCAGCGAAATGCCGAGCGCACGAGCGCGGGGCGTACTTCTTTCATGTCCCGTTGCGTTTCCGATGGGACAAATGTGGTGACACATCCAACAAAAACGGCAGGATTCGACGTGCTGTTTTGCTTTTTCTGATATCATCATACTTCGATTCCTCCTTACAGTCCAAGCTTGAACGGATTCATAATTCCGTTGGGGTCAAGCTGTTTTTTCAAGCCTTCAAATACCTGCATTGCAGGTCCGTACTGTTCCTTCATCAGTCTGCCGAGCTTAATGCCGACACCGTGGTGATCGTTGACGACACCGCCGTGAGCGAGTGCGGCGCGGACACCACAGGTCCAGATTGCCTGATGAAGACGGAGTGCCTCGACAGGATCCTTGGGAACGTCCTTGCCCTCGACGATAAAGCGGTCGTAAACCATAGCACCCCACTCATACCAGTGCGAGAAATGCGCAATAAACTTCGCCTGCGGGAAGTTCGTTTCGATCGCTTCCTTCATTGCCCAATAGATCTCCTCAATTTTTCCGTAGGGCGCAATGGTATCCATCGTACCGAACATCTGAGGAAGATCCATCATGTGACCCGGATAGAAGAAGGTGATTTTTTCTTTCCACCATTTCTCTCCGTATTCGCTTCCAAGGTCCTCGGCACCGTATTTCTTGAACGTATCAAGAAGGATTTTTTCTTCTACCTCGACCATCTCCTTGCAGCCTTCGATCGCGACGTTCATAAACGCGCCCTTGCGCTCAACGCCGACGATCTTTTTGATCAGAGAAGAGGTCTCGGCTTCGTCGTACAGACGCATCACCGAGGGCTTGAATTTCTGCAAAAGCTCTCGCGATGCTTCAAATGCGCCGTGCATATCTTGGAAAAGGAAGCCGCGGAAGCGACGCTCCTCAGGCATATCGTAAATACGCATCTGCGCCTTGGTGATAATTCCGAGCGTGCCTTCCGAGCCGATAAAGATCTGGTTTAAGTCGGGACCTGCCGCGTGCTTGGGGGCGGGGCTCGTTTCGATAATATCTCCGTTGGGGAGAACAACCTCCATTTTCAGCACCATATCGTCGATCTTGCCGTACTTTGTGGATCATACGCCGATGCCTCGGTGAGCAAGGAAGCCTCCGACGGTGGAGCAGGTCAGGGAAGAGGGATAGTGCATCGTTGCCTTGCCGACCTCGTTTGCCGCCCATTCGATATGCTTATAGATGGCACCCGTGCCGCATTCGATGTACATTCCTTCGGTATTGACTTCATAAATTTGATTCATTCTCTTGGTGTCAAGAAGAATACCGCCGCATACGGGAATCGCGCCGCCCTGCGTGCCGCCGCCCGCGCCCCACGTGGTGACGGGGAGCTTGTAGTAGTTGGCGATTTTTACAACCTTGGATACCTCGGTCGCGTCCTTCGGGCAAACGATAAAGTCTGCCTCGGGCATACGGCAACCACGGTCTGCCCACATACGGGACAGCCAATAGTAGTCCACGCTGTGCGTGACCTTGTCGATCTGTCTTACCGAGCAATTTTCAACGCCAACGGCGTCTTCCAGCTCGGTTAAGATCATCGAAAACAAAAATTCGTTCATTTTGATCTGCATAGTTTTTTCTCCTAATATATAATATTTTGACGGTTTTATTATATCATACGGAGAAAAACCTCGCAAGAATCTTTGGAATATTTTTTTAAATTCTTGACATTTTCTCAAAAAAATGATAAAATAATGGAAATAAATTTCATTTAGGAGAGTCAAATGGAATCGATTGTTCATAAAATCCGATTTTCGCACGAGTCGATGGGACCTGCGGAAAAACGAATCGCCGAATATCTGTTACAGCATACGGGAGAGATCATCGATTTGTCGGTGTCGGAGCTTGCCGCAAAATGCGATTGCGGTGATGCGACCGTCGTGCGATTTTCACGTCGATTGGGGCTTGAGGGCTATCAGGAGCTCAAGCTTCGCATTGCCGCGGAGCTGAACGCATCCTCTGCCATCAGCGCGGAGATTGAAAAAGGGGATAGCTGCTTTACCATTTTTCAAAAGCGGATCCGAGATATTTCCGAATCCTTATCCAGTACCGAAACGGTGCTCGATGAAGCATCGCTTGCCCGAGCAAGCGAGGTGATCGGAAAGACCGATCGGGTCGTGATTTTCGGACTTGGAAATTCTGCCGCCATCGCGCAGGACGCGGCACATAAATTTCTCAGACTCGGTCTTTCGGCACAGGTCTGCTGCGATAACCATTTGCAAGCGATCATCGCGTCGCACATGAAGCGGGGCAACGTTGCCATCGGAATTTCGCATTCGGGATCGTCGAAGGATATCGTCGAGGCGTTGCGCCTTGCCAAAGCCTGCGGAGCAACGACGATTTGCGTGACGAATTACGGCGCGTCGCCGATTGTCGAGACTTCGGATATTTGCTTGTTTACCAAATCGGGAGAGACAAAGCATTCGATTCTTGGAATGAGCTCACGAATTGCACAGCTTGCGATTTTTGACAGTATCTATACGCATATCGTTCTGAACTCCGATAAAGCCGCGCAACAGGCAATTTATAATACCGAAATTGCCCTGCAGAATAAAAAATATTGATAAAAGAGAGAACCGTGCCGTTTTGCAAGGTTCTCTTTTTTATGTGAGAGATTTTCTTTCATTATATTTTTATAGCTTTTTCGTTTTCGCATATTGCTTTGGTGACATTCCGAAACGTTCTCGAAACACCTTGCAAAAATATGCCGCATCAAAAAAATTCAGCTGCTCTGCGATCTCGTTGACCGTGAGACTCGTAGATTCGATGAAATATAAAGCCTTTCGCAATTTCATATTCGTTCGGTACTGCGTCGGAGAACTCCCAAGCTTTTGTTTGAACATTTTTCTTAACGTGCTTGCGCTCACCGCGCATTCTTTTGCGATTTCATCTACCGTAGATTGATCGCTCGTCACTAAAAGCTCACACGCGCGTTTGATGATTTGCGCTTGTTCGTCGTTTTGCTCGGCTTCGTCGGTGATGATACTGTTCAAAAGCAGATAAAACTGTCCTCTGTTGCGTGCGTTGGTATGAAAATTATAAATGTTTTCTTCGGCGAGTACACGAAACTGTTCGACACAAAAAAGCGAGGCGCGAGTGGACAAAATCATCGGTGTGCGATCAAACAAGTCCGATTCACAAGCATCGAAGCAAATGAGGTAGTCGTCTGCTTTGTCCCTAAAAATTGCTTCATAGCGTGAATTCTTTGGCAGAAAGATGACGTTTCCCGCGCGAGCCGAGATCGTTCCGTCTTCGGTGACGAAATCAACGTTGCCACGCAAAAGAAGCATCAGTCCGAAATCGGGTCTTCCCTGGGACATATAACTATATTTGCGTTGCTCCCAATGCTGCTTCAGCATTTTTGTTACTTTGAAATTGACGTCCGAATCAAGCCATGCAAGCACCGTTTCTTTGTTCATCGTTTGTTCCATCCTTTTTGATTTGATTTATTATATCACAGTTGCTCGAAAAATACAATAATGGAAACAAAAAATCTAATGAAATAATGAATTTAAAATGATATAATATTAAAAAATACAAAAAGGAGAGGTCTTTATGGAAGCAAAACTGTTTTTCACAAGTAAGGATTATCGCAAAGCAAAGGAAGAAATCTTTCCTTCGCTCCTCGTGCCCGGTGCAACGATGTTGAAGGTGTCGGAGAACTATATTGAAAATTTCCGTGGGTTTGGTGTTGCGATCACCCCTTCCTCTTGCTATGAATTGAGCTTGATGGAATCGGAAAAGAGAAGAGAACTCTTAAAGCACTTATACTCCAAAGAAGGTTTGGGAATGTCGATCGCAAGAATTTGCATCGCTTCGAGCGACTATTCGCCGGAGGTCTATTCGTACGACGACGTGGATTCGGATATTACGCTTGAGCATTTTTCGGTGAAACGAGATGAACGATACGTTATTCCCATCATCAGGGAAATTTTGGAGATCAATCCCGAGCTGTATCTCTTTGCTTCTCCGTGGAGCCCCCCTTACTGGATGAAAACCGGAAAGAGCATGTGTGGCGGATATATGAGAGAGCAATACGTGGACTGCTATGCCGATTATATTGTGAAATTTATCAAGGCATACGCAGAATACGGAATCAAGATCTCTGCCATTACGCCCCAGAATGAATGCAATAATCAGCAAACCGGTCGAATGCCTGCCTGTGTCTGGCATCCTGAGATAGAGGCAAAATTTGTTTCGGTTCTTCGGGAGAAATTGAATCAAAATGCGATGGACGTGAAGATTTGGATGTACGATCATAATTTTAGTGATACCAGACGCGTTCTTTGGTCCTTGGAGCACTGCGACGGACTGAAAGAGGCGTGTGACGGCGTTGCCTTCCATTATTATTCGGGAACGATCGAAGAAACAAGGGTCGTGAAAGAAACCTACCCCGAATTAGATCTGCATTTTACCGAGGGCGGTCCGAGACTTACCGACAATTACGAGGTCGATTGGTGCAAGTGGGGCATTATGATCTCAAAGGCAATCAAAACGGGATATTGCTCGTTTACGGGTTGGAATCTGATGTTGAACGAGAAGGGCGGTCCGAACGTAGGTCCGTTTATCGGAACCTGCGGTGGTTTCGTCACCAGAGACAGTCAAACCGGAGATCTTAGATACAGCGGTCAGTATCAGGCGTATTCTCATATTGCGCCGTATATTACCCCGAGCTCCAAGCTTTATCACATCACGGTGAATGACAACTTTGATATAAAAATGGTACAATACCCGAAGGAGAATAAAAAGATCGAAGGAATTCTGATCGACAATTCCGACGGAAAGCTTATGGTCGTTTTGATGAATCCGAACGCTTCGGGAATGCAAACGCAAATAGAAATCAACGGAGTACTCTGGTATA
>JAGBSP010000017.1 GCA_017631855.1 Clostridia bacterium | reverse complement strand
ATTAGCGGATACACTGAGTATTGAATTGACGAATGCAAATATACAGACGGCAGCTAAATTAACATTTCTGAATGTGATCCTTTTGAGTGTGCTTTTCACGACGATTGACACCATCCGCCGTAAGGTTACGACCGAAAGGTAACGAAAAAGATCTCGACAGCCGCGCAAGAAATTGTAAAAGGCGACTTTGACGTGCGAATTCAGCAGGTCAGCACGTTCTCTGCGGACGATAATTATAATATCATCATCGATTGCTTCAATACGATGGCGGCAGAGCTTGCAAGCGTTGAAACTCTGCGCACCGATATTATTGCCAACGTATCCCACGAAATGAAAACGCCTCTTGCCGTGATGCAGAACTACGGAACGCTACTTCAAGCTCCGGATCTCCCCGAAGAAAAGAGAGTGGAATATGCCAAGGCAATCACCGATGCTTCGCGCCGTCTTGCTGATATGATGACGAATATTCTCAAGCTCAACCGCCTTGAAAATCAGCAGATCTATCCCAACCTAACGACTTTTGATCTTGGAGAACAGCTTTGCGAAAGTCTGCTTCAATATGAAAGTGTTTGGGAGAGAAAGAATGTTGAAATTGAAACCGATATTGCCGATGGCGTAAACGTTTGTGCCGATACGGAGTTGTTGTCGCTCGTATGGAACAATCTTTTCTCCAATGCTTTTAAGTTTACGGAGGACGGTGGCAAGGTAATGCTAACACTTACGGCTGACGAAGAATACGCAACCGTCAAAATTGCCGATACGGGATGCGGCATGAGTGCAGAGGTTGGCGCACACATATTTGAAAAGTTTTATCAAGGCGACACCTCTCACGCCACGCAAGGCAACGGACTCGGCTTGGCACTCGTCAAGCGCGTAGTTGACATTATGCAGGGTGAGATCGGCGTGGAAAGTGCCGTCGGTGTCGGCACAACGTTTACGGTTAAGATCAGGAGGGTTGATGATGGACCTGAAGAAGCTCGGTAAAGCTCTGCTGTTTCCGCATATCGCTATCATGATCATTCTCGTTCCCGTTGCTACCGTTTTGCTCGTTGGCTCAATGGTATTTATCGGAACGGAGTCGGTCATAGCGTACATTTCCTACGTTCTTGCTGCCTACACCTTAACGGTTTGGTGCTTCAAAATACCAAAGATAATCAAATATTTTAAGACCTTTAAGGATGAAAACAAATATGCGAGAAGGTGGCAGGACGACGTTCGCTTGCGCGTGAATGTGTCGCTCTTTGGTTCGCTTGCATGGAATGCTTTGTACGGACTTTTCCAACTGTGGCTCGGTTTTTACCACCACACGTTTTGGTTCTATTCTCTCGGCGCATACTATATCCTTCTTGCGGTTGTGCGCTTCTTTGTAGTTCGTCACACAGCCACGCATAAGCCCGGCGAGAAAATGCGCGAGGAGCTTATCAAATACCGCGCATGCGGATGGGTATTCCTTGCAATGAACTTGATGCTTACGGTGATGGTGTTCTTTATGATCTATTGGAACAGAACCTTCGATCACGACGAAATTACTACCATTACGATGGCGGCATATACCTTTACAACACTTACGGTGGCGATCATAAACGCAATCAAATACCGCAAATATGATAGCCCTATCTACTCTGCATCCAAGGCAATCAGCTTGGCGGCAGCAAGCGTTTCAATCATAACGCTTGAATCCACGATGTTAACTACCTTTGGCGGTGAAACGATGGATGACTTCACGCAGAAACTGATGCTCGGACTTACGGGTGGAGCGATAGCGGCGTTTATTATCGGAATGGCAATTTATATGATCTATCAAAGTACAAAACGATTGAAGCTGATGAATAACAAGGACGGTACAAATGGAAAATAATAATGAAAATAAAGGCTTTCAGTACACCTACTCTGCCAAGGAGCAGGCAGAGTTGAAGCGTATTCGTGAAAAATACGCTCCCACCACAGAGGTTGAAGATAAGATGGAGCGCCTACGCAGACTTGATGCAAGCGTTACACAAAAGGCACAGATTGTTGCGCTGATCTTCGGTGTCATTGGTGCGTTGATACTTGGCGCAGGTATGAGCCTTTGTATGTCGGATTTCGCAGAGATTCTTGGTTCATACAGAGATATGGCGATGGTTATCGGTATTCCCATCGGATTGATTGGTGGCGTGCTCGTAGCTCTTGCCTATCCGATGTATAACGTCATCGTGAAACGCGAGAGAAAGAAAATCGCCCCCGAAATTATCCGTTTGACCGACGAGCTTATGAAGTGAGGAACGAATATGAAACCCGAAATCAAGAACATAATTATGGATATGCTCTCGGATGCAGGTATCAATACTTGCGATATTGCAGAGGACTTCACGTGACTCTTTACTGTCGTCAAAGGCAATAACGAGCAGCTCCGAACATATTTTAAAACAGCAACCTATAACACGACCGGCGACTATAAAACCACCTTCTTCGTCAACGGACTCCGCGCCATCATCACCACTTGGCTTGATAACGATTGCACCGATTCCGTAGAGCAAATGAATGAGATTGTGATGAGGGAGTATAAAAAATTGTTTGAAGAATAATTATGAAAGATAGGTTCTTAATTGAGCCTATCTTTTTCTTTCGAATGGTAAATTTTATACTGCCTAAGACAATGAAAAAAGACCGTCACAGACGGTCTTTTTTGTTATCGGGCAAACTGGATCAGGCAGAAGAAAATCAGGCAAAGGGCACCGATCACACCGAAGAAACCGGAAAACACCCCGGGCAGGCGCTTTTCGTTGTCGGTGAAGGAAATGTACTTTTTCTTGCTGAATTTGTTCTTCATTGCCTGCCACTCGGCATTGTACAGAGAAACAGCCAGCCGGGATTCCATCATACTCAGAAGTTTGATCTTGCTCTGGTTATTGATGTAGTAGGATTGGAGCATTCTGTGCCAGGAAATATTCAGCAAAATTCCCGGGACGGACAAGGCAAAGATCACAATGAGCTTGGACAAAAGCTCTCCTTCAGAACCCAGTGCGAAAATAGTACCGGCTATGGAAATCAGGGCGGTGTTGGCACTGATGTAGAAGCTGTTGACATTCAGCCGGCGGGTGATGAGGTTTTCGGTGGTTTCCAGGAAATACTT
>JAGBSP010000016.1 GCA_017631855.1 Clostridia bacterium | reverse complement strand
TGTCGCCGCGAAGAGTTACCTTTGCACCGATCTTCATGCCCTCACGGAGCTTGAAGTTTGCAACCGACTTCTTTGCAAACGTGGGAACTGCCTTCTGACCCGAGATGAGGGTCAGATCTGCGAGTACTGCGTCGAGTGCCTTGGAGTTGTCCTTAGCATCGCCAACGCCGCAGTTGATAACGATCTTGTCAAGCTTCGGGATCTGCATGGGGCTCTTGTATTCGAATTTCTTCATCAGAGCGGGAGCAACCTCGGCTTTGTACATGTCTTTCATTCTTGCCATAAGTTCCTACCTCCTTACAGTTCCTGTCCGCACTTAGCGCAGACACGGATTTTCTTGTCGCCGTCCATCTTGACCTTGACTCTTACGCCCTTATCGCACTTGGAGCAATAAAGAGCTACCTTCGATGCATAAATTGCACCCTCGGCGTCAATGATTCCGCCTGCCTCACCCTGCTTGCGGGGCTTGACGTGCTTGTGAATCATGTTCACCTTTTCCACGAGGACCTTGCCCTCCTTGGGGGAAACGGCAATAACCTTGCCCTTTGCGCCCTTGTCGTCACCGGAAAGAACGATGACGGTATCGTCTCTTCTGATATTCATCTTCTCGATACCTCCATTAAAGTACTTCAGGTGCGAGGGAGAGGATCTTCAAATAATCCTTCTCGCGGAGTTCTCTTGCGACCGGTCCAAAGATACGGGTACCCTTGGGGGTCTTGTCTTCTCTAATGATTACCGCAGCGTTCTCGTCAAACTTAATATAAGAACCGTCAGCGCGCTTCATGCCCTTAACGCTTCTAACTACTACAGCCTTGACGACTTCGCCCTTCTTTACGACACCGCCGGGAGCAGCTTTCTTTACACAAGCTACTACCACGTCACCGATGTTCGCATATCTACGGCCAGTGCCGCCCAATACGCGAATGCACATCAGTTCTTTAGCTCCGGTGTTATCGGCAACCTTCATTAACGTTTGTTGCTGTATCACTTTCTTTTCCTCCTGATTTCAATACGATGTTTGCCGTATTTACTGTATATGGTTTGGGAGCTAAATTACTTAGCCTTTTCGATAATTTCGACAACACGCCATCTCTTGGTCTTCGAAAGGGGTCTTGTCTCCATAATTTCTACCTTGTCGCCAATGCCGCAGATGTTGTTCTCATCGTGCGCATGAACCTTCAAGGTACGCTTAATGATCTTACCGTACACGGGGTGCTTTACGTTATCCTCGATGGCAACGACTACCGTCTTGTTCATCTTGTCACTAACGACGCGGCCTACGCGTACTTTTCTCAGATTTCTTTCTTCCGTCATGACTTATTCCTCCTTACGCGTTTTTTTCCGAAAGAACGGTCATTACGCGAGCGATATTCTTCTTGACTTCTACGATCTTCTGAGGATTGTCAAGCTGGTTGATCGCATGCTGGAAGCGAAGATTGAACAGCTCTTCCTTGAGCTCCTTGAGCTTTGCATTCAGCTCATCGGCGCTCAGCTTTCTCAGATCTTCCGTGAACTTTGCTGCCTTCATTTTACGCTTCCTCCTTTACGACAAACTTACACTTGATGGGGAGCTTGTGAGATGCAAGTCTCATAGCTTCCTTTGCGACGTCCTCAGCGACTCCGTCCATCTCGAACATAACTCTGCCCGGCTTAACGACGGCTACCCAGTACTCGGGAGATCCCTTACCGGAACCCATTCGGGTTTCAGCAGGCTTCTCAGTGATGGGCTTGTCGGGGAAAATCTTGATCCAAACCTTACCGCCACGCTTAATGTAACGCGTCATTGCGATACGGGCAGCCTCGATCTGGTTGCTGGTAATCCATGCAGGCTCAAGTGCGACCAGACCGTACGAACCGTTGGTCACCTTGTTGCCGCTCATTGCTTTTCCTGTAAGTCTACCACGGTGAACGCGGCGGTACTTAACTCTCTTCGGCATTAACATTACTTACGACCTCCTTCTCTGGGAGCTCTCTCGCGTCTCTCGCCCTCAGGACGGCGTCCGCGTCTCTCACCGTTACGGTTGTCACGGCGATCGCCACGTCTTGCGTCTCTGCGGTCGTTCGATGCAGGTCTGTTGACCTCGTTCAGAACCTCACCCTTGTAGATCCAAACCTTTACGCCGATCTTACCGTAGGTGGTGTTTGCTTCCCAGAAACCGTACTCAATGTCAGCTCTGAGCGTCTGAAGCGGGATGGTTCCCTCGTGATAGTGCTCACTTCTTGCGATTTCCGCACCGCCAAGACGGCCGCTGCAGGAAATCTTGATTCCCTTAGCACCCAGTCTCATGGTGTTACGGATCGCCATCTTCATTGCACGGCGGAAAGCAACACGTCTTTCCAACTGTCCGCAGACGTTCTCTGCAACCAGCTGTGCATTGAGGTCGGGCTGTCTTACCTCAACTACGTTGAGAGCAACGGGCATACCAACCATTTTCTGAAGCTCGTTCTTGTACTTCTCGATCTCTGCGCCGCCGCGACCGATAACCATACCGGGCTTTGCACAGTGAATGAATACGCGAACTCTCTGGCTGTCGCGCTCGATCTCAATCTTCGGAACGCCGGCTGCCTGAAGCTCCTTCTTCAAATACTTTCTGATGTTGTAGTCGGATACGAGCGTATCTCCAAAGTTCTTGTCGGAGGTAAACCATCTCGAATCCCAGTTCTTAATTACGCCCACACGAAGTCCGTGGGGATTTACTTTCTGTCCCATTCGTTCTTACCTCCTTCTCAAACTCTTTCCTTGACTACGATGGTGATGTGCGACGTTCTCTTCAGAATTCTGTCTGCACTACCCTTAGCTCTGGGCATGATTCTCTTCAGCGTCGGGCCGGGGCATACGAAGCACTCGGAAACGTAGAGCTTCGTCTCATCCATCTCAAAATTGTTAACTGCGTTTGCAATCGCACTTCCCAGCAGCTTTACAAGGTATTCCGAAGCACTCTTGTTGGTGTTCTTCAGAATTGCCATTGCCGTTCCTGCGTCCTTACCTCTGATCAGATCGAGAACGATCTTCACCTTGCGGGGGGAGATGCGTGCATACTTCAATACTGCTTTAGCTTGCATTTCTGTTTCTTCCTCCCTTTGCATTATTTACCGTTGTTGGACGTCTTGGAACCTGCGTGTCCCTTAAAGGTTCTCGTCAGCGCAAACTCGCCGAGCTTGTGTCCTACCATATCCTCGGTAACGTATACCGGGATGTGCTTGCGTCCGTCGTGGACTGCAATGGTGTGACCAACAAACTCAGGGAATATGGTCGATGCACGAGACCAGGTCTTGAGAACTTTCTTTTCGTTCTTCTCATTCATAGCACAGATGCGAGCGTAGAGCTTTTCTTCTACGTACGGTGCTTTTTTCAGGCTTCTGCTCATCTGATATTCCCTCCTTACTTAGCGTTTCTGCGTTTTACGATGAACTTGTCTGTTCTTGCCTTCTTGCTTCTGGTCTTATAACCCAGAGCAGGCTTACCCCAAGGAGTAACAGGCGAAGGTCTACCGATCGGCGACTTGCCTTCACCACCACCGTGGGGGTGATCACAGGGGTTCATGACCGAACCGCGGACGGTCGGGCGGATGCCCATGTGTCTCTTCTTACCGGCCTTACCGATCTTAACGGTGTCGTGCTCGATGTTGCCAACCTGACCGATCGTTGCCTTACAGTCAAGACGGATAATTCTTACCTCACCCGAGGGAAGTCTTACCTGTGCTACGCCGTTCTCCTTGGAGATCAGCTGTGCTGCAACACCTGCAGAGCGTACGAGCTGTGCGCCCTTGCCGGGGTAGATCTCGATATTGTGAATGAAGGTACCAACGGGAATGTTCTCGATGGGCAGCGTGTTACCGGGCTTGATATCAGCGTCGGGACCGGTGTAAACGGTGTCGCCGTCCTTCAGTCCAACGGGAGCGATGATATAGCTCTTCTCGCCTGCTTCATTCTGCAGAAGTGCAATGTATGCGCTTCTGTTGGGGTCGTACTCGATACCGATGACGGTTGCGGGAGCAGTGCTCTGACGCTTGAAATCGATAATTCTGTACTTCAGCTTGTTTCCGCCGCCTCTGTGACGAACGGTGATTCTGCCGTAGCTGTTGCGTCCGGCAAACTTCTTCTTAATAACGACCAAGCTCTTTTCGGGAGTAAACTTCGTCAGCTCCTCGAAGGTCGGCACCGTCATATGTCTTCTCGACGGTGTAGTCGGCTTAAACTTCTTCGTAGGCATTCTTTCTTACCTCCTACCATCAGTTAAGGCCGTCGAAGAACTCGATGGTCTTGGAGTCAGCAGTCAGAGTTACAACTGCCTTCTTCCACTCGGAAGTGTATCCGAAGTGAACGCCGAGTCTCTTGGGCTTTTTCTTCATGTTGATCGTGTTAACGCTCTCGACCTTAACACCGAACAGCTCCTCAACCGCCTTTGCGATCTCGGGCTTGGTTGCGTCTGCGCAAACCTTGAAGGTGTACTTCTTCTCGTTCAGAGCATCCATACTAGCTTCCGTGATGACGGGCTTGATGATGATATCCTGTACCATTTTCATTATGCATACACCTCCTGAAGTTTTTCAACAGCTGCGCGGGTCATAACGACCTTCTCAGCCTTCAGCACCTCGTAAACGTTGAGCGTGCTGTAAAGGGTGGTTTCTACGTTGGGAATGTTCTTGCAGCTTCCGATGACGAATGCATCAACTGCGGGAAGAACAACCAGTGCGCTCTGAGCAACCGTTGCGGTTCTGCTCTTTCTTTCCTTTACAACCTCTCCGTCGGTTACGGTGGTTACCTTGTAGTTCTTGGTTACCTGCTTTTCGCAGCCAAGAGCCTTGAACATCTTGACCATCTCTGCGGTCTTGTATGCTTCCATCTTGATCTCGTCAACGATGATGAGCTCACCGGCAGCAACCTTTGCAGAAAGTGCGCTGAAGAGAGCAACTCTCTTGGTCTTCTTGTTCATTGCAATGCGGTAATCTCTGGGCTTCGGGCCGAGAGCGATACCGCCGTGCGTCCACTGAGGAGAACGGGTCGAACCCTGACGAGCTCTACCGGTGCCCTTCTGTCTCCAGGGCTTCTTTCCGCCGCCCGAAACCTCGGAACGGGTCAGAGTCGACTGCGTGCCCTGTCTCTGATTCATCAGATAGGTTCTTACAGCAGCGTGGAGGACTGCTTCATTGACCTCTCTTGCAAAGATTGCGTCGGAGAGAGCGATCTCGCCAACGACCTTGCCGGTCATATCCACAACATTCATATTAGGCATGTTTTATTTCCTCCTTCCGCTTATGCTTTTACCGAGTCACGAATGAACACTATACCGTCCTTAGCGCCGGGAATGGCGCCCTTGATGGCGATAAGATTCTTTTCGGAATCGATCTTTACAACTTTGAGATTGAGTACCGTTACCTGCTCGTTACCGTACTGACCTGCCATCTTCTTGTTCTTGAAGATTCTTGCAGGGTCGATAACACCCATCGAACCGGGCTGACGGTGAATGGGACCGGTACCGTGAGTCATACGGAGGTGGTGGTGGTTCCATCTCTTGATAACACCCGAGTATCCACGACCCTTCGTCATACCTGTTACGTCGACCTTGTCGCCTGCGGCGAAGGTATCGGCGGTGATGACGTCGCCTACGTTGATAGCGCTGATGTCGTCAAGACGGAATTCCTTGAGGTGTCTCTTCAGAGCAACTCCCGCCTTTTCGAAATGACCCTTGTCTGCTTTGGTCAGGTGCTTCTCCTTTGCATCCGAGAAGCCGAGCTGGATGGCATTGTAGCCGTCCGTCTCAACGGTCTTTTTCTGTGCGACCACACAGGGACCTGCTTGGATTACCGTTACCGGAATTACGTTTCCGATCTCGTCGAAAATCTGTGTCATACCGATTTTCTTTCCGATAATACCCTTTTTCATTTTGTTTTTCCTCCTGTAAATTATTGGTTGACATCCTTATATTAATGCCAACATGATTTACAAAGTTGCCGATCTGCATTGCTGCATCGACTGTTATCTTTGTTTTGGTGTAATTTCGAAGTGCTTGATTTAGATTTTAACTTCGATCTCGACACCTGCGGGGAGCTCAATGCTCATGAGTGCGTCAACAACCTTCTGCGACGGCTTCACAATGTCGATCAGACGCTTGTGAGTTCTCATTTCGAACTGCTCACGGCTATCCTTGTACTTGTGAACTGCGCGGAGGATCGTTACGATCTCTTTCTCCGTGGGAAGCGGAATAGGACCCGAAACGGTTGCGCCGTTTCTCTTAGCAACTTCCACGATCTTCTCTGCTGCTGCATCGATGAGGGTGTGGTCGTAGCTCTTGAGTCTTACTCTGATTTTTTCCTTGACTGCCACCTGCTTTTCCTCCTTTAATTAGATTTGCCTGTTCGCATCAGCGTATTGGGTTGTACGTCATGCGAACCCGCATGTCAGGGGGCGCAACTCTCAACACGGCTCCGTGCGTTTTCTCGCTGTCCATTAAAAACACCGAATTTCCTTCGCGCATCAGCACCTGCACGAACGACCTTCGGGAATGAACAACTCCGACGCTCAAACGCATGTCGGAAGAATTGCTTTCGCCCGATTAAAACGGACATACTCCGCGAAAATTCCCCATTGGACGTCAAGATCCAATGGCAACCTCTCGCTTCAACGCATATCAAGCCTTGTAATTATATCACAACTTTCTCCGAATTTCAATCGGAATGTTCGTAGAACTTTTTGTGTTTTTTTGGCTATTTTTTATTCATTATGCACAAAAAATAGCGTTTTTCTAAGACAAAAGCCCGAAAAAAGCCTGCCGAAGCAGGCTTTTTGTTGATTTTTTCAATTTTTTTGGAGATTTTCGAAAAATTTTTCAAAAAAGATGGTGTTTTGCAACAAAACCGCATAAAAACGGCTCATTCCACATCGCGCTTCTTGATTCGGAAGAGCAAAGACGCAAGCGCACGTCCGCGAAACGGGAGGAGCGGATAGAGATAGTTCCGTTTTCCGTTGAGCGTACGGTTGGAGAGAAGCAAGACGAGCACAAGCAGAAGTCCGCCAAGAAATCCCCAAAATCCGAAGAAGGCAATCAGAAGAAGCAGCAGAATGCGAAGGAATTTAATCGCATACCCAAGCTCGTAGCTTCTCTGCGTAAAATTCGCGATCGCTACGAACGCCATATAGAGAATAACCTCGGGAATCAACCACCCGATGTCGACCGCAAAATCGCCGAGAATGAGTCCGCCGACGACCGAAAGCGAATTATTGAGCATATTCGGTGTGTTGAGCGACGCAAGGCGAAGCGCGTCGATGATAAACTCAACAAGCAGTAGCTGGGCAATGATGGGCAGCGAGCCGGTCTCCTCGGGAAGCGCAAAGACAAGCCACCTTGGCACGAGGGTGGGATAGAGGGTCATCAAATACCAGCAGGGGGTGACGATGAGAGTAAGAAGAAAAACGAAGTAGCGCACAAGACGGATATACGTGCCCGTCAGCGGCGGAAAGTAGAAGTCGTTCGACTCCTGCATAAAGTCAAAGATCGACGACGGAAGCACCATCACCTGCGGCGTGTTATCGACGAGAATGAGCACGCTCCCTTCCATCAGCTGTGCCGCCGCAGAGTCGGGGCGCTCGGTGGTTCGGATCTTGGGAAATGGATTGTACCACCGCTGACGGATGAGGCACTCGGCAAGCGATTGATGTCCCACCGTGAGCGAGCCGGTTTTGATCGACGAAAGCTTCTTTTTCAAACTTTCCACGTACGAAACATCAGCGCGGTCGGAAAGATAGCACAGCACAACGTCGGTTTTGGAATCGCCGCCAATCGTCAGATAGCTCATCGTCAGGGCGGGATTGCGGATACGGCGGCGCAGAAGCGCGGTGTTAAAGATCAGCGTTTCCACAAAGCCGTCGCGCGCACCAAGCATCACGCGGTCGCCCTCGGGCTCGGCAGTATCTCTGGCGGGGTAGGTCCGCGAGTCGATGACGATGGCTTGGGCACCAAACGGCTCTCCGACGAGAAGCGTCGCTCCCGAGAGCACCATCTGAATCATCTGATCGACGTCCTCGATGACATCGGTCTCGACGTACGGAACGGCGCTCTGCATAAATTCGGATGCCGACGGCGGAAGCTTCGTCTGCGAAAGGAAATGCATCATCAGCTTTTGCATCACGGTATCCTTCACAAAGCCGTCTATATAATATAAGGTAAGCTCTTTGTCAGCGACCCGTAGCTGTTTACATAAAACGTCAAAGTTTTCGGACACGCGAAGCGTCCTTGACAGAAACGCAACGTTCTCGGAATAGTTCTCACTCAATCTGCGCATATTGCCTCTCCTCAGTAGGTATTTTCCATTATTTTGTGTTACTGAGGAACGGATTATTCCTACTTTTCTTTCGAGAAAGAAAAGTAGGCAAAAGAAAGCAACACGGAGGTTATTTATGAGGTTACCGTCTTATTTGGGGAACGCATTTGTTCTTGCTTTTTCTCCACCTCTTACAACGTCTCCTCATAAGCGCGCTGAAGAGCTGCTTCAAAGAACTCTTCAAGGTCATAGCTCTTATTCTCGCTCGATACGGACTCCTTCGATAGCGACTTCTTATTGGACGGTGTTCCGTACCGATCTACCTGCCACCATTCATAAAGAATATCGACAACGCGCTTTTTCTCCACCCTCGCAAAGTACTCGGCTCTCTCTAATCGCTCCTCCGCGTAAGCGGTGGGAATTCCAATCTCCCTTAGTTCCTCCCATATCTCTTCGGGAGGAGGAGGCTCGACGGAGGGAGGTGAAATCGGAGGTACCGTTTCCTCCTCATTGTTATTGTTATTGTTATTGGTATTATTATTGTTATTGTTATAGGGTTTTTCAAAAACCACTTGGGTTTTTTGGGTATTCATACGTGCCTTTCTCGGACGTCCGCCTTTTTTCCCGTTTTCAAGATTTCTTTGACAGATTTCTTCGTATTTTTTCAGATCAAGATCCATATAGTTTTGAATACTCCGAAAAGCAACCTGTGCCGCGACCGAGAGCTCTGTCGTAATCGTTCTTTTACGAGCATATTCGAAGATCGATCGAAAAATCTTTCCCGCTTCTTCGTCGGACAAAAGCTCGATGAGCGATTCGGTATGTAAGTATAACATAATACTGGTAGGAACAACCATCAATAAAAAACTTCCTTTCTTTTAGACTTTTGGTATTGTAAATATAGATATCTCTTTTTCTCTATTATACCGAAAAAGTCTATCTCATACAGTCTCACTCAGTCTCACTTTGTCTCAACTTTTGAAAAAATCCAAAAAAACAGCACCTCTCGAAAAATTCGGGAGATGCCATTTTTCTTCCTTATTATAATGTCTTATGATTACTTATAAAAGTCGTGGTTTCCGATGCGGAACGCAAAGGGACGGTTTTTCGAGATCCAGTTGCTCGTGGCAATTCTCGGGTTCATAAAGAAGAGAATTTCATCCGAGATGCTTGTCCCCTCCAGACAGATCTTCGCGGCAATCACCGACGAAACCGCGGGCGCGCGATAAATCGTTCCCATCGCAACGGGAGAGAACTGCGTACCGCCGACGCGATCAAAGATCACACCGTAGATGGTATTCGGGAACTGCCGACTCGCCACACGGTTGAGCACGACGTTGCCCACGGCAATCTGCCCATAAAGACTCTCGCCCGCTGACTCCGCGCTAATGATGCGCGAAAGCCAATACAGATCGTCCGAGTTGTAATACGCCTCGGCACTCGCAAGTGTCTTGCCCGTCGAGCGAAGCAGCACCGTACGGCTCGCGTGATCCCACGATACGTCGATACAGAACGCCTTAGCAAGCGGTCTGACAGGCACGAACAAACGACCGCTGATATTCAGAATCGGCTCTGCCGTATAAAAATATCTGCCCGATGCGACGATATAGTAGTATCCATCGGCAACCGAGATGGTGGTCGCTCCGTGCTTGACAGTCGCCGTTGCCGTTCTTCCGTTCCACGAGATCTCGTCCGCACCCACGAGCTCAGAAAAGCTCCGCAGGGGAACGTATGTAACCGAACGAATGATCACCGCCTCGTCGGTCAGCACCTCGCGTCCGTCCAAGCTCACACGGACGGGGACGGCGTCTGCGGGAAAGTCATAGCCTTCCGCGGCGGATACGCTCATCATCATCGCCGCCGACAGCAGTAGCAAAGCCATCAGCGCCGAGAGAGCGCGTATACCGCTCTTCATTTTCTTTGGTTGTGTCAATCCTTCAACCTCCTTGTATTTGAACTCCGACGAAAGAGGAAACCGCAAGGAGATCGGCGCGCTCTCCCCCTCCGTCGTGTGTTCCCATTATACCGATCTCGGATGGAAAAATCAACCCTCAAGACTTGGCAACAGAGAGAGTCCTCCCCTCCCTTGCCAAAATTCCACTTTCTCTCTTCCACCATTTCCCATCTTTGCCGAACGTTGGAAAAGATTCGGCGGAAAAACCTGCCAATCTGTCAAAAAATCCCCTCTTTTTTAAAAAAACTTGAAGAAAGAGTGAAAAAGGTGTTGATTTTCGGAACACTTCGTTGTATAATAAAAACGATGAAAAAAACAAATTTCATAGTGATTTTTCTGTTGTTTTTAACACAAATTTGCGATAGGAGAAACAATGAGCCGTTACGAAACTCATAAGCTTCAGGATCGGAAGATCCCGATGATCTGCAATCAATCTCTGTTTCTTGCAGGCGGTCCCTCGGACGCGGGAAACTGGCACGAAAATATTGAGATCGTCCTCGTGACCGACGGCGAGGGGACACTAGTCAACCACGACCGACAGCTGAAGGTCAAAAAGAAGGATATCGTCGTCGTGAATGCCAACTGTCTGCATTCTTTTGCGACAACCACGCGCCTTCGCTATATCTATTTGATCGTCGACCGTGCCTTCTGTCTTGCCAACCATTTGGACACAAATCGAATTCGGTTTGAGCGGCAGTTTTGCGACGACGAGATCGCCGCGCTGATCGAGGAGCTTCATCGGGAGAGCTCTGCGGGCGAGCCGACGCCGTATGCCGTTCCGATGATCCGCGCCGAACTTCTTCGGCTGATGGCACTGCTCTGCCGCCGTCACGGAAGCGAGAGCGACGAGCCGATGAGCGATTCGCGCCTGCTCTTTTGCATCAAGCAGGCGATCGGCTATCTGCACTCCGAGAGCCACCGTGATATTTCTCTGGAAGAGGTTGCCACACTCGTGGGATTCAGCAAATTCTATTTTTCCCGCGAATTCCGCCGTATCACGGGCTATACCTTTCTCTCCTACGTCAACCTGATCCGTTGTGAGAAAGCGAAACAAATGCTTGCCGAGAGTGACCGTTCAATCGGGGAGATTGGACGCACTTGCGGCTTTGACAACCAATCCTATTTTTCGAAGACCTTCCTCAAGCGCACGGGAATGCTTCCGAGCGCCTACCGCCAAGAGCAAAGAAAGCAGAAGAAATAACAAAAACAGCTGTGAAAAATCACAGCTGTTTTTTTATTTGGTCTCGTCTTTAAAATTCAAAATATAGAAGAGCTCAACGCAGTTTCTTGCAATGCCGAAACAACGGAAACCAAGCGACTCGTACAGCGTTTGCGCGCGTGCGTTGGCAGGGTGCGTGGTGAGCATAATGCCGCCCTTTCGGCTCTGCTTCGCTTTCTCGATTGCGGCTTCGCAGAGCGACCGTCCGAGCCGTCTTCCGCGAAGATCATCGCGTACGGCAACGCCGAGCGTCGGAATTTTCATATTCCAATCGAGAAAGAAAACGTACCCGAGCATTTCATTTCCGTCAACAAGCAACCAATACTTTCTCGTAGCATCGCCCTTCTGACAGAATTTGAGCAATCCCTTTCGGTTATACTCCCCGCGATTGAACACGGCGCGGCTCTCTCCGCCCATTCGGTCGAAAAAAGCGTTCACCATTTCCTCGTCGCCGCTTTTCGCTTCGCGCAAAGCGATCGTTTTTCCCTCAAACGCAATAGCCTTTAACATTCGGATCTCTCCTCTCGGAAATGCGGAAGGATTCCCCTGCGGCAATGGAGAAGCTCTGTCCCTCAAAGTCAAACCACAGCGTACGCGCCGTAGGATTTTTAACGATATCTCCGTCCGCGGAGAAAATGAGACGGTCGAAATCTTCCATATATTCAAAGATCTCGATATTGGTCGCATACCAGATCTCGTCCCCTCTGCCGCCCATATACTCGCAAAATTCCTCGATCACGTGCCAGTTGTTATCGTGCTTTTCGTTGAATTCGTAGCTGTGTCCCCAGAGGTAAAAGAGCTTTGAATGATACGAAACCTGCATTTCGGCAAACTTCTGCGCCAGCTCCATCAGGCGAGGATTTTTGTGGTGACACGTGGGATTCAGGCGAAGCCAATCGGAAGGCAGATCGAATTTTTCGGTCGATGCGACGGTTCTCGCATAGGCAACGCCGCAGGATCTCAGTACCTCGATCACCTTGTCGTTAAAACTTCCCATCGGGTAGGCGTGTCCGCGAACGATCGTTCCAAACTGCTCCTCCAGCGCCTCTCTGTCCTTGATAATCTCATACGCAATCATGGCAGAGGGGAGCGTTCCGAGAAAGGGGTGTGAAAATGCGTGCGTTGCAACTTCGTGGGGACGATCCTTAAGTAGCTCCGTCAGCTCGTCCTTCATCATACGGGTGTGACCGCCCTCGGTCGGATAAATTCCGCTGTTGAGGTTAAACGTTCCCTTCATTCCGTACTTGTCGAGGAGTTCAACCAGTCGGCGGTCTTCCCGCACGCCGTCATCGTAACTAAAGGTCAGCGCCTTTTTTCTGCCCTCGGGAAATCTCATAAAGAAAAACTTGTTTCCCATAACTTCTCCGTTTTATTCGTCACCGCCGCCAAGTGTGCCCTCTTCCATACGGCGCGCGTATTCGTCAGCCGTCAGCAGTACGCGACGCGGCTTGTTGCCGTCGGGCTTCGAAACGTAGCCCATTTCTTCCATCGTATCAATGATCTTTGCGGCTCTGCCGTAGCCAACGCCAAGACGGCGCTGCATCAGCGAGGTCGAAATCTTTCCTTCCTCGACGGCAAGTCGGACGGCTGCGGCAAACTTGTCGTCGCCGCCGTCAAAGTCGGCGCTCGCCATCGCGTCGCCACCCGAGCTCTTCTTCTGTCCAATGCCCGCGGCAGCCTCTTCGAGGTGTGCCATAAATTCGTTGTTGTACTTTGCCTTTGCGTTGTTCTCGCGAACGAAGGTAGTGACGTTTTCTACCTCTCCGTCCGAAACGAACGCGCCCTGCACACGGATCGGCTTGGATGCGCCGACGGGAGCAAAGAGCATATCTCCGCGACCGATCAGCTTTTCTGCACCCGCAATATCGATGATGGTACGCGAGTCAACCTGCGACGCAACCGTGCAAGCGATACGCGAAGGAATGTTTGCCTTGATCAGACCCGTAATGACGTCAACCGACGGACGCTGAGTACCGATGATGATATGGATACCCGCGGCTCTCGCCTTCTGCGCCAGACGGCAGATGGCGGTTTCGACCTCGTCGGGGGCGGTCATCATCAGGTCGGCAAGCTCGTCGATGATGATCACCATATGAGGCAAATGCTCCTTGTAGGGATCGTTCTCGGTGGCAATGTTATACGAGGTAATATCGCGGACACCAACCTCCTCGATCAGCTCGAAGCGGCGCTCCATTTCGGCAACGGCAGACGCAAGCGCACCCGCCGCCTTCTTGGGCTCGCTGACGATGGGAGCGTAGAGGTGGGGCATATCCTTGTAGAGGTTGAACTCGACCTTCTTGGGGTCGATGAGGATCAGCTTGACGTCCTCGGGACGCGCCTTGTAGAGAATACTGATGATGATACTGTTGATACAGACCGACTTACCCATACCCGTTGCACCCGCGATGATCATGTGGGGCATCTTGGTGATGTCAAAGTAGATGGGGTTACCACCGACGTCCATACCGAGCGACGCGGTTAGCTTGCTCTTGGCATCGGTGAACTGCGGATTTTCAATGAGGTCGCGCAGATAGACGGTGGCTCTGTCCTTGTTCGGAACCTCGATACCGACGAAAGGCTTGCCTGGGATGGGCGCCTCAATTCGGACACCCGAGGTAGCGAGGCTGAGCGCGATGTCGTCGACGAGGTTTGCGATCGAACGGACGCGGACACCTGCCTCGGGACGAAGCTCGTAACGCGTGATCGTAGGACCGCGGGAGTATTGAATTTCCTGAATATTGATGCGGAAGCTCTGGAGCGTTGCGAGAAGTCTCTTGGCGTTCTCCTGCGCTTCCTCGGTGTGGTCGGAGGTATCCTTGTTTTTGTTCTTGAGCAGAAGATCGATGGGCGGGAAGAGATAGGGAGAGGCAATCTCCTCTTCTTCCTCTTCTTCGGATTCCTCGGGAATGATCGCGGAAAGATCGGAACGAATCTCGTCCGCGCCAAGCGTACCGAGGCTAATATCCTCCTTCGGTGCTGCGGTGGGTGCCGTCTTCTCTTCGACGGGAGCTGCCGTTTCGATGCCAAGACCGTTCAGAATATCGTCAATGTTGTCATACTCCGACGTGTCAAGCGTCGACTCATCACCGTAATCCTTGCCAATCTCGGGCGAGGACGCAGTAGCCTCCGTTGCCGCCGTTACCTTTGCAGGCGCACTATCACGGGCAGGACCGATATAGATCTCAGGCTCGACAAGCGACTCGTCGGGGGGGAGCAGATCGGGAATCTCGTCACCGATCAAGTCGTCATCCTGCTCTTCGGGCTCGGGAGTCTTCTTTTTGAGAGTTGCCGCCACTGCTGCCGCCTTTGCCGCCGCTGCCGCCTTTTTTTGTTCTTCAGCAAGGCGCTCTTCCTCGGCAAGCTGTGCCTCCCACGCAAGGGCGCGCTCCTCGGCGCGCTGTTCACTCTTTTCCTGAATTTTGCGAATGATATAATCGGGGGTTAGTCCGAGCGCGAGCAGAGTAAAGAGAAGCAGAAGCAGACTGACGAGCACAAAGGTCAACACCGGTGCGAACGCGGCAATCATTCCGTAGCTGAGAAGTCCGCCGATAATACCGCCGCCAACGACAAGCTCCTCTGCTCCGTCCGACCACATTTCTCCAAGGTCAAGGAAGTTATAGTCCGCGATCGTGGCAAAGAGCACCGACACGAAAAGCACGACCAGCGAGGTCATAATGCCCTGCAACAGCAGTTTTTTGCGGGCTTTGCGGTAGTCGTCGTAATTGGCGGACATTTCCTTTTCGGTCCACTTGACGTTGTGCAAGCACCACTTGACGCCAAGATAGCCGAACGCCAAGGGAAGCAGGATCGCTCCACCGCCAAAAAATCCGCCAAGCACCCACAGAATGCCGTAGCCGACAATCCCCGCGCCGTCATCCATGCCGATCACTCGGATGATGAAAAGCGAGATCACAAGGACGAGCGCAAACACGAGAAAGAGGTAGGGCAGGATCTTCGCGGCAAGGCTTCTTCCCTTTTTCACCTGCTTGGGCGAGCTGCCCTTTTCGTTCAGATTCGGCTCAGAAAATGCTTTTTTTACACCCTTCTTCGCCGTTTTCTTCACACTTCGCTTCACCGCGCTTTTTGCCGCCTTTTTGACAGGCGAGCTTTTTTTATTTGCCATACGTAGACGATGCCTCCTAATTCGGTCTTTTTTATCCTCCCCCGGATATTCCCCGCATCTTCGGGAAAACTATCCAAAAAGAGCTTTCTGACAATTTTACAATATATACAGAATTATTATAACACAAATTAGAATGCCTTGCAAGCGATTTTTTACTTTTTTGGCATTTTTTAAGGGAGAAAGAGGGGAAAGAACATGAAGGTCAGTGCTTGGCGACGGTACGGAAAAAGCAAGGTGGCTCTCTCGCTGATGGGTGCGGGACTTCTGGCGGGATTTGCCAATGGACTGCTTGGCGCGGGCGGCGGGATCATAGCCGTCTTTGCCTTTGCCCATTTTCTTCGGGGCGAGGAATACGAGCGGCGCGATCTATACGCGAACGCCCTTTGCGTGATGCTCCCAATCTCGGCGGTGTCCTGTATTCGTTACTCGCTTCACGGGCATCTTGTCACCGAGGGCTTCGGAGCACTGGTGCTTCCCGCCATCGCGGGCGGTGTCCTCGGCGGACTTCTGCTCGGAAAGCTTGGCGCGTCCATTCTGAAAAAGCTGTTTGGCATTCTCGTCGTCTTGTCGGGCGTGCTTTTGATTATTCGATAAGAAGCAGGAGGAACGCAATGCTATTCACCGTACTGATCACCTTTATCCTTGCCGCACTGTCGGGAATCGGCGTGGGCGGAGGCGGACTTTTTGTCATCTATCTTTCCATTTTTACCGACACACCGCAACTGACAGCACAGGGAATGAATTTGCTCTTCTTTCTTCTGTCATCGGGCGCCTCGGTGACGGTGCATCTGCGAAACCGAACCATCTGCGCCTCGGCAGTGCTCGTGATGGCGCTCTTCGGTATCGTCGGCGCACTCGTCGGCACATCGCTTTCGGCGCGCGTGCCGCAGCATCTTCTGAGGCAGATCTTCGGAGGAATGCTGATCGTCAGCGGAATGCTGTCGCTGATGAAGAAGGAAGAAGCATCCAAAGAGCCAAATGGGAAGTAACTCTATCATACATTTTTCCTCATTCCCTCTCATTTCCGATCGAGCGGATGGCTAATTCTTGCCGAAGACTTGCGCTTTTTCCCTCTCCGCGTCGAACGCTTTTTCCTTGATTTGTTCCCGTTTCCCTCTTTCGACAAAGCTCGTCCCCTCCGTTTGCTACAATAAATATATCCAAGCAAAAGCAATCACAAATCAAAAGAAACGGAAGGAAAAAAAGATGGACGAACAGCAAGGAACACGGGATTTTTCGCCCGAAGACACCGCGACTGCGGCAGGCGACAGCGAACGCAAAGAAGGAGGCGTGCTCGCCTTTGTCGGCCAGGTCTTTTTCGGACTCTGCTATGCCCTTTTGGGATATTTTTTGGGAGGACTCATACTCCCCTTCGGCGCGCGACCGATGGGCGTCGCTCTGCTTTGCGGAAGCGATCGGCGGATCTTTTATCTCTACGCCGGACTGTGCGCTTCGGCGTGGGGAGATCCTTACCGCATCCTTCTGATCGGAATTTACAGCGCTATTCTGCTCGTACGGCTTCTCGTCCGCTTTGTGCTCGACCCGCCGTGGAGCGATGCCGAAGCCAAGGAGATGGGCGAACGAACGGTCGGAGAGGTGTATCCCCTGCTCTTTTCGGAGCACTTAAGTCTTCGGATGTCGAGCGCCTGCCTCGGTGTCTTTGCTTTTGGTATCTACCGCTTGATCGAGGGCGGATTTCTCTACTACGACCTTTACGGAACGATCCTCTCAGCGATCATCGCCCCCGTATCGGTGCTCCTGCTCGGTGGCATTTTTACCAAAGAAAGCGAAGTGGCGCGGACGTGGCGAATTGCGGGACTTCTCACGCTTGCGAGTGCGCTGTTTTTATCATTCGGAAATTGGAAAATCTGGGGCGTGTCGGTTGCGGTGCTCTCCTGCCTTCTCTTGACCCTCTATCTGACCAAAACGCGCGGGGTTCTTGTCGGAATGCTCGCGGGCACGGTCACGGGACTTGCCGTGTCAGTCGATCTCGCACCCGCCTTTGCCTTTGCCGCTCTTGCGGCGGGAGTGCTTCTGCCAATCTCGTCGGCACTTGCAATAAGTGCGGCGTTTGCGGCGGCGGTCGCGTGGGGACTCTACGTTAGCCGCCTTGGCATTTTGAATGGAATACTCTCGGCGCTCATCGCGGGTGCTACGCTCTTCTTCGTCTGGGACAAGCTCTTTGCGAAAGACACCGTGAAAGAAGCTTCCGACGAAACCGAGGACGCCGAGCAGGCGTCCCAAGCCGTCGAGCCGCAAGAGGCAGCGCTCTGGGAGATGCGACTTTCCACCACACACCGAAGCCTCAAGCGGGTCTGCGAAAGTCTTTCTTCCCTCTCGACAATGCTCGGAGAGGTTGCCCGTCAGGTGAAAACCCCGAGTGCTTCGGATCTGCGCGTGATTTGCGACCGCGCCTTTGAGGATTTCTGCGCGAGTTGCTCCCAAAGAGAAACCTGTTGGGGAGAGAGTTACCGAACAACGGCGGCAGAGGTGGGGGCACTCTCCTCGGCACTTCATAGCGAGGGACAAATCGAAATAAAGGATGCAGGCAATGAGCTTCGTTCCCGATGCGCTCGCCTCCCCGACATCCTTGAGGAAATCAACCACAACACGGTGGCGCGACGCGGACAAATTCTTCTGGGCGACCGCACCGAGATCTTTGCGCTGGACTATGGCGCGATCTCCGAGCTGTTGGCGGCAGTGATGGTGGTCGAGGAGAGCGAATGTCTTTGTGACACGAAGCTTTCTTCGGAGCTTTACGCATCGCTTTGCGACTACGGCTTTTGCAATCTGCACGTCGGAGTATACGGCACACGCCGACGCAGGGTGCGAGTTGTCGCAAGTACGGAAGAAAACCTCTCTGTGCAAAAAGACGCGATCTCGGAAATCGTGCGACGCGTTTGTCCCTTTGCGATCGAGATCACGGCAAATGCGGACGAGGGCGTGCTTGAATTTTTGGAGTGCGAGGCTCTGTCCGTCCTCTCGGCGCAGAGAACCCTCCCCTCCGACGGAGAGGAAAAATATTGTGGCGATACGATAGGAAGCTTTCGTTCGGAGGACGGACGTTTCTTTGCACTCATCAGCGACGGAATGGGGGCAGGACAGGAAGCCGCGCTGACCTCGGGGCTTTGCGGTGCGTATCTTCGCAAGATGATCGACGCAGGCTGTCCTTGCGAGATGGCAGTGCGGATGCTGAACGGATTTTTACGCAACCGTAGCGGCGGAAGCCTGCACGAATGCTCGGCAACCGTCGACCTCTTAGAGCTTGATCTGATGCAGGGTAAGGCGGCATTTTATAAAAACGGTGCGGCACCGACCTACGTCTTCCGCGGCGGCGGGATCATCAAGCTCCGCTCGCGCACTGTGCCTGTCGGTATCATCCAAGAGTCCGATACAAGACGGATTGCCTTTGACGTTGCGGCGGGGGACACCGTCGTGATGGTCAGCGACGGAATCACACAAGGCAGAGAGGAATGCCCTTGGCTCTTTGATCTTCTTCGCTCGCAGAGCGAGGACGTCTCGCCCGATCGCATTGCAGATCTCGTCATCAAATACGCCAAGGAAGAAGGCGCGTCCGACGACCTCTCGGTGCTTGTGGTGAAGATCAAATAATAAACTCGCATCCCAAAGCCGTTGGTACGTAGTGTCCAACGGCTTTGTTCCTCAGAAAGCCAAAATCTGTATAAAAGAAAGGGACTATCTCTAGTCCCTTTTGTTTGTAGTTTTCTTTTGGTTACTTTTCTTTTTTAAAAGAAAAGTAACACGCGTCCCCTCGCGTCCTCTATTCTAACTCTAACGAATCAGCATTCAGGAATTCATGGGCGCTGATGAGAGAATCAGCGGCGATGGTTTTGTGCGCGCCGCACTTCTTACACGTCACACTCACGCCTTCGCGACCGATCTCGACCTCGTAATCTCCCTCGATGTCCTCGGCGCAACGGCAATGAATTCTGCCCTCGGCGTCGAGCTCCTTGATCACGTAGGTCACAATCTCGGCAATCTGCGGATCGGTGAGGATCTGCTCGCCCTGCAGCTCGTCAAAGCTGCTAAGACCGCTCTTCTCCAGAAAATCCAGAAGCTCAAGCTCCGTGCGCGAGAGCTCTGCCTTGACGTGATTGCTCTCGCCCATCATACAGATATTAATATCCGAATAGGGACAGGGGAGCACGAAAAGATCCTTCGTAAAAAAGAGAGAGGAGCTGACCGAAAAATTGTGCGGAGTGGGACAGAGCATACAGGGCACGGTAAAGCGGACCTTGCCGTCCTTGCCGTACACCACGGTCATCTCACTTCCGCCGCAGGAGCATTTCAGCTTCATCATATGCCCCGTCAGGCTAAAAAGTCCAACAGCGCTCATCACGCCCGCGCCGCAATGAGGACAGCGATAAGCGACGGTGGTTTGTTTGGGTTCGAGTACCATAGTTTTTCCTTCCCTTACCTTAAATACGGTAATACGGCTTTAAAAAGGGTGCCCCTCGGACACCCTATGTTTTTATTTTATGCGTCAACGCGGTCGAGTGCCTTTTCCTTGATCTCTACCTTGTAGATTTCGGTCCACTCTGCCATCGTTTCGTCAAAGTGCTCGGTCAGGAGCTGATTCTTGACCGTCACGTACCAAGACTCGTGTCCGTCGCCGTAGTAGAGCGCGACGCAGTAGGTCGTACCGTCCTCCAGCTTCAAGGGCGCGGCGGTATAGGTGCCAACCGTTACCTCGTCCGCATAGAGCCATGTATCAAAGGTGTTACTCTGCAAGCTACCCTTAACGTAGTCCTCCAGGTGCGTGTGCGCGCTTGCGCTGAACTCATCGGCAAGTGCCTCAAAGTCAGAAAGCTCGGAGATATCGCGATCCATCATTGCCTGAACAGCAGCCTTTGCGGCATTTTCGTCGGTAAAGAGCATGTACGCAATATTCTTGGTTTTTTCCGCATCGCGATAGGGCGTCTTTGCGAGGAAGTATACCGAGGTCGAATAGGTAGAACCACTCTTGACCTCTGCCTTCTCGTCGCCAGCGGTGATCACCTTGGTGTCGCCGACCTTTGCGCCGTCCGCAAATGCCCAAGCCGAAACCTCGTCGGTTTCGCTGACGAAGTTCACCTTCTCACGCAGGTAAACGTCCTTGTCCGAAAGCACCTCGGAGAACGCGGTGCTCTTGACGGTTTCGAGCTGACCAAGTACGCCGTCGCTCAGATTGAGGTTTTTGATCACAAGGTTTTCCTTGATAGAAGCGCCTTCGGTCTTGCCTGCCAGAATCTCACTCTTGATCTCGCCGACGATTGCCGCCTTGACAACGGTTACGTTGTCACCGGCATCGATAGTCTGCGAGTTCCATGCCTTGTCAACCTCTTCGGTAGCGACGTAGCCGATAATAAAGTCGTTGACGTCCTCAACCTTCGACATTGCCTCAATGCTTGCTACGTTTTTCTTTGCTTCAGCGATCAGCTCGGCATATTTGTCGGCAATCTTCGTCTTCTGCTCTGCCGTCAAATTGCTGTCGGTAACGTCAGACAGCTCTGCCTGCTTCTTCGCATCAGCATAGGTAACGCTGAAGGTGTAGTAGGAATAGTCGACCAGCAGGAATTTCTGCGCGTCGGTTTCGTACTTCTCTTCGATGTCCTCATCGGTAATCTCGTCCAACAAGGAATTCGAAAGCTCGGTCATTGCCTTGTTTGCAAGTGCGGAATATTCCATGGACTTGCGTACGTCCTTTTCCTTGACGCCCGCGCCGTATACGGCAGAAATGTAGGAATCGACGTTGGTGTAACCGTAGGTCGCTGCCGTGGAAGCAAGCGAGGTCAGATTTGCGTCGAGCTGCTCGTAATCAGCTTCCTCGAGCTCAATGCCCATCGCATATGCACCCTCGCAATATACAAGCAGGCTCGAAACCGAGGTTACGGTCTTATCCATAAAGTAGTCGAACCAAGTGCCCTCAAAGTTGCCGAGCATCGAATCGTAATAGAAGGTCGGCTCGTCGGGGTTGGTCTCCTCAGGACCGCCAAAGCGCTGATCCTTGAGCGATTTCGAGGTATCCAAACTGTAATAGGTGAGCGAATTGCTGTTTTCACTCAGGAAGTTCTGATACTCGGTATAGTAATAATACGAGAGCATATTCGCATTGACCTTGAAATGCTCGGTCGAGAGAACCTTTGCCCAGCGGTTGAAAACACCGTTCGAAGAGAGAAGCAGTCCTACAACCGAAAGAAGAATGGCAAGGGTAATCACCACGGCGATGACGGTCATCAGCCAGCTCGGCATTCCCTTTTTTTGTTTTTTTGCACTCAGAGACATAACGTCGCGTTCAGCTCTGCCTGCTCTGATTCTGTTTGATTTTCCCATGGAAAGATCCACCTTTTCTTTGTAATTAATGTTATATCACGAATTTTATAACAAACTTTATTATAAATCCATCGCGTGATAAAAGATTGAATATTTTATGAATAGATAATGAATTTTTCTAAAAAAGCCAACTTTTCGCCTCAAAGATTCATAATTACAGGCAAAACCATCGGCTTGCGCTTGGTTTTTGCGTAGAGATATTTGGAGAGTGTATCCTTGATGCAGGTCTTGAGTGCCATACGGTCGATCGTCTTCTGACGCTCCAGACAGTCAATGATGGTCTGCTCTGCCAGCGTACGAATCTCCTCCATCAGCTCCTCTGCCTCGCGGACGTAAACGAATCCGCGCGAAACAATATCGGGAGCGGAGAGCAGAAGACGCGCGTCGGCATCGATCGACGCAACGACGACAATCAGTCCGTCCTGCGCCAGATGGCGACGGTCGCGAAGCACAATGTTTCCGACGTCACCGACACCGAGTCCATCCACAAGTACGTTGCCCGCGGGAACCGTACCCGCGAATTTCGCGCCCTTGCGGTCAATCTCCAGTACCTTACCGATGTCCGAAATAAAGATGTCGCGGTCGTCCATTCCAAGGTCGAGCGCAAGCTCGCGGTTGGCGGCAAGATGACGGTATTCGCCGTGAACGGGCATCAGATATTTCGGCTTGATGAGGGCTTGCAGAAGCTTGAGCTCCTCCTGGCAGGCGTGACCCGATACGTGCACCTCCACCACGGCGTCGTGCAGAACGCTGACTCCGTTTTTCGAGAGCTCGTTGATGATCTTTCCGACCAGCTTTTCGTTGCCCGGGATCGCGCTCGAAGAGAGCACAACGAGGTCCTGCGAGCCTAAGGTAATCTGCGCGTGATCTCCGAACGCCATACGGTAGAGCGCCGACATCGGCTCGCCCTGGCTTCCCGTGGTAATCAGGGTAATCTGTTCGGACTTGTAGCGCTTGATCTCGCTGACGTCAATGAGAACGCCCTCGGGAACCGTCATATACCCAAGCTCGACGGCGGCGCCGACGATGTTGAGCATACTTCGTCCCGTAATGGCGACCTTTCTGCCGTGGCGCGCGCTGACGTTGATGATCTGCTGTACGCGGTGCACGTTGGAAGAGAAGGTTGCGATCACGATTCGCTTTTCGGGATTGGCGGTAAAGATATATTCGAGCGATTTTCCCACCTTCTTCTCGGACGGCGTGTGTCCGGGGCGCTCGGCGTTGGTCGACTCGCACATCAAAAGCAATACTCCTTTTTTGCCGATCTCGCCAAGACGGGTGAGGTTCATCATCTCTCCGTCGATGGGGGTAACGTCAAGCTTAAAGTCGCCCGAATGAACAACCACACCGACGGGCGTGGTGATCGACAGCGCGCAGGCGTCTGCGATCGAGTGATTGACGTGAATAAATTCTACCGAGAATGCGCCAAGACGCACGGTCTCACCCGCGTGAACGCAGTGAAGCGACGGCTCGTGCGGCAGAATATGCTCGGAGAGCTTGTTTTTGATGATGCCAAGCGTCAGATTGGTTCCAAAGATGGGGGGATTGATCTGTCGCAGGCAGTAAGGAATGGCTCCGATGTGGTCCTCGTGTCCGTGCGTGAGGACGATTCCTCGGATTTTGTGTGCATTTGCTTCGAGATAACTCAGGTCGGGAATGACGAGGTCGATGCCCAACATATCCTCATCGGGAAAACCGAGTCCGCAGTCGATCATCAGAATATCGTCCCCGTATTCCAGCACGGTCAAATTCTTTCCGATCTCATTCAGACCGCCCAGAGGAATCACGCGAAGCTTGCCAAGTTCTTTTTTCGGCATAAAATCTCCTATTCTTCAATATTTTATTGTTATGTACCAAAAGAAGATCCCGTATAAAAAAGAATACGAAACGCACCTCCGCCGAATATACGACACCGCTCCCCGTATATTCCTTTCGGAGGAAGATCTTCTGTTTTCCATCAAGGGTATTATACCATATTTTTCCACGCTTGTCAAGAGGATTTGCCCGCGAGGGAAATCTGCGAAACGCATAAAGGTCGATCTTTTTGCCAGACCTCGCCTCTCAAAGCAATGCCGCAAAGAGCGCGACCGTCGCTCCGCAGAGAAGAGCGCCACAAAGAACTCCGCAAAAAAAGAACCGCCACCGCTGCCACCGCGAAACGGCAGGCACTCGCTTGTTTCTTGGTGTACTCTCCAAAAGAATTTTCTGCGCCGCGCGCACCATCTCCGCCTCATTTTCCGTCTTGCGGCAAGCGGTGGGACGAAGCACAAAAAGCACGACCTCGAAATATTTGCTGTTCGGGGTGGCAAGCTGAATCATTTGCTTTTGAAGCCCTCGGATCATTTCCTTCTCCTTTCCCGTTTTTACCTCATATGAAACAATATGGATAGTATCTCCCCCACGAGGGGAATTTAAACCGATTTTTTCCAATCGAGCTTCCCTTTTTCACATTTTTTTACATTTTTTGGATATTCGACAAAAAACAATTGACTTTTCTTCGAAAATCCTTTATAATAATGTCAACCTTTGTCGCAATTTTCCGCAAAGGATACCTAGGAAATACCGAAAGGAGAAATCATGAAATCCACGGGAATGTTTCGCCGTGTAGACGAGCTTGGCAGAATCGTTCTGCCCAAGGAACTCCGCACGCGCTTGGAAATTGAAGAAGGAGATCCTCTGGAGATCTTTTTGGAAGAGGATCGGATCGTTCTTCAAAAATATCAGCCTGCCTGCACCTTCTGCGGCAGTGAGGACAACATTGTATATTTTCAGGGAAAGCGCGTTTGCGCCGCATGCCTTGCTCAGATCAAGGAACAATTTTAATTTTTAGGAGGAACTCAGTATGAAATGTGCTGTCATGTACGGTGGAGGAAATATCGGTCGCGGATTTATCGGCGCGCTCTTGTCGGCGTCGGGCTATCGCGTGACCTTCGTGGACGTTGCCGAGGCTGTGGTCAACGGACTGAACGAAAAAGGTGAATACCCCTTGCGAATTCTTTCGAGCGAGGGCTTTGAGGACAGAATGGTAACGAACGTCTGCGCCGTCAACGGACGCGACGAGATTGCGGTGGCAGAAGCAATCGCTGAGGCGGATATTATGGCGACCTCGGTGGGCGCAAAGATTCTGCCCTACATCGTCCCTAATATCGTTGCGGGCATCCGTGCACGCATTGCCAAGGGCGGCAAGCCGCTCAACCTGCTCATCTGCGAGAACCTGATGGACGCAAACGAGGTACTGAAGGATCTCATCACGCCCCACCTCTCGGCAGAGGAAAGAGCTTGGTTTGACGAGAATTTCGGTCTGGTCGAAACCTCGATTGGACGTATGGTTCCCGTACAGACCGAAGAAATGCGCGACGGCGAGCCTTTGCGCGTGTGCGTTGAATCTTACGGATTTTTGCCTGTAGATCAGGACGCGTTCCGCGGTGAAATCCCCGAAATCGAGGGAATGGTTCCCTTCTCTCCCTTCGACTTTTTCGTCAAGAGAAAGCTCTATCTCCATAATATGGGACACGCAACCTGCGCATACCTCGGCGACGTGCTCGGACTTGCCTATATTTACGAGGCAATCGACGACGAAGCCATCGCGGCAATCGTTCGCGGCGCGATGACCGAAAGCGCAAGAGCGCTCTCAAAGGCATACGGCGTCGAGCTTGAGAGCCTGCTTCGCCATATCGACGACCTGCTCTACCGCTTCACCAACAGCGCGCTGAAGGATACCTGCCTCCGAGTCGGCGGAGATCCCACGAGAAAGCTCTCCCCGAAGGACAGACTCATCGGCGCGGCAAATCTTTGCGAAAAGCAAGGAATTCTGCCCTGTTACATCTCGATCGGCGCGGCAGCGGCACTCCGCAGACTGATCGCCGAGACCGAGGGCGCGGTACAGTCGATGGAAACGGCAAGAAGAATGCTCGCAGAGGCTTCGGGACTTGCCGAGGGATCGACAATCTTCGTGATGATCATCGAGAATTACGGACTTCTCTCGGACGGTGCAACCCCGCGCGACCTTAGAAGAGTGGCAGACCGCCTCAAGGCAGCCGCTTCGGAGAAAATGATCTGAAGAAGCTTGCGGGGCTTGCCCCGCACCCCACTTAAGAACTTTTTGAAAAAAGTTCTTAAGAATCTCAAAAACTTTTACACAAAAAGAATTTTAATAAAATCGCATCTCAAAGCCGTGGTACGTAGTGTCCACGGCTTTGTTCCTTAGAAAGCCGAAGTCTGCACAGAGAAAAAGGGACTATAACAAGTCCCTTGCGTTGCTTTCTTTTGGTTACTTTTCTTTCCCGAAAGAAAAGTAACGCAACCCCTCCCCAATCTTATCTAACAAATCCCCCGCCATCACCGAGTGCTCACCGAGCTCGCGCGCGGCAAGGTCGCCACTAAGACCGTGAAGCAGAACGCCGAGCGCGGCGATTTCGGCAGTCGGAAGCTCACCATTTCGCATCTGGGCAAGAAATCCGCCGATCACGCCCGCGAGTACGTCCCCCGAGCCACCCGTTGCCATTCCGCTGTTGCCCGTCGTGTTGCGGTAAACCTTTCCCGCGCCGTCGGCGGTCAGTGTACGGTGACGCTTGAGCACGCAAACCGCACCATAGCGTTCGGCAAACTCGTGTGCGATCGCCTCGGAGTCTTCCAAAATTTCCTCCACCGAGCGACCGCAAAGGCGCGACATCTCCATCGGATGCGGTGTCAAGATCGCACCGCGGATATATTTCATCAGCGACGGATTGCGCGAAAGAAGATTCAGCGCATCAGCGTCCAGCACCTTCGGCTTCTCGCTGTAGCGCAGAAGATGCGCAAGCAGAGTGCGCGACGTGCGGGAAAGACCGAGCCCACAGCCGATCACAAGCACGTCTGCCCACGCCGCCGCTTCCTCGACCAAAGCAAGGTCAGGCTCGTCGGCATCATAGACCGTAACGATCGCCTCGGGCAAAAGGGTTTGCAGAATCGGACGGTTTTCCTCGACCGTCAAAATGCGCACAAGACCCGCCCCAACGCGATATGCAGCTTTTGCGGCAAAATACGCCGCACCGCACATTCCAACCGAACCGCACACGCAAAGCACACGCCCAAAGGTCCCCTTGTTCGACTCTTGCGGACGCCTCGGCAGGCGCCGAAGTTCATCCACTTGCCAATCCATCACCGAAAAATCCATCTCATTTTCTCCCGATCATTTGATTTCTTTGCCTTATTTTATCATAAAACGTTGTTTTTAGCAAGAATATTTTGCGTTTCTTTGAAATTTCTTTCAAAAAAGTCTTGACAATTCTCTTGGAATCAATTATAATATGTATTGTCGCATTTTATGTCAACAAAATTGACCGATGCGGTTTTTCCAAAAAAGCACGGACGGAGGCACTTTATGATCGTTGACGTCGCACCGCTTCTCCGAGGAGAAGTTAAACGATTGGAAATTGATTATACGCTCTCTCCCGCAGAGCTCGACGGAGTCACATTTGATTCCGACGCACGAGTGCTCGGTGCCATCACCGACAACGCGGGATATATGCGTTTGGTGCTAAAGGCAGAGCTTTCTTATCACAGCGAATGCGCAAGATGTCTTGCTCCGGTGGACGGAGTTTTCTCTCTTGACTTTGAGCGCACAGTGGTAACCGAAGGCACGCTGACCGACGAGCGGCTCGAAGAGCTCGAGGACGAATACGTTGTGCTCGACGACGGAAAGCTGGACGTGGACGAAGCGCTCAGAGAAGAGCTTCTCTTGGGATTTCCCCTGAGATTTCTCTGCTCCGAGGACTGTCCCGGACTTTGCCCCAAATGCGGAAAACCCAAAAAAGACGGCGACTGCGGTTGCTCGATTCACGAGATTGACCCGCGCCTTGCCGTTTTGAAAAACTTTTTCGCCAGCGACAGCGAAACAGAAAACAATTAATTTATATAAATGAAGTGTTACACACGATCAAGGAGGTGTAGATCATGGCAGTACCGAAGAAGAAAGTATCGAAGGCTCGCAGAGACAAAAGACGTTCCAATAACTGGAAGCTTACCCTGCCCGGCTTCAGCAAGTGCCCCAAGTGCGGCGAATTCGTAAGAAACCACCGTGTATGCAAGGCTTGCGGATATTACGACGGCAAGGAAGTGCTCAAGGTTGAGAGCAAATAATTTCAAAGAGAGCGGCTTTGTTGTCTGACAAGGCCGCATTTCTTTTATCGGAGGAACGTATGAGAAAAATTCTATTTCGCACCCTGCTTCTCCTGATACTCGTCACCGCGCTCGCTCTTTTTCTCCCCGCTTGTCAAAAGGAGGAGCAACCGCAGGAGGGCGTAACCTATGACGAAGCAAAGCTCGATGAATATATCGCGCCCTTTGCTTACGAGAGTCTGACCGTAGAGCTGACCGACGCAGACACGCTCAAGAGTGAAGCAATCTGGGTAAAGCTTCTCTCGGAGGTCGAGATCCTCTCCTACCCCGAGGACGCCGTCGAATATTACGCCGAGCAACAGAGAGACACCTACCGCTACTATGCGGAAAAGAACGATTGGAGCTACGGCGAGGCGCTCGAATTCTTCGGAGTCAGCGAGGAGAACATCCTCGACGAAGCGCGCGAGATGGTCAAGGGCGACCTTGTCTACCGCTATATCGTCAAGGACGCGGGCATTACGCTGTCCGAGGACGAGAAGTCGGAGCAAATGGCGCGCTACGTCAAAAAGTTCTCCGAGGACTACGGCTATACCGAGGACTACGTCGAAGAACATATGACCGACCTCATCTACGACGCAATGCTCTACGACAAAACGATGGAGTATCTGATCGTAAAGAACACCTTTGTAGAATCATCAACTTAAAAAACCTCAAAATAGAAAGAACAGCCTATGAAAATTTTGACCATCGGTGACGTCGTTGGCGCGAAGAGCGTAGAATATCTCACCGAAAAGCTCTGGAAAAAGAGAAGCGAGCTCTCCGCCGACCTCGTGGTCGTGAACGGAGAAAACGCAACCGATATCTACGGATGCTCTCCCGCACACGCACAGGAAATTCTGTCTGCGGGCGCCGACCTCATCACACTCGGAAACCACGCCTTCGGCAGACGCGACCTCTGCGAAATGCTCGGAAATTCCGAGGTGATCATTCGTCCTGCGAACTACCCACCCTTAGCACCCGGCGGCGGATATACCTACCTGCACGTCGGAGGCTGGCGCATTCTCTGTATCAATATTATGGGCACAGCGCTGATGGACTCACTTGCCTGCCCCTTCTCGACGGTCGACCGAATTCTCGAGAGAGAGGACGGACGATACGACTTTGCTCTGATGGACATTCACGCCGAAGCAACCTCCGAAAAGATCGCGCTCGGACGCTATTTTGACGGACGCATTCACGTGATGTTCGGCACGCACACCCACGTGCCCACTGCCGACGAGCAGATTTTGCCGCACGGCAGCGGATATATCACCGACCTCGGAATGGTAGGTGCTAAAGATAGCATCGTTGGCGCAGACGTTGCCGCAGTCACCGAGCGTTGCCGCACCAAAATGGGCGGCCGCCTGAAGGTCGCCACGGGCGAAATCGTCGCCGAAGGTGCACTCTTCACGCTGGATACGAGTACCAAAAAAGTCACCGAAGTTCGGAGAGTTCGGTTTTAAAGGAGTACGGCAATGAACGATTCACTCAACGTATATTCGACCGCGGCGCTTGCCTATCTTGGTGACGTCGTGATCGAGCTGCTCGTTCGCGAGCATCTGGTCAAGTGCGGATTTTCCTCGTCGGCAAAGCTCAATAAAAAAGCGCTGGATTTCGTCCGCGCGCCGATGCAAGCCGAGGCGATGAAGAAGCTCCTGCCGCATCTTTCCGAGGAGGAGAACGCCGTCTTTCACCGAGGACGCAATATCGGTCACACCAATACCCCCAAGTCCGCAACCGTGGCGGAGTACCGCGCGGCAACGGGAATGGAAGCCCTCTTCGGCTACCTGCATCTGGCAGGCAGAGAGGAGAGAGCGCGCGAGCTTTTCTCAATCGCGTATGCGGAAAAGCTGGAGGAACGTAAGGATTAAATTAAAAAATATATACAAACGAAAGGAACACGTTATGACCAATCCCATCATTAAGATCACCGTCAGAGATTTCGGCACGATGACCGCCGAGCTCTATCCCGAAAAAGCACCCAAGACGGTTGCAAACTTCGTAAAACTCATCGAGGAAGGCTTCTTTGAAGGACTCATCTTCCACCGCATCATCAAGGGCTTTATGATTCAGGGCGGCGGCTATACCGAATCGATGGAAGACAAGGACTGCGACTCGATCCGCGGAGAATTCAAGGCGAACGGCTTTATGCAGAACGACCTCAAGCACACTCGCGGTGTACTTTCGATGGCGCGCACCTCGGATCCCGATTCGGCATCCTCTCAGTTCTTCGTCATGCACCAGGATGCACCGCACCTTGACGCGCAGTATGCAGGCTTCGGTAAGCTGACCGACGGCTTTGACGTGCTCGACGCCATTGCAAGCGTCAAGACAGGCTCGCTCGGCTGGTATATGCAGGACGTCCCCAAGGATCCCGTTGTCATCGAGAAGATGGAAGTCATCTCGAAGTAAAAAATAAAAGGGACTATTCATAGTCCCTTTTTTATATGCTGTTTTCTTTTGGTTACTTTTCTTTTCCAAAAGAAAAGTAACTTAACCGATCCTCTTTCCCTTTTCGGCAAACTCAGAGGGCGTCATACCCGTTTGCGCCTTAAACACCTTGCAGAAATAGGACGCATTGGCAAAGCCGACGGCGGTTGCGATCGCATCCACCGAGTCCGAGCTGCTCACCAAGCGCTCCTTTGCCTTTTCAATGCGGTAATTCTGAATATAGCGCGTCGGCGGAACACCAAAGACCGCAAGGAAAATATTGCGGTAATAGGTCTCGCCAATGCCCGACATTTTCGCAAGCATCGGAGTATAGAGGTTCGGGTTCTTGTAATTTTTCTCAATAAAGCTCACCGAACGGTGAATCAGCTGATACTTGCCTGCCAAGGAATAGGCATACGACTGAATATTCGAAATCTGCGTGAGCAGATTATAGATTTCCGAAAGACACTTGGAATGGTACGCAGGTCCGCGCAAATTCCAATAATAGAGAATGGTTTTCAGGCTTGCGGCAATCTCCTCGTCCTCTCCGATAAAGAAGGAGCACACCTCGCCTGCACCGTCTGCCGTGTCGAATTCCATCACACAGCAAGCGCCCGCACGGTCAACGTAGAGCGAATATTCCGTGCCAACGGGGAGATAAACAATGTGATCGGGATCGGCAATATATTCCGTCTTGCCGACAGTATAAACGGAGCGTCCCTTTTGCTTGATGATCAAGAGAGAATGCTCGGCAACCGAGGTCGTCTCGGCGTCCTCCTCGACGGTGTGCTTGTAAATATTGGAAATATGCGAAATGATCAGATTGGATATGTCAAATTTTTTCATCGATAAATTCTCCGAGCCCATATTTTGTGGTGTTTTTTGGTTTTTGCACCTATATTTTACCACATTCGGGGAGATCTGTCAAGGTTCGACGAAAAATTTGAGTGATGATTTTTTGCATAAAAACACGCAGCCGCGATTTGCGGCTGCGCATTTTTTATCGTTTCTTTCCCTTGCTCGGCTTCTTCGGCGCAGGGCGCTTGGTTGAGCCTTGCTTGGAGCTACGTTGCGTGGGCTTCTTTGGTGCAGACGATTGCTTTCCCGCAGGCTTTTTCGGTGCATAACCGCCCTTCGGCGCTTCGGGGCGCACAAGGCACTCGGGTCCGTAGCCGATCAGATCTTCGCGGTGAAGCTTGATCAGCGCCTCACGCACGAGCGGCGCGTTCTGTGGACGGTTATATTGCAAGAGCGCTCGCTGAAGCTGCTTTTCGTGATACTCGGTCGCGACGTAGACGGGCTTCATATCAAGCGGATTGAGTCCCGTATAGAACATCACGGTCGACGCCGTTCCGGGGGTCGGATAGTAGTCCTGCACCTGCTCGGGGGCGTAGTGATCTCTCTTGAGGCAAAGCGCAAGCTCGAGTGCGTCCTTTAAGGTAGAACCGGGGTGACTCGACATCAGATACGGCACGAGATACTGCTCCTTGCCCGCCTCCTTCGTCAGCTCGAAATAGCGCTTGCGGAATTTCTCGTAGACAGAAAAATCAGGCTTGCCCATACAGCGGAGCACCGCCGACGAGCAATGCTCGGGGGCAACCTTCAGCTGACCCGAAACGTTGTCCTCGACAAGCTTTCGGAAAAATCGCTCGTCGCGGTCGAGCAGAAGATAGTCAAATCGAATGCCCGAACGGATAAAGACTTTCTTGACCCGAGGAAGCTTCTCGATCTCGGAGATCAGATGCAGATATTCGGAGTGATCGACCTTCAGATTTTTGCAGGGCGTGGGCGCAAGACACTTCCGAGAAGCGCAAACACCGTTCTTTAACTGCTGCTCGCACGCGGGCGCGCGGAAATTCGCCGTCGGACCGCCCACGTCGTGAATATATCCCTTAAAATCGGGCATCTCGGTAATCTTTTTTGCCTCGGCAAGCACACTCTGCTCGCTCCGAGAGCGCACCGTTCTTCCCTGATGGAAGGCGAGAGCGCAGAAATTGCACGCGCCGAAGCAACCGCGGTTGTGTGTAATGGAGAAGCGCACCTCTTCAATCGCAGGTACACCGCCCTCTTTCTCATACGAGGGGTGGTAAGTACGCATATACGGCAAAGCGTAAACGCGGTCGAGCTCCTCGCGCTCAAGCGGAGGCATCGGAGGATTCGCAACAAGCAGCTTGTCGTCGTACCGCTCAACGATCGCGCGACCATTGATGGCGTCTTGATTTTTATACTGCACGCCGAAGGCTTCGGCATATTTTCGCTTGTCGGTTTTCAGATCGTTGTAGTTGAACTCGGCGGCAACCTCGTAGTGAATCTTCTCGTCGGGACGACAGAGATAGACGGTGCCGCGGACGTCGCGGATCTTTTTGATCGGAACGCCGCGATCGAGCAGAGAGGCAATGCGAAGCAGAATGTTTTCTCCCATACCGTAGGTCAGAAGATCGGCACGCGAATCGACAAGAATCGAACGGCGAACGCTGTCCGACCAATAGTCGTAGTGCGCGAAACGGCGCAAGGATGCCTCAAGTCCGCCAATGATCAGCGGAATATCACCGTATGCCTCGCGAATGCGGTTGCAGTAAACAATGGTCGCGCGGTCGGGGCGCTTGCCTGCTTTGCCCCCTGCCGAATAATAATCGTAGGTGCGCTTTTTCTTTGCGGCAGTATAGTGAGCCACCATCGAGTCGATGTTTCCTGCAGTCACAAGAAAGCCAAGGCGAGGTCTGCCAAATTCACGGAAGGCGTCGGCACTTTTATAATCGGGTTGAGAGAGAATTGCCACACGGAAGCCCGCGTCCTCGAGCACACGTGAAATGATCGATACGCCAAAGCTCGGATGATCGACGTAGGCGTCGCCCGTCACGTACACAAAATCGGGACGCTCCCATCCTAAGAGCTCCATCTCTTTTTTAGAAATTGGAAGAAATCCCATCTGAGATCTTCTCCTTTCGTCGGTTCTTACCTTATATTTTATCACAGTTTCGCGGATTTGTAAATGAGAGAACGAAAAAAAGCACCCCTTGGGTGCTTTTTCTTTTATTTTTTCTCTTTCTTCCGAATTCCGAAAAATTTTCTCAAAAAGGGCGCAAGAAGCGCGGGAGAGCGTACCAAAACGATCTTCATACATTGCTCCTTTCCTTCGGAGTGTGCCGAGCGTCAGTGGCGTTTTCCAAGCAACAAAATCCCCGCCACGATCACAACGACGGCTTCTAGAAACGCAAGAAAAAAACCCGGAAGCAAAAACGAAAGCAGAATTCCCGCTCCAAAGCAGATTGCCGAGATCCCGACGAGCTTCCTCAAATTCACCTGACACATACGCGCCACCTCCCCCGATATTCTCGTTCCTATGATATGCAAAAAAAACGCCAAACGTGATTGCTTAAAAACAAATATCCGCTACATTTCTCTCATATATATTTGATATACCGATCCATGATCAAGGAGAATATGATGAGTGCGATTGCCGGAATGGTAAATTGGAATAGAGAAAGCATCGACAGCCGACCGCTGTTTGAGATGAGCCGCGCGATGCTCTTACGAGGCGGAGCGCACCGCGACGCCGATCTGCACGGCGGCACGGCGCTCGTACAAAATCATGCGGCGCCCTGTCGCGTGAGAATGCCGTGTTCGCTCCCCTACGAGGGCGGCAGATATACGCTACTACTCGACGGAACGCCCACCCTCGCCCTCTCGGACGAGGAGCTTTTTGCGCCCTTTTACGACCCAAGCTCCCCCGAGGAGATCCTTCGCGCCTATTCCTCCCTCGGCGGACAGATTGCCGACGCACTTCGCGGAGAATATGCGCTTGCGATTGCCGACGAGGGGCGCGCTGAGCTCCTCCTTGCCCGCAGTCCCGAGGGAGGTCGACCTCTCTTTTATCGCGAAGAGGAGGGGCTCTTTTGCTTTGCCTCCGAGATCCGAGCGCTGCTTCGCACCCTTCTCTCTCCCACCCGCATTGACGCAGGACAGCTGCGCACGCATCTTCTCTCCCCCTACGGCGTCTGTTTCGGAGAAGATCTCTACCGCGACGTCGAGTCCCTACCCGCGGGACATTCCGCCCTCCTCTCACGTCTTGGGCTTCGCATCTTCCAAAACGAACCGCCGTCACCTATCCCCGATCAAAGGCCCCCCGACTTTTCCTGCCCCGAGCTTTTCTTTCCCGACGAGGATACCCTCTCTCGGATGCTAACTGAGATCCTTTACGCCTTTGATTATCCGCAGTTCGACTACCTGATGCCCGCGCTACTGCGAGAGCTCTCCGAGCGCCGCGCCCGCGGGACAGTGAGAGATCTCGTCTTTGAAGACGGGGCGCTTTGTATGAACATCCGCTATGCGCACGAGCGCGCCGACCGCCTCGGAAGTCTGTACGGCGTTTCGCTGACACCCGTCGCTCCACAAAGATTTTTTGCGAAGGAACGCGAGCTCCGAAAGCTGGAGAGAATTCTCCGCGCGCTCTTGGGAAGTGTCGACACCGCCCCACTCCGACAGCTCCTTGGAGAAGATTGGAGCGTGCAGATCACACGAGAGAAAAACACCGCACGCCGCATCCGTATGGAGGGAATGGTCTACCAAACCCTCGTTTGGATGGAACACGTTCCGCTGATGCTGTTGTGAAAATTCTCTTTACTTTCTGTTTTTTATATGATATAATAAACGAAAGCCAAAACAAAGGGGACAACAAGGAGAAGAGCAAATGATCAAGGGTCATCGCACACAAAAGCTGGTATTGTCGGCGCTGTTTCTGTCGATTGGAATGGTACTGCCCCTATTGACAGGACAGATCAAGGAAATCGGCGATTCCCTTTTGCCAATGCATCTTCCCGTGATGCTTTGCGGCGTGATCTGCGGAGGAAACTACGGACTTTGTATCGGACTGATCCTTCCTTTTTTACGCTCCGTGATCTTTGGTATGCCCCCCATATATCCCAACGCGATCTGGATGGCATTGGAGCTTGCCACCTACGGCGCAGTGATCGGATTTCTCTATGCCAAGCGGAAGCACCCGTCCCGAGGACATCTGTTTTTCTGTCTTGCTTGCTCTATGCTGGCAGGGCGCATCGTATGGGGAATTACCAAAGCAATCCTGCTCGGTGTCGCCGAAAAGCCCTTTGGCATCGAGGCGTTCCTTGTGGGAGGATTTTTGGATGCAATTCCGGGGCTTGTACTTCAATTCATTCTGATTCCTTTGATCATCGAAGTCATCCATCGAACCTTGATCAAAACCTTTGCCAAGCCGAAAAACGAATAAACATCCCCCCGTATAACGGGGGGTATTTCAGTTTCGGGCATAGCCCTAATACTACTGGCTACGCACAAGTGCGCGTTAGATTGGCCTGCCAGCCATGCAATTGTTACTTACTACCCATAAATGGGTCCCGTGGGTC
>JAGBSP010000015.1 GCA_017631855.1 Clostridia bacterium | reverse complement strand
GCCTTCAATACTTTATTTCTTCTCTTGCGCGTCATCATCGCGCCCTTAACTCTTGCCATTTTCTCTTACCTCCTAAATTCTTAGATTACTTCTGGATCAACGTTCTGATGTTTGCGGTCATCGACTCGCTGAGAATTGCGCTCGAGCGCAGATGTCTCTTTCTCTTTGCGGTCTTCAGGCCCGTGTTGTGTCTGTGGTGGCAGTGACCCATCTTTACCTTACCGGATGCGGTAACAGAAAATCTCTTGGCAGATGCCTTGTGCGTCTTGATTTTTCCCATTTTTATAATCTCCTTTTTTCTTTGTTCAAAAAATCAGCTTGCGGACTTCCTCCGCGTGTGTGTATCTCCTCGTTCTTTCGAACGACGGTTACTTATTTGAGTTTGAGAGGCGAGATCACCATGCTCAGAATTCTTCCGTCAAGCACGGGTGCTTTGTCCACGCTGCCCACCTCGGAGCAGGTGTCCTGGAACTTCTGCATGATCTCCTGACCGATTGCGATGTGGCTCATCTCACGGCCCTTAAAGCGCATAACGACTCTGACCTTGTTTCCGCTCGTCAGAAAACGGACGGCGTGTCTTGCCTTGGTTTCAAAATCGTGCGTGTCGATACGGCAGGACAGCTGAATCTCCTTGAGCTCGATGACCTGCTGCTTTTTCTTGGCTTCCTTTTCCTTCTTGTCGCGTTCAAAACGGTATTTGCCGTAGTCCATAATGCGGCAGACGGGCGGCTGTGCCTGCGGAGCCATAAGAACGAGATCGTAGCCCTGATCGTACGCAAGCTTGAGCGCCGCCTCGGGCGACATCACGCCAATGGCATCTCCCTCGACGCCGATCACTCGTACTTCTTTTGCTTTGATCTCTTCATTGATCAACAATTCTTTTGCGCTAATATTAAATACACCTCCAAGTTTTGCTAAAAAGCAAAAAAAATCATGCGAAGACAGACTTTCTCCGCACGACACAAAATCCCCCAAAGGAGGCTTCAATATCAACCGAGCTCGCAGTGCGGCAGGGTGAGAACGGAGATCGTTCTGCTTCATTTACTCGAGTATTTTACCACACTTTTCCCCCGATGTCAAGTGGTTTTCGGAAATTTCTTAATTTTTTTGCGAGTTTCTTTTGCCTACTTTATCTTTTCTGCAAAAAATGATATGTAGTGTGTGTCGTTTTCTTTTGCCTACTTTATCTTTTCTGCAAAAAATGATATGTAGTGTGTGTCGTTTTCTTTTGCCTACTTTTCTTTTCATCAAAAGAAAAGTAGGCTCCCCGATTGGGGAGCCTGTAGAAACCGCAAAAGCGGTTAAAAAAAGCACAACTGTGGAAAGCATGCGCATTGACCTCATAAGATTGAGGCTTCGCAAGAACAATACGACGTTGTGCGTGATGCTGTGGAGTTGGTGCCGCCGACAGCATAGTTATTATACACGATTTCGTTAGAAAAGTAAATAGTCAATATTCAACGATTTTTTGTCAAAAATTTCGTGCAAAACGATACAGAACAGAGAATTTTTGCCAAAAAGAAACTTGATTTGACAAAAGAAGTCAAGGAGTTTCTCTCGATGTCGTAGGTTTTGTCGTAGCCGCGAGGTTCTCTCTCAAAAACCGTAGAGGACGAAAATCGCTCACCTTTGTGCGATCGGCGCAAATCATTTTGGATGATACGAGTGAAAAAATGCCAATATTTATATTAAATATTGAACAAATTTAAAACAATTTCGAAAAGGGGTAGCATTTTTTTATCTTTTATGATATAATACATTATTATATTGGATGTTTATGCCCACCCCCGAAGAAAGGATCAATTTTATGCCAAAATACATAGAAAAAGTGGAATCTCTCACCCTGCCCGTCGTGGCACTCAAGGGCTCGGTCGCCTTCCCCGCCGTCTCGCTCAGCTTTGAGCTGGTCGACGAGGTCTGCATCCGTGCCGCTGAAGCGGCGTTTGAGACCGATTCCTTCGTACTCATCGCAAGCGTGATCGATCTCGACTGCGAGAAGATCGCCCCCTCCGAGCTCTACCGTGTCGGTACGGTATCGAAGATCAAGCAGTCCTTAAAGACCGCCGAGGGCACGATGCGCATCATCACCGAGGGATATTCCCGCGCGACCGTGTCGGAGTATCGGACCTTTGCCGACTATATTTCCGCCGACGTCATCTGCAAGACGCTGACGATGACCGACGAGGACGACGTTCGCTCCGAGGCGTACTGTCGTGCCATTCTGACCGAAACCGAGCGCCTTGTAGAGCTTCTTCCCTCCTTTGCGGACGATCTGCTACTCACGGCAAAGTCGCTTAAGAACCCCGCGCTCCTTGCCGATTTTATTGCATCGAACGTGCTGGTCAAGTATCAGGACAAGCAACAGATTCTCGAATGCTTTGATCCCGTCCGCCGCATTGAGCGCCTGATCTCGCTCCTTGGCGTGGAAGCAGAGCTGCTCGAATGTGAGCTCGATATTCACAAACGCGTCCGTGCGGGTCTGAACCAAAATCAAAAGGAATTTTATCTGCGTGAGCAGGTGCGCGTCATTCAGGAAGAGCTGGGCGACACCGCGGACGTAGACGAATATTATGAAAAGATCAATGCCTTGAAGCTTCCCGACGAGGTGCGTGAGAAGCTCTTAAAGGAGAACGACCGCCTTTCCAAAACGCCCTTCGGCTCGTCCGAAGCGACCGTCACCCGCGCGTACCTCGACACCTGTCTTGAAATTCCGTGGACGGCGACCACCAAGGACCGCATTGACGTCCGCGCGGCAGAGAAAATTCTCAATGCCGATCACGATGGAATGGAAAAGGTCAAGGATCGAATTCTCGAATATCTTGCCGTCAAGCAGCTCAACCCCTCGCTCGGCAATCAGATTCTCTGTCTTGTCGGCCCTCCCGGTGTCGGTAAGACCTCGATCGGTGCGTCGATCGCACGCTCGATGAACCGCAAGTACGTTCGCGTTTCTCTGGGCGGTGTGCGCGACGAGGCGGACATCCGCGGTCACAGAAAAACCTACATCGGCGCAATGCCCGGACGCATTATTACGGCGCTCACGCAGGCAGGCGTACGCAATCCTCTCATTCTGCTCGACGAAATCGACAAGCTGACGCGCGACGCGCACGGCGATCCCTCGTCGGCGCTCCTCGAGGTGCTCGACCCCGAACAGAACAAGGCGTTCCGCGATCACTTTGTGGAGCTTCCCTTCGACCTTTCGGACTGTCTGTTTATCACGACGGCAAACACGCTCGACACGGTACCGCGTCCGCTGCTCGACCGTATGGAGGTCATCGAGCTTGCGTCCTACACCAAGCACGAAAAAATTTCAATTGCAAAGAACCATCTCATTCCGAAGCAATGGAAGCGTCACGGTCTTGACCGCAGACGTCTGGTACTGACCGACGACGCGCTTTCGGACATCATTGATTACTATACCCGTGAGGCGGGCGTGAGAAATCTGGAACGCGCTCTTGCCGCCGTGGCAAGAAAGGCGGCTCGCCGCTTTGTCGAGGACAAGGATCTCCGACGTGTGAAGGTCACCTCGGACAATCTTTCCGAGTTTCTCGGCGTGCGCAAGCTTCGTCCCGACGGCATTGCCGACGCGGATGAGGTAGGCGTCGTCAACGGACTCGCTTACACCGAAGCGGGCGGCGACGTTTTACGCGTAGAGGTTGCGGTGCTTCCCGGCACGGGCAAAATCGAGCTGACCGGCTCGCTCGGCGACGTGATGAAGGAGTCGGCAAAGATTGCCGTCAGCTACGTGCGATCGATCGCGTCCGAGTACGGTATTCCCACCGACTTTTACGAAAAGAACGATATTCACATTCACTTCCCCGAGGGCGCTGTGCCGAAGGACGGTCCTTCTGCCGGTGTGACGATGGTGACCGCGCTCGTCAGCGCGCTGACGGGTCGCAAGGTACGACGCGATATTGCGATGACGGGAGAAATCTCGCTTCGCGGAAGCGTCCTTGCCATCGGCGGTCTGCGTGAAAAGACCATGGCGGCATATTCGGCTGGCGTACGCACGGTGCTTCTGCCCGAAGAAAATCTGCCGAACCTTGAGGACATCGATCCCATCGTACGCGACACTCTCCGCTTTATCCCCTGCCGCAAGGCAAGCGACGTGCTTGCAAGCGCACTTCGCCCTGCCGAGCATACACACGAGGCAAAAGCGCCGAAGGCTGAGGAGCATCTTGCTGAGGTGATCTCGAAGCCCTGTGGGGCTCGCCCCACACCCCACCAAAGAACTTTTTGAAAAAAGTTCTCTGGACGCTCAAAAACTTTTTAAAAAAATCGCGTCCCAAAACGATTGGTACGTAGTGTCCAATCGTTTTGTACCTTAGAAAACCAAAATCTGCACCGAGAAAGGTCGAACCGACTCCAAAAATTCTTTTTTGAAGTTCTTTGGAGGCTTGGAACCTTTCTCGAAAGAAAGGTTCCAAAAATCCATTCCTATGTCACTAAACCTACAAAAATCTCAACTGAAGATCAGCGCGGGACTGCCGCGTCAGTTTCCAAGTGATCCGCGTCCGCAGGTTGCCTTTTCGGGTCGCTCGAACGTGGGTAAGAGCTCGCTGATCAACGCTCTGCTCGGCAGAAAAAATCTGGCTCGCGTGAGCTCGGCACCCGGTAAGACGATCACGGTCAATTTTTACGATATTGACGGAAAGCTCTATCTCGTCGACCTGCCCGGTTACGGCTTTGCCAAGCGTTCTCCCGAAGAGAAGCGCCAATGGTCGGCGCTGACCGACGGCTTCTTTACGCAAAATAAGAACATCGACCGACTTTCGCTCGTGCTTCAGCTCGTAGACAGCCGTATTCCGCCCACCGCGGACGACGAAATGATGCTGAATTTTTTGCGCGAGTCGGGGCTTCCCTACGCAGTGGTTGCCACCAAGGTAGATAAGCTAAACGCGACCGAGCGCAAGAAAAATCTTGAGGCACTCCGCAACCATCCGCTGATTTCCGACGTGCCGCTCATTCCCTTCTCCTCGCTCAAGGGTGAAGGCAAGGAAGAGCTTTGGAAGACGATTTACCGTTTTACCGAGCTCTGAGAACGCGCTTTCGTGGGGCTTGCCCCACACCCCACCAAAGAACTTTTTGAAAAAAGTTCTCTGGACACTAAAAAACTTCCACCAAGAAAGGTAATCTATCTCTCCAAATTCTTTTTGAAGTTCTTTGGAGGTTTGGAACCTTTCTCGAAAGAAAGGTTCCAAGAAACATGACTCGACTCATTCTCGTCCGTCACGGACAAAGCACGGGAAACGAGCTGCATATCGTTACGGGACAGGGTGACTATCCTCTGACCGCACTCGGTCACGCGCAGGCAAAGAAAGCTGCGACGTGGCTCCTTGCCAAGGAAAAAATCACCAAGATCTACTCGTCCGACCTCAGCCGCGCGTATCAAACGGCAGAGCCGACCGCCGAGTGCTTTGCTCTTCCGATCCATACCGACGTGGGTCTGCGCGAAATGGATATGGGCGCGCTTGTGGGGCTGCCCCACTCCGAATGGACGGAGCGATTTTCCGAAAACTGGTCTGTTTGGACCTCAGCTCATCCGCACTACCGTGCGCCCGAGGGCGAATCGATCCCCGAGCTGTACGAAAGATCGGTGAAAACGCTTTCGCGCATTGCCGCCGAGTGTGACGGCGAGTGTGTTGCGATCTTCTGTCACATGGGAGTAATGCGTTCCTTTGAGGCGTTCGTGCAGAACATTCCTTGCGACGAGATCGAATCGGTTTCCAAAGGAAGGAATGCATCGATTGCGATCTACACCTACGAGGACGGCAAATTCACCCCCGTCGCCTACGACCTTGTCGAGCATCTTGAGGACAGTATGACGGGTGTGACCTTTGGTTTGTGAGCTTCGTGGGGCTTGCCCCACACCCCACTTAAAACTTTTTGAAAAAAGTTTTAAGAATTCAAAAACTTTCACGCAAAGAAAGTTTTAATAAAAATCTGCACCGAGGAAGGTCGAACCTAAACAAGAATTTTTCAATAAGTTCTTTGGAGGTTTGGAACCTTTCTCGAAAGAAAGGTTCCATAAAACACCATCCCATGACCAAACTAATTCTCGTCCGTCACGGGCAGAGCCTTGCCAATGCGGGGCTGATCTTTGCCGGACACTCTGATTTTGATTTATCCGAGCTTGGGCACAAGCAAGCCGCCCTGCTCGCTGAATATCTCGTCGCGCACGAGAAGATCACTGCGATCCACTCGTCCGACCTACTCCGCGCCTACCACACCGCCACACCGACCGCTGAGCGGCTCTCTCTTCCCATTGTAAAGGACGAGAAGCTCCGCGAGATCTATGCGGGGGAATGGGACGGTCGCACATTTTCTGACATTGAAGAAATTTTTTCTGACGATTTCCGCGTTTGGCGCGAGGATTTTTCCTCTGCCCGTCCGACGGGAGGTGAATCGGTGCCCGAGGTTTATCGGCGCGTGGTGCCGCGGCTCCTTGAGATTGCGAACGCACACGACGGTGAAACGGTCCTCGTCACCACGCACGCGACGGTGGTACGCGCTATGCACGCCTATGCAAACGGCTTCTCCGAGAACGAGATGGGCAAGGTTCGCTTTTGCGGCAACGCGGCGATCAATCGTTACGAGGTCGAGGGCGACACCGTACGCGAGCTTGCCTATGACGTCGACACGCATCTTGGCGACCTTGCGACCGAAGTACCGAAGAAATTGAACGTTTAATCAAACAAAAAAGGACAACGATTATGATCTTACACGAGCATTTTGATATCAACCAAGAGGGGCATCTGACCATCGGCGGTCTTGACACCGTCGAGCTTGCCCGCGAGTTCGGCACACCTGCCTACGTTATGGACGAAAACGCCATTCGGGGGGTCTGCCGCACCTACCGCGATGCCGCGACTCGCGCCTTTGGTGCGGACGCGCTTCCCCTCTATGCCTCGAAGGCATTCTCCTGCCGAGAGGTCTACCGCATTGCCGCCGAGGAAGGTCTTGGCGTGGACTGCGTTTCGGGCGGCGAGCTCTATACCGCGATCTCCGCAGGCTTCCCTGCTTCTCGCATTTATTTCCACGGCAACAACAAGACCGACCGCGACATCGCCGACGCGATGGACGCAGGCGTTGGCACCTTTGTGGTGGACAACCGAGACGAGCTTCACGCGCTCTCGGAAGAAGCGTGTCGCAGAGGTATCACGCAGAGAATTCTGCTTCGCATTACCCCCGGCATCGACCCCCACACGCACCGCGCGATTATGACGGGCAGTGTGGACTCGAAGTTCGGCTCTGCCATTGAGACGGGACAGGCGATGGCGATCGTCCGCGAGGCACTCTCTACCGCAGGCGTGGAGCTTGTCGGTCTGCACTGCCACATCGGCTCGCAGATTTTTGACCTTGAGCCCTTCTCGGATGCGGCGAACATTATGATTCGTTTCTTTGCCGACATTCAAAAGGAATGTGGTGTTTCTCTCTCCGAGCTGAACCTCGGCGGCGGTCTTGGCGTTCGTTACACCGAATACGACCGCGAGATCGATTATGCCGACGCGATTGCAAAAATCGGCAAGATCGTGGTTGGATTTTGTGAGGAGAACGGAATTCCCGTACCGAAGATCATTCTCGAGCCCGGTCGCTCTCTCGTTGCGGCTTCGGGTCTGACCCTCTACACGGTCGGCTCGGTCAAGGAAATTCCCGGCTTTAAGAACTATGTTTCGGTCGACGGCGGTATGCCCGACAACCCACGTTATGCGCTCTATGGCTCGCAGTACACTGCCCTCATTGCCAACCGCGCAAACGAGCCGCGCGACTATCGTGCGACCCTTGCGGGACGCTGCTGTGAATCGGGCGACCTGCTTGGTGAGAATATGGAAATTCAGCGCGCCGAGCGCGGCGACATTCTCGCGGTGCTTGTGACGGGTGCTTACAATTTCTCGATGGCGTCCAACTACAACCGCCTGCCCCGTCCGCCCGTCATCTTCGTCAAGGACGGCACCGCTCGCGTCGTCGTCCGCAGAGAGACTTACGAGGATTTGATAGAGAGGGATATATGATGTTACTTTTTCTTTCGGGAAAGAAAAAGTAACCAAAAAGAAAGCAATCGCAATCTTTGATTTGTGACGCCGTATTCTTTGTACAGACTTCGGCTTTCTGAGGAACAAATTCATCGGACAGCTCGCTACCGATGAATTTGGGACGCGATTTTATTAAAACTATTTTTGCAAAAAGTTTGAAGATTTTTGGTCAAGCTTTTTTCAAAAAGCTTGCGGTGTCCAGAGGTGGCGCCTCGGTCGCCCTCCGCAGAGGGCGAAATCCCCTATCGTTCAAAGCGCCCGAAAGGGTGAAGTTGCATCCAAAGATGCAACGAGGGAAAACCACAAGTGGGGTTTTCCCTAATCAAACCATATTGTTACTACTCGGAGAACCATTATGCTAATGAACCTTCTTGGCGGCGGAGACATCCGCGGCTGGCTGATGCAAATTTTACTTTCCCTGCCGATCGTTTTGATTGCGCTTTGCGTACACGAAACGGCGCACGGCTTTATCGCCTACAAGCTGGGCGACCCCACCGCGCGCAATCTCGGCAGACTGACGCTCAACCCCGCGAAGCATCTCGATCCCATCGGATTTATCTGTATGCTGCTCTTCGGCTTCGGTTGGGCAAAGCCCGTGCCGATCAACACGCGCTATTTCAAAAATCCAAAGCGCGATATGGCGATCTCGGCGCTCGCAGGTCCTGTTTCGAACCTTTTGCTCGCCGTCGTCTTTGCGCTTCTGATGAAGCTCTATTTCAGCTTCTTTGCACTGCAGATCTCAACCGAGATCCAATATTTCGTTTATCTGTTCCTTTTGCTCGGTATTCGTCTGAACATCACGCTTGCCGTCTTTAACCTCATTCCGATTCCCCCGCTCGACGGCTCGCGCATTCTTCTGCTCTTTCTCCCGACCGAAACCTATTTCAAGCTGATGCGCTACGAGCGCTATCTTTCGATCGGTCTGATGATCGCTCTGGCGCTGGGACTTCTGGACTACCCCATTCAATTCGTATCCAATCTCTTTATGCAACTGATTAACAATTTGATCTTTTAATCACCCGAGGAGTTTTTATGGAAGCTATGACCTATCGGCTCGACCAGTTCGAAGGCCCTCTCGACCTTCTTCTGACGCTGATCCACAAAAACAAAGTGAATATTTCGGACATTCCGATCGCGCTGATCTGCGACCAATACTTAGCGACGATTGCCGAGGCGCAGTCGCTCGATATGGAGGTGGCGTCCGAGTTTCTCGTGATGGCGAGCGAGCTGATGCTCATCAAGAGCCGTATGCTTCTGCCCCGCAACGAGGAGGAAGCCGACGATCCCCGCGCTCAGCTGACCGATGCCCTGCTCCGTTATCAGCAGGCAAAGGAAGCCGTAGGAAAGCTGTCGCCGCTGTATGCCTACTATCACGGCAGAATGGTAAAGGACACCGACGAAATTTCGGTGGACAAGACCTTTGTGCAGGATCAGGACGTGACCTCGCTTCTTGCCGCCGTCCGCCGTATCATTGCCTACAACAACGCGCTCGAACGTGCGCAGAAAACCGCCTTTACGCCGATGATCGCCAAGCCGATCATTCCCGTTGAGATCAAGATCGTATCGATTCTTCGCAAGCTTGAGGATTGCGGTGCGGCGACCGTGGAGGAACTGGTAAGCGGTGAGCAGACGCTTCCCGACCTGATCGCTTCCTTCCTCGGCGTTCTTGAGCTGATCAAAATCCGTAAGCTCTTGATTGCCGACGACATTCCTGCCGACAATGCCTTGCTCTCGATTTCGACCCGCCTTGTGCTCAACGAGGACGATTCGACGGTGGAGCAGAGTGAGTACCTTTCGTTTAACGAAAACGAACAACAAGAAATTTCCTTTGACGAGGTGTAATTATGGCTGACAATCAAACCGAACTCAATCCTCTGAAAAATATCGAGGGTGCCATCGAGGCAATTCTCTTTGCCGCAGGCTACCCCGTCAAATACGCAAAGCTCGCCGAAGTGCTCGGTCTTGACGTACATAACGTCAAAACCGTCATCGAGCACATGGCAAAGGAATACAATCCCGACTCCTCGCGGCGCGGTCTGCTTTTGCTCGCCTTTGACGACACCTGTCAGCTTTGCACCAAGGAGCAGTACGCTCCCTATATCCGCGAAGCTCTCGGCATCCGCCGCGGCGGAAACCTCTCGGCTTCGTCGATGGAAGTCCTCGCCATCGTGGCGTATAATCAGCCCGTGACCCGTTCCTTTGTGGATCAGGTGCGCGGCGTGGATAGCTCCTACGCCTTTGGCTCGCTGATCGACAAAGCACTCATCGAAGCCTGCGGACGCCTCGACGCCCCGGGCCGTCCGATGCTCTACGTCACGACCGAAAAGTTTCTGCGCGTTTTTGGTCTGACTTCCCTCTCCGAGCTCCCCGCTACCGAAACTATGCTCCCGCCCAAGGAAGAAGCTCCGATGGTGGAGGAAGTTAGTGAAGGAGAGGAGAATTGATACTTTTCTTTCGAGAAAGAAAAGTATCCAAAAGAAAGCAACACAAAAATATTGAAAGTTTTCGCCCGCCTTTTTCAAAAGGCGGCACGGATCCAACGCCGTGGGGCGTTGGTCGCCCTCCGCAGAGGGCGAAATCCCCTATCGTTCAAAGCGCCCGAAAGGGTGAATGTATCTCGGCAAAGCCGAGGACAGAGGGAAAACCACAAGTGGGGTTTTCCCTTCCAACCCGAACTATCTATACATAACCCTTCAAAAAATTACCAACACTAAACAAATCAAACGGAAAGGAGAAACAATATGACGGCACTCATTGTTCTTGGTGCAATTCTGCTATTTTTCGTCTTTCTCCTTTCGCTCAAAGCGACGATCACAATCGCGTATGCCGATGAGGTGACGCTTTCGGTGCGAGTGCTTTGCGTGAAGATCAAAATCCTTCCCAAAAAAGCGAAAAAAGGTCCTCGCTCGATGTCGAAAAAGAAGGCGGAAAAGCTTCGCACAAAAGCGCGCAAGAAAGCGCAAAAAAAACGCGAAGCCGCGCTTGCCAAGGCGGAAGCCAAGAAGCAAAAAAAGGAAGCCGCAAAGCAGAAACCAAAGAAGAGTATGTCCGAGATCCTCGATATCATCTCGATGATCCGTTCGATTGCCGCCGAGGTCATTCGAAGATTTTTCAAGCATCTGCGCATTGACGTTGCGCGTGTGCGTGTGAAAGTTGCCACGGGAGATGCCGCGACGACTGCCGTTGCGTACGGTGCGGCGTGCACCGCGCTCAACATTCTTCTGCCCGTGCTCTCGGAGGTTAAGAATTTTTCTCTGCCCCGCGAAGAGGATTTTTGTGTCGAGCCCGATTTTCTGGGCGACACTCCAACACTTGACGTCAAGCTCTCCTTCTCCCTACGCGTCTGGCATCTTTTCTCGCTGGCGTTCGGTGCACTTAGCAAATTCTTAAAACATCAATTCAAGAAATCAACCCCATCCAATCATAAATATAAATAATGATATAAACAAAACGAAAGGAATCCTAATTATGGCAAACGAAAACAAAATTCCCGAAATTATCCGTTCCTCAATGGAAAGCATTCGCACGATGGTAGACGCCAACACGGTCATCGGTGATCCGATTGCAACCGAGTCGGGTACCACCATCATTCCGATCTCCAAGATTTCGATCGGTATCGCGTCGGGCGGTGTGGACTACAACCCGAAGAAGGACGCTCAGCCCCGTCCTCAGAACTTTGGTGGCGGCGGCGGAACCGGTCTCTCGGTTGCTCCCGCAGGCTTCCTCGTGATCGACCGTCACGGAGACGTCGAGTATATCAACTGCAATAAGAAGGGCAAGCCCGACCCCGTCGATCAGATCGCTGATCTCGTCGAGCGTACCCCCGATATCATCGCAAAGATCAAGGATCTCTTTGCCAAGGATAAGCCTCAGGACGAAGAGGATTTCTAAGAACGCGAAGGACGCGTGGGACGCGTGTTACTTTTCTTTTAAAAAAGAAAAGTAACCAAAAGAAAACTGCCTCAAATGATGGGTTATATAGCCGTATTCTCTGTGCAGACTTCGGCTTTCTGAGGAACAAAACCGTGGACGCTACTCACCACGGTTTTGGGATGCGGATTTTATTCAAACGATCTTTGCGGAACCTTCGAACCGAAGCAACAAACTCCCATCATTTTCCCCTCTTCTCTTTCATATACTGAACCAATCGGTATTTGGGGGTGGGGATATGGTATTGCGGTATTTCAAAAAATTCATCGGTGTTCTTCTGGCTTTTTGCGTGGGGGTGTCTTTTCTTGCGCTCTCTGCGTCGGCAGAGCCCTACTCTCTTCCCCAGCTTTCGGCGAGGAGTGCCATTCTGATCTCTGCCGAGGACGGTTCGGTCTTCTACGAAAAGAACCCCGACGAGCGACTCGGACCTGCGTCGACCACCAAGCTGATGACGGCGCTGACCGTTCTCTCTCTGATCTCCGATCCCGATACTACGGTAAAAATTCCGCGGGAGGCGGTCGGGATTGAGGGCTCGTCGATCTATCTTTGTGAGGGCGAGCTTCTTTCGGTACGCGAGCTTCTTTTCGCACTTCTTCTCTCCTCTGCCAACGATGCCGCGACGGCGCTTGCAATTGTGTCGGCGGGGAGTGTGGACGCCTTTTGCGACGAAATGAATGCCCTTGCCGCCGAGTGGGAGCTTCGCAACACGCATTTTGAAAATCCGCACGGACTTGCGTCCGAAAATCACTACACCACCGCGCGCGAGCTTGCTCAGATTGCAAGGCGTGCGCTCGGCGATCCTCTGATTTCCGAGATCGTCGCTACTTACAAAAAAACCATTCCGATGGACGGTGTGCCAAACGCGCGTCTTTTGGTCAATCACAACCGTTTGCTCCGCACCTACGAGGGTGCGATCGGAATGAAGACCGGCTTTACCAAGGCAACGGGGCGCACGCTGGTCAGTGCCGCCGAGCGCGGAGGACTTTGTCTGATTGCCGTGACCCTGAACGCTCCGAACGATTGGCGCGACCACACGGCGATGCTCGATTTCGGTTTTTCCGAATATGAGTGCGTCACATTGTTTGATACGGGTGAATTCTGCCATTCGATGCCTGTCGTGGGCGGTGTGGCAGAACGCGTGACCCTCAAGAATGCCGAACCGATCTCCCTCATTCTGCCCAAAGAACGCGCCGATGCCGTCTGCACGGTACTCTCGAACGCGCGATTTGCCTATGCGGCAGTCAAGGAGGGCGACACTCTTGCCGTGCTCCGTGTTGAATGTGAGGGCAAGACCGTCTGCGTACCGCTAGTGGCAAACGAAGACGTCCCTGCACCGCCCAAGCAGAGCTTTTGGAAAAGACTTTTTTCCTTTTTTAATTCTTAAAAAATCGCGTCCCAAATTCATCGGTAACGAGCTGTCCGATGAATTTGTTCCTCAGAAAGCCAGCATTATGAAGAGAAAGGTCGAACCAAAAAAGAACTTGTATGCAAGTTCTTTGGAAGCATGAAACCTTTCTCGAAAGAAAGGTTTCATAATCCAAATCCTTCTAACTAACCATGATCAAACTTCAAAAATACTTTACCGACTGCGGAATTCTTTCTCGGCGTGCCGCCGAGGAAGAGATACGGCAGGGGCATATCAAGGTAAACGGCTCCGTCGCCGAGCTTGGGTTGCGCATTGATCCCGAGCGCGATATTGTCGAGTACCGCGGAAAGCTCGTCAAACCGACGGTGTCGGACAAACTCTGTCTGATGCTCAACAAGCCGCGCGGGGTTGTTACGACACTTTCGGACGAAAAAGGACGTCCGACGGTGGCAACTTTGGTGTCCGATGCGGGACGGCGCGTCTATCCCATCGGTCGGCTCGATATGGACTCGGACGGACTTTTGCTCCTGACCGACGACGGCGAGCTTGCCAACCGCTTGACACACCCGCGCCACGAAATCTCGAAACTCTACCGCGTAACGGTACGCGGCGGCGTATCGGACGAGCTTCTCGGTCGCCTTAATCAATCGATGACGATCGACGGCTACGACATTCTCCCCGTGAAGACGGTGCGAATTTCGTCCGACGCCGACAAAACGCTTCTCGAGATGGAGCTCTTTGAGGGGCGCAACCGACAGATCCGCAAAATGTGCGCGGAGGTTGGGCTCTCGGTGCTTCGTTTGCAGAGAATTGCCATTGGGGACTTAAAACTCGGTTCTCTGCCCCAAGGAACATGGCGCCCTCTCACCGACGAGGAGCTCGCGTATCTGCGCGGAGAAAACAAAACGATTTTAAAAAAGTAACCTGCTATGTAAAAAAGGCTCTCCTTTTGGGAGAGCTGTCACCGATAGGTGACTGAGAGGGCTCTTTTCATTTACCCTCTCCGTCATTTTCTTCGAAAATTCCACCTCTCCCAAATGGCTAGGATTTAGAATCTGATGAATCCCTCAAAAGAAAGGCGAACCTATGTTAAAAGTTCTACCCATTCAATCCAAGGCAGAGCAAGAGGCTCTGTGTCAGAAATGCAATATTGAATTCAAGCCCGAGCTTCTCGCCTACGCAGCAAGCGTGGACGGCGACCTTGTCGGCATCTGTCAGTTCAAGCTGACGGCCGAGGGAGGCGTTCTCTTTGATCTCGCGAAGGTCGTCGATCACGTTGAGCCCACGGCGGGCAGTGATTTTGAGGCAATGTTCGTGATGGGACGCGGCACGCTCAATTTTATTGACCTCTGCGGCGTTCACTCCGCGACCTTTGTGGGCTCGGCGGACGAAGCTCTGCTTCGCGCCATCGGCTTCCGTCAGAACGAAAACGGAGGATGGACGATCAATCTCGAGGGCTTTTTTACCGATCATTGCGGAAATCACAAATCCTCTTGACAAAACGTGCAATTTTGTGTTATAACTTTATAAATGGATTTCATAAATATCTCAAATGAAAGGACATCCCACAATGAAAGAAATCAATTTTTCTTTTCTTCTCTACGTTTTGAAAAAACACTGGTGGAAGGTTGTTTCCATTACGCTTGTCGCAATGATTGGTGCGGCACTCTTTACCCATTTTTTGATTCCCAAAAAATATTCCTCTTCGGTGAAATTCTACGTTCTCAACATTAATACCGACCACGACTACACGTCTGCGAACAACCTTGCAGCGTCAGAATATCTGGTCAGCGACTACATTGAGATTATTAACAGTAACACGCTTCTCTCTAAGATTTCCGAAAAACTGACCGAGGAGGGCTACCAAAACGTCACCGTCAACTCGATCGGCAAAATGTTCAATAGCTCCGCAACGCAGCAAAATTCGATTTTTACGATTACCGTTTCACACACCGACAAAAAGCTTGCTTACCGCACCGCCCAGCTCTTGGAGGAATTTGCTCCCTCTGTCGTTACCGAGATCGCAAAGCCGACCGATACGACAGGATTTGTGATTGCCTCCAAAACACAGGCCGTCATCAACCAAATGGAAATCGACGGTGCTTTCCCCAAGGGCACGGATCTTCCGACGTTAGAGCAAATCCAGCATTTCTTAGAGCTGTCCGGAGAATCGATGTCCCGTCTTGAGTGTATTGCCGTACTCACGCCTCCCGTGGAGGCAACGACGCACGACTCCCCCAATTTGACCGTCAACACCCTGCTCGCAGGGCTATTTGCCGCAGTGTTCTCCTACTCATTTTTCTTGATCATTTCCTACGTTATTTCGACGTTGGTGACCGAAAATGACGTCAAGAGTGTCACCAAAATGCCCTTGATGGCGGCAGTTCCTCATTGGAACATCCCCGATAAAACCACAAAAGAAGTATTGAGAAAAGGGAAAAAACAAAAAAATATCGTTCCAAGTCATTCGATCAAGGTATTGAACGAACAGACGCCCTTTACCGTTTTTGAAACCTTCAACCAACTTCGCACGAATTTGATATACGCAACGCCTGCCGATGTGAAATGCCCCGTTTACGCAATTACCTCGGTCAGAGAAGCCTCCGGTAAGAGTACTGTCATCACAAACCTTGCAATCTCCTTCTCGCAAATCGGAAAGCGCGTCCTTCTCATCGACGGAGATATGCGCTGTCCCACGATCCACAGCTTTTTCGAATTGAACAAGCGGAGCAAGGGACTGAGTGAGCTGATCTTGGGCATTGAGAACGACGTGATCGTACACGATATTCGTCCCGGTCTTGACGTAATTACATCAGGACGTATTTCCACCAACCCTTCGAATCTACTCAACTCCGCGAAGCTTCGTGAGCTGATCGCAGAGTGGAAAGATTCCTACGACGCGATCTTCTTTGACTTCCCTCCGATGGGAATCGTTTCCGACTGCGTTGTGATTTCGGACGAGATCACGGGTTACCTCTTCTCCATCCTTTCCAACGGAGATAACGCCAAGAACGTTCTTTCCACCCTTGATGCAATGAAGCAGGTTGGTGCTAATATCTTCGGCTCCATTCTCAATGACTACAACCTCAAAGCATCGGGCTATTATTCCTATCGCTACAAATACAATTATAAATACCGTTCCCGATATACCTCGGCATACTTAAAGCAAGCTGCGGCGTTGCAAAGAATGCAATCGGAAGAGGATGAAACGTGACCTTCTCCGTGCCCCTTGTTGATTTTCACGCCCACATTCTTCCCGTCATCGGCTCGCTCCCAATGAAACGTGGAATGGCAATCAATCTTGATAGATTTTTCACCAACCATTGCGGAAATCATAAGATTTCCTCTTGACAAAATATGTCGTATTATGTTATAATAATACGAATTATATTTCATCTTAAAAAAATCAAAAAAGAAAGGAAATTAGACGATGAAAGAATTTACTTTTGCTTTCTTTGTAAGCATTTTCAAAAAGCACTGGTGGAAGATTGTTACCTTCACCCTTGTTGTTATGATAATTGCTGCAGCAATTACTCATTTCTTGATTCCGAAAAAATACTCCTCCTCGGTGAATTTTTACGTTGTAAACGTCAACACCGATCTTGACTATACACAGGCAGCTTATCTTTCCGCGGCGGAATATCTGATCAACGACTACGTTGAAATCATCAAGGGAGATACGCTCCTCGGTCACGTTTCCGACCGTCTGGCAGAAGACGGCTATGAGGATATCACCCCCGACAAGCTCAGAAAAATGATTACCAACACCTCGACGGCGGATACCTCGGTCTTCACCGTCTCGGTAACGCACACCGATAAGAAGCTGGCGTACCGCACGGCACAGATCCTCGCCGAGATTGCTCCCTCAGAGGTTACCGACATTGCAAAGCCTGCCGACGCTACGGGCAAGCGTGCCGCCGCCAACGTACTTACCGTTTTGAAATCGATGCAGAAATCGGGCGATTTCGATTTGGAAGAAATTCCCTCCGAGCTTGAGATTCTGCAGCACCTGAACGATCAGGGTATGGCAACCGAGCGTTTGGACTGTATCGCAGTTCTGAAGTCTCCTGTGGAGGCAACGACACACGATTCGCCCAATATTATAACCAATACGCTTCTTTCCGGAATAATCGCTGCCGTAATTTCGTATGCGTTCTTCCTCTTGTTCTCCATTCTTGCGGCAACCATCGTTACCGAGGAGGACGTTAAGACGATGCTCAAATACCCCGTGCTGGGAGCAATTCCTCACTGGGAAGCGAAAAGATAAGGGAGGTCCGAACAATGAAAAAGAATAAGCGTAAGAATCGTTCTCATGATACCGCCAAAGTTTTGGATGCAAAGTCTCCCTTTGCCGTTTCCGAAGGCTTTAACCAGCTGCGTACCAACCTGATGTACGCGACCCCCGCAGACGATGCCTGCCCCGTGTACGCAATCACCTCGGTCAGAGAAGCATCGGGTAAGAGTACCGTCATGGCAAACCTTGCCGTTTCCTTCTCGCAGATCGGAAAGCGCGTCCTTCTCATCGACGGAGATATGCGTTGCCCCACAATTTACAATTATTTTTCTCTCGAAAAAAGAAGAAAAGGCTTGAGTGAACTGCTTTCGGGTATCGAAACCGAAGAGGTTGCTACCGAAGTTCGCCCCAATCTTTTCGTTATCACTTCAGGACGTATTCCCCCCAACCCCTCCGAGCTGCTCAGTAGTCCGAAAATGAAGGAGTTGCTTGCCGAATGGAAGCAGACCTACGATGCCATCTTCTTGGATTTCCCCCCGATGGGCGTTGTATCCGACTGTGTCATCCTCTCGGATGAGATCACGGGTTATATTTTCACCATCCACTCGGGTTCGGATCAGGCAAACAGCGTTCTCTTCACCATCGACGCAATGGAGCAGATCGGTGCAAAGATCCTTGGTACGGTCCTCAACGACTTTGACCCCAAGGCTTCTTCGAGCTATTCCAGCTACAACTACCGTTCCAGATATTCGACCTACTACGCTTCGTCGTACGTAAAGCAGGCTGCGGATCTGCAAAAATCTCTGGAAGCAGAAGAGAAAAAGGAAAAGAAGGATCAGAAGTGAACAGTCACTCTGCTATCATTGATTTTCACGCACACATTCTTCCCCGTGCCGATCACGGCTCAACGGGTCGCGCAGAAACGAAAAATCAATTGGCACTCTATCGAAAGGCAGGGGTTGACACCGTCGTGGCAACCCCTCATTTCTATCCCAATTCGGTCTCGATTGACTCCTTTCTGTACTCGATCGATTTTTCCGCAGAAAAACTGACCGAATTGTTAGCGACGGAAGAAGAGCCTTCGCCCAAAATTCTTTTGGGTGCAGAGGTACTTTATTGTGAAAATATGCACCATATGGAAGGGGTGGAAAAGCTTTGTATCCGCGGAACCGACGTTCTGCTCTTGGAGCTTCCCCTCTCCTCGGATTGGTCGCCTGCCCTCTTTCATACCGTACGCGAGCTGAACAAGCGTTGCCGTGTGGTGCTGGCGCATATCGACCGTTACGTTCGTCAGCACGATGATGATCTTTGGTCGCTCATCGAGTGCGGTGTCATGGCACAGGTCAATGCCTATTCCCTCTCTTCCTTCTTTGAGCGCCGCCGTTTGATGCCGTTCTTTGATTACGGTGCGGTAGTAGCGCTCGGAAGCGATCTGCATAACGTCAACGCCTCTGCGGTTGAAAAGCTGATCGGTGCCAAGAAATATCTCGGTGCAGAATATGATGCCATTATGGCACGCACCGCGGAATTAATCACCAACGCACAACCAATCTAAGGGACTTTTGATAAGTCCCTTTTTTCGTGAAGTTTTTGCTACCGCAAAAGTGAAGTCGTGCGATGCACGGTGAAGTTGCTCGCCAAAGCTCGCAGCGAAGCGCAGTTTGCCCACTTTGCCATAGGCAAAACTTCACGATCCGCAGGATAACTTCACTTACGAAGTAAACTTCACTTGCCCCTTGGGGCAAACTTCGTTCCATAAAAAAAACCGTGAACAAAAAAGTTCACGGTTCTTTTTATGGTTACGCCCAAGCCATCGTGGTGGGCTTTTCCTCAACGATGATGATGTCCTGCAGGAAGGATACTGCCTTGCGAAGTCCCTCGTCAATCGACATTACGCTATCCTCGTGCTCGATCGAGAGAACCTTATCATAGCCGCACAGGCGCAGGTTGGATACGAGATCTCTCCAGTAGGTCTCGTTGTTGCCGTAGCCGACCGTATGGAAGACCCACGATCTCTCAAGCTCAAGTCCGTAGTGCTTGGTATCAAGCACACCGTTGATCGCGGTATTGTACTTGTCGATCTTCGTGTCCTTTGCGTGGACGTGGTAGATTGCACCCTTCAGCGCGCGGATTGCCGCTACGGGATCGATTCCCTGCCAGATGAGGTGCGAGGGGTCGAAGTTTGCGCCGATCACATCGCCAACTGCGGCACGGATCTTCAGAAGCGTTTCGGGGTTATAGACGCAGAAGCCGGGGTGCATCTCAAACGCGATATGGCTCACGCCGTGCTCCTTGGCAAATGCGGCGGTCTTCTTCCAGTAAGGAATGAGCTTCTCTTCCCACTGCCAGTTGAGAATCTCAATATAGTCCTCGGGCCATGCGCAGGTGACCCAGTTGGGGAGCTTTGCGCCCTCGTGGTCGCCGGGGCATCCCGAGAAAGTGATGACGGTATCAACACCGAGCTTTTCGGCAAGCAGAACTGCCTCGCGGAAGTCCTTGTCATAGCCGTCGGCAATGTCCTTGTTGGGGTGCACGGGGTTTCCGTGGCACGCCAGCGCACAGATTTCAACGTCGTATTTCTTGAAGGTGGCAACAAACTCGTCGTATTTCTTCTCGTCCGCGAGAAGCTCGGCGGGGTTGCAATGTGCCTTTCCGGGGTAGCCGCCCGCACCGATCTCCACGGTGTGAACACCGAGTCCCGAAAGGATCTTCAGGGTTTCGTCCAGAGACTTTGCTCCGTACAGGTTAGCAAGTACGCTAAGTTTCATAATGGTTCTCCTTTTATATGTTCTAAAAATAAATTCTTATTCTTCCATCATCTGTTCCATCAGACGCTTATTGAACTCCTCCGCGGTATTATAGCCGAGCTTTTTCTGACGGTTGTTCATTGCGGCAACCTCCAGAATGATCGCCATATTTCGTCCCGGGTGGACGGGAATGGTGATCGAGGGAACGTCGATGCCGAGAATGTTCATGGTTTCCTCGTCAAGACCGAAGCGGTCGTACACCTTTTCGGAGTCCCAACGCTCCAGATTGATCACAAGGTCAATTCTCTCGGTCGCCTTGACCGAACCCATACCGAAGAGTCGGCGGACGTCGACAATGCCGATACCGCGAAGCTCGATGTAGTATCGAATGAGGTCGGGCGCCGTTCCGACGAGCGTTTTTGCCGAAACTCGCTTGATTTCCACCGCGTCGTCTGCCACCAGACGGTGACCTCTCTTGACAAGCTCGATGGCGGTTTCACTCTTACCGATACCGCTGTCGCCAAGGATCAGCATACCCTCGCCGTAGACCTCGACCAGCACACCGTGGCGCGTAATTCTCGGTGCGAGCTGAGTATTGAGTGATCCGATCAGCGCCGCCATAAAGGCACTCGTGCGCTCGATGGTACGGAGCAGCGGAATTTCATACTGCTTGGCAAGGCATTTCATATCTGAGTCGATCTCCAGCGCCGAGGTTACGATGAGCGCGATCGGCTGCTTCTCAAAGAATTTTTCAAGACGTGCGTGGCGCTTTTCGGGCGACAGCTCGTAGAGATACTGATGCTCTGCGCGTCCGATGATCTGAATGCGGAAGGGCTCGAAAATCTCCATAAAGCCGGTCAGCGCAAGTCCGGGACGCGTCACCTCGGGGCTCTCGATCATAATTTCCTCGGCAGGACGCGGCATTACAACGCTCTCTAAGGAAAATTCTTCAATGAGTTTGGAGAGCGGAATAGAGTAGGTTGATTGCATAAAAATCTCCTTGTAGGGCGGGGGCTTGCTCCCGCCGTATTGCATAGAATGATAGCTTTCTGTTCGGCGGTAGCAAGCACCCGCCCTACGGACAACACTTATTTGATTCCATTATACCACATTCCCCCGTCAAATGGAAGAATTTTTTTCATTTTTTTTGAAAATCCTTGGTAGTCAGGCGCAAATATTCACAATATGGTCACAAAATGATAGTATAATATAAGATGTATATTTATGTTTGAAACGAGGTTTTTTTATGAAAACTCTTTTGCGACTGCTTGCGCTTCTTTTGGCGCTCACGCTTCTCTGCCCCACACTTCTCGCTTGCGCGAACCAAGAAGAGCCCACCGAGATCGATGCGGAGAAATCTGTCGGCACGGTCGGCGGCATCGAGATCACCTATGACGAGCTCTATTTTCTGATCAAGACCTACGAGGACTCGCTCACCGAGCAATACGCGGACGATCCTGCGGCACTTGCCGAGGCGCTCGACGAGCTTGTAGACCAGGAAATCATTGCCAATGCGGCAATTCGTCTGCTCTGCGAAAAGCGCGGACTGACATACAAGCCCCGCAAGCTCTCCGACGAGGTGGACGCGAAGCTTGAATCGATTCTTTACAGCGACTTCGGCGGTGACGAGGAAGCTTACCGCGCGTCGATGGAGGAGCACGGTCTGACCGAGCGCTATCTGCGCTACACGACGGGACTTGACATTCTCTACGGAGAGCTGACCAGCGTGTATCCCCAAGAGAATCTCGTCATCTCCTCGACGCCAGAGCTCTATGCTTACATTATGGAACACTTTATCTGCACCTATCATATCGCGCTCTTCAACGACACGCCCGAAGAAAATGACGCCAACCTCGACGCGGCAACCAAGGCGCGCCGTGATCTCGTGCTTGGCAAGAAAACCATGCGTGATCTTATCGGCTCGAAGATCAACGAGGATTATTCCGACGTCTCGGGAGCCGGTCACTACCTGACGCGCGGTACGTGGGATGAGGCTTACGAGAAAGCGGCGTTCTCGCTTGAGATCGGTGAGGTCAGCGAGGTCATTCTCGCAATGGGTGAGAGCCCCAAGACGAGCGCAACCGTCCCGACCTACTACGTCATTCAGCGCGCCGAGCTCGACAAGGACTACGTATCGAAGAACCTCTCGACGCTTCAGGACGAATACTACGCAAGCGTGATCTATTCCGATCTGCAAGAGGTGCGCGAAGAGCTCTCCTTTGAGCCGAATGAATTTTACGCCTCCCTTGATCTGACGGAGCTTCTTCCCCCCGTGGAGCAGGAAAACTACACCGTTCTGATCGTTGTTCTCTGCTCGGTCGGCGGCGCTCTGCTCGTCGGCGGCGGTCTGACGGCGTTCTTACTGATCCGAAGAAAGAAGCGTACGAAGAGCGTACAGGCTTAACCAACTCCCACTGACCACCATCGGAGGTATCTATGAACGGAACTCCCCGTCATAATCATCATAAGCATCAGCCGCGCCCGTCCCAGCGGAGACGCGTACGTCGGCGTCAGCAGATCACGGCGATCCTCGCGGTCATCGGCGTGACGCTTCTCGTACTCGCCACCGTCTTTCTGATCATCGGCGCACGGATGCACAAAAAAAGCGTTGCGCTTCGCGAAACCGAAACGACTGCCGAGAGCGATCTTCCCATTCCAGAAACGCCGACCACTCCGTCGGTCATTGCCTATCCCTTGGATAAGAATTCGCCCTACGCCTCGCTCGCTGACCTGAGTGAGCAAGGAAAAAGTGCCGCATCTCTCGCGCTCAACGAGAAGGACGGCATCTCGCTCTATTCCCCGTCGACGCTTCAAGCGATCGCGACGGACGCAAAGACACAGGGACTTTACCTTTCGGGCGTGTTTTATCTGACCTCCCTCTCGGAGGAGGACGACCTTGCCCGTTTCACAAAGCGTTCCGACGAGTGCGCCACGCTTGCCGAGGCACTCCGCGCAGGACTGGACGAGGTAATGCTCGTTGCTCCCTCCCTCTCGGAGAAGCACGTCGAGGAGCTTTCGGATTTTCTTCGCGACCTTCGTCGCTTGGTACCGAACGCCACGGTCGGACTTTCTCTGCCAAAGGATTTTCTGCGTGAGGAAAACGCGGCAACCGTCGATGCGCTTGCGGGAGAGTTCTCTCTGCTCGCCGTTGATCTTTCGGAAGAGCTGTCCATCGACGAGCGTGTAGAAGCCGATCTTTATTACCTGCTCCGCTACTCAATGCGCGTGCTTCTGCCCTCTCCTGACATAGAAGAGAGATTCGGTGCGCTGATGGAATCTGTTACCTCGCACGGGATCAACAATCTTCAATTTCTGCCTTAAGGAGTCCTTATGAAATATCAAGCTGTTCTTTTCGATCTTGACGGCACGCTGTTGCCGATGGATTTTGACGAGTTCACCCGAGGATATTTTTCCCTGCTTGCCACGGCAGTTGCGCCGCTCGGTTACGAGAAATCAAAGATGATCGGATCGATGTGGCAGGGCGTTGCCGCAATGACAAAAAACTGCGGACCTCGTAAAAACGACGAGGTCTTCTGGGAAGTCTTTTCCGAGCTTGAGGGCAAGCAGGCATACGATCATATTCCGCTGTTTGACACCTTTTACGAAAACGAATTTCACCAAGCGAAAGCGCTGACGCAGCCGACGCCGAATGCAAAAGTCGCCGTCGATGCGGCAAGAGCGTGCGCCGAGCGCGTGGTGCTTGCGACCAATCCCCTCTTCCCCGCCGTTGCGGTGCGCTCGCGTCTTGCGTGGGCAGGACTCTCTGAGAACGATTTTGACCTGGTGACGCATTACTCCAACAGCACCTCGTCGAAGCCGAATCCGCGGTATTTCGAGGAGATTGCCGAGAAGCTCGACCTCATGCCAAGCCGTTGCCTGATGGTTGGCAACAATGCCGACGAGGATATCCTCCCCGCCCAAGCGGCAGGCTTTGACACCTTCCTGCTCACCGACTGCCTGATGTCGAAGTCGGAAATTCTTCCTAAGACGAAGAAAGGTAGTTGGGGGGAGTTGATGTCACTTTTCTTTTAAAAAAGAAAAGTGACCAAAAGAAAACTTCATCGAAGTGTTTTCTTGGCTCGCCGTATTCTCTGTCCAAGGGTTTCATTTTTTATTAAAAGTTTTTGAGATTCTTAAGAACTTTTTTCAAAAAGTTCTTAAGTGGGGTATGGGGCAAAGCCCCACAATCGTTCATAGGCGCCCGAAGGGGTGAAGTTGCATCCAAGGATGCAACGAGGGAAAACCACAAGTGGGGTTTTCCCTT
>JAGBSP010000014.1 GCA_017631855.1 Clostridia bacterium | reverse complement strand
GGTAGCCGCTTACGGCTTCGGTTCATTCGACCGCTGGCTGGGTATCGTGATGCTGGCTGTGTTCGCGGTGTATATGATCCTGCCAAGCGCGCAAGAGACGCTGTGACTCATTTTACGGTGGTCGAGCGGCTCGGACGCTTTTCGCTTGTTCGCTGTGAGCTCGAAACGGGACGGACGCACCAGATTCGCGTGCATTTGTCGTCGATTGGACACCCTCTGCTCGGTGACACGCTGTACGGCGGAGGCGGTACGGCATTTGAGAAAATACACGCAAAGCTCCTTCAGGGACAGTGCCTTGTGGCGGCAAAGCTGATGCTGACGCACCCGAAAAACGGTGCCGAAATGACCTTCGAGATCCCACTCCCCGAGGATTTTGAGAAACTTCTTGCCCTTTTGCGGAAGGAATGTGAATAAAATGCGGTAAGATATTTTACCGCATTTTTTCTTGAATTTTCTTTCTTTTTATGCTATACTATAAAAAACAATGGCGGAGGTGCGTATGAGCTCTCAAAAATTCCAAAATATCGTCCTTGCCACCGACCTTGACGGCACTTTTTTGACGAAAGATCCCGACGGTCGCCGCCGCAATCTCGAGGCAATCGCATATTTTAAAGAAAACGGCGGGCACTTTACCTTTGCCACGGGACGCGCTCATTTTAACGTGGTGGGAGAGGATTATTTTGTGATCGAGGAGCTTCTCAATCTTCCCGCCGCGGTGGGTAACGGCTCGGTGCTCTACGATTATGCGACCGAAACGCCCGTATGGAAAGCCAACACACCGCGCGAGCTTCTCTTGGATCTCTACGCTGAGATGAAGCGTTGCTCCCCAAGTGCCGTGCTGACTCCGAAGTGGGAAGATCCGCTCGGTGAGCCCGACACGTGGCGCGAGGGAGATTTTTACAAATTGGATATTCGTGACCCCGAAGGAGACCTTGCGGCATTGATTGATACACTTTCGAAGTATTTTGGCGAACGGCTTGTCTTTACGAGAGCGGCAGAGAATTGCTTTGACGTGCAGGCGATCGTTTACACCAAGGCGATGGCGCTGAGAAAGCTGTGCGAGCTGTATTTTGACCGTCCTGTGACGCTTTGCGTTGCGGGAGATTATCACAACGATCTGGCGATGATGCGCGAGGCAGACCTTGCCTTTTGCCCCGAAAATGCCGTGGACGAAATCAAGGCGATCTCGCACGCAACGCTCTGTCATCACGGCGAAGGTCTGATGGCGGATATTGTCAAAGAACTGGAACGAATGATCGACGAAGGAGCTTTATGAAAAAATTTGAAAATATCGTTCTTGCGACCGATCTTGACGGTACCTTTTTGACGAAAGATCCCGATGGCAGACGGCGCAATCTGGAAGCAATTCAATATTTCAAGGAGAACGGCGGACATTTCACCTTTGCTACGGGTCGTTATTATAACGCGGTCTTCGGCGGAAGCTATTTTGACACCGCCACACTGCTCAATCTCCCCGCCGTGACGGGCAACGGCTCTTGCCTTTACGATTACGCGGCGCAGTCTGCCATTGAGCAGACACCTACCCCGTTTGAATTCGTGCGCGAGCTGTATTTTGAAATGAAGCGCTTAGCACCTACGGCGGGACTTCGCGCGATTACCGACGATGGCGTGATCTACACCGAGCTCTCCAACCTGATGATGGAAGCCGATTTTGCGTGGCTCTCTCCCAAGCGGCCGTCCTATCTTGTGCCCATCGACGAATGGTGTAATTACGGTCTTTATAAGCTGGCTCTGCGCGACGAGCTTTCGGTTGTGAACGATTTAAAACCGAAGCTTGCCGAGCGCTTCCGAGGAAGGCTTGAGGTGTCGCAGTCGGACGATACGCTGATTGACGTGCAGGCATTCGGTGTGACCAAGGCAAAAGGGCTTCGCCGTCTTTGCGAGCTGTGCTTTGATGCACCCGTGACGCTTTGCGTCGTGGGAGACTACTATAACGACCTTGAAATGATGCGTGCCGCCGACCTTGCGTTCTGCCCCGAAAATGCGGTCGATGAGGTGAAAGCGATCTGTCAAAAAACACTCTGCCACCACGACCAAGGCGTGATTGCCGACGTTGTGGAGTGGTTAGATAGGGACGCGGGGGACGCGTGTTACTTTTCTTTCTGGAAAGAAAAGTAACCAAAAGAAAGCAACACGGAATTTATGGATTTTGTCGCCGTATTTTTTGTACAGACTTCGGCTTTCTGAGGAACAAACTTGTCGGACCCTACGTCCCGACAAGTTTGGGATGCGATTTGTTAAAAACAATCTTTCTACAAACCTGTAGGGACAGGCGTCCTCGACTGTCCGTTTCATTCTCAATTTTTTTGAAAAAATTCTCTTGGACGATTGACATCTCCCGAAAAATATGCTATAATAAATCAAACCATTTTAATCTGGAGGCATTTAGAAATGAAACATATTCAGACTCTGAACACGAAGAACCTCTGCGAGAGCGCAAAGAACGGCGGTTGCGGCGAGTGCCAGACTTCCTGCCAGTCTGCTTGCAAGACCAGCTGCGGTATTGCAAATCAGCAGTGCGAGAGCGCAAAGAAGGACTAAGTTCGTCCGATGAAAATGCCGCCTGTGAGGCGGCATTTTTCTTGACACAAAGAATTTCAAAGGAGATACATCAATATGATCCACCGTTATCAATTGGGCGGACTTAATATCGTTTTGGATATTTATTCGGGATCGGTGCACGTCGTCGACGAGATCGCGTACGACGCCATCGGTCTGTATGAGGAAACGAGCCGCGAGGCGCTCGTTGACACGTTATTTGCGAAATACGGCGACCGCGAGGACGTCACGCGCGAGGAGCTCTTCGAGCTTTACGATCAGATCGGCGAGCTCAAGGCTTCGGGCAGACTGTTTGCCCCCGACACCTTCCGTGAGAAGGCGGGAGATCTGAAGAAAAAGACCTCGGGTGTCGTCAAGGCACTTTGTCTGCACATCGCGCACACCTGCAACCTCAACTGCTCCTACTGCTTCGCAAGCCAAGGAAAGTACCACGGCGAGCGCGGACTGATGAGCCTTGAAGTCGGCAAGCGCGCGCTGGATTTTCTGATCGAGAATTCGGGCACGCGAAGAAATCTTGAGGTAGATTTCTTTGGCGGAGAGCCGCTGATGAATTTTGATGTGGTCAAGGAGCTCGTTGCCTACGCCCGTGTGCGTGAGAAAGAGTGCGGCAAGAATTTCCGCTTTACGCTGACCACCAACGGCGTGCTGATCGACGACGACGTGATCGACTTTGCCAACCGCGAATGCTCGAACGTTGTCCTTAGCCTTGACGGACGCAAGGAGATTCACGACCGCTTCCGCGTTGACCACGCGGGAAGAGGAAGCTTTGACGTCATCGTTCCCAAGTTCCAGAAGCTCGTCGAAGCACGCGGCGGCAAGAATTACTATATGCGTGGCACCTTTACCCACGCAAACCCCGATTTTCTGAAGGATATTGAGGTAATGCTCGACCTCGGCTTCCGCGAGCTGAGTATGGAGCCTGTCGTTTGCGCGCCCGACGATCCGTCGGCGCTGAACGAGGAGGATCTGCCCATCGTGATGGAGCAGTACGAAAAGCTTGCAGAGCTGATGCTCAAGTGTCACAAGGAGGGCAATCCCTTTACCTTCTATCATTATATGATCGACCTTTCGGGCGGTCCTTGCATCTACAAGCGCATCTCGGGCTGTGGCTCGGGTACCGAATATATGGCGGTGACACCGTGGGGCGATCTCTATCCCTGTCATCAGTTTGTGGGCGAAGAGAAGTTTAAGCTCGGCAACGTCTTTGACGGCGTTGACAACCACGAGATTCAATGCGAATTCGAGGCTTGCAACGTCTACGCGAGACCCGAATGCGCCGATTGTTGGGCAAAGCTTTACTGCTCGGGCGGCTGTGCGGCAAACGCATACCACGCCACGGGCTCGGTTACGGGCGTGTACGCGACAGGCTGTGAGCTCTTCCGCAAGAGAATGGAATGCGCCATTATGCTTGAAGCGGCAAAGACGCTTGGAAATGACGAATGACGACGCCGATTTGTGATTTTGTACGCAAGTATGCCGAAGAAGCGCCCGTGCGCCTGCATATGCCGGGGCATAAGGGTGTGTCGGTGCTTGGCGTCGAAGCCTTGGATATTACCGAAGTTGCGGGAGCTGACGTGCTGTATGACGCGCACGGCGTGATTCTTCAGAGTGAGCAAAACGCATCCCGTCTGTTTGGGACGGCAAAAACCCTCTATTCTACCGAGGGATCGTCGCTTTCGATCCGCGCGATGCTGATGCTTGCTTGCCTTTTTGCCAAGGAGCAGGGCAGAGCGGTTTGTCGCATTGCGGCGGGAAGAAACGCGCACAAAACGCTCCTTAGCGCGGCGGCGCTGCTCGATCTTGAGATCGATTGGCTCTTTGGCGACGATCTGCTCTCCTGTCGATGCTCTGCGGATACGGTGGAAGAATATTTCCGAACCTGTGGGGAGCTTCCCGCCGCCGTCTATCTGACGAGCCCCGACTATCTTGGCAACACGGTAGATATTGCGGCAATCGCAAAGGTCTGCCACGAAAGAGGCGTGCTTCTCTTGGTCGACAACGCGCACGGCGCGTATCTGAAATTTTTGCCGACCGATACGCACCCGATCACGTTGGGTGCCGACGCGTGCTGTGATTCGGCACATAAAACGCTTCCCGCGCTGACGGGATGTGGATATTTACACCTCTCCGAGCGTGCGCCGAAGATTTTTTCGGAGCAAGCAGAGGCGGCAATGTCGCTCTTTGCGTCAACCAGTCCGTCCTATCTGTTTCTGCAATCGCTCGACGCGCTCAACCGAAGACTGTCGGAGCGCTTTTCGGAGGAGCTGTCCACCCTCTGCCAAACGATGGAGGTGCTTCGTGCCGATCTTTCGGCACACGGATACGAGCTTTGCGGAGATGAGCCGACCAAGCTGACGGTAGCGCCAAAGTCCTACGGATATATGGGAGAGGAGCTCTCCGCGATCCTTGCCGAGCAGGGAATCGTGTGCGAGTTCTGTGACCGCGATTTTCTCGTGATGATGATGGCACCCGAAAATATATCTCGCGTGGATGAATTGCGAACGCTTCTGCTTGAAATTCCGCGCCGCGCACCGATCGGGGAGATCGCACCCGTGCCGAGCAGAGCTCTGCGTGCGATGAGCGTCCGAGAGGCAACCTTTGCAAACAGAGAACGCCTTCCCGTGGACGAGTGCCTCGGACGCGTGATGGCGTCGATGAGCGTATCCTGTCCGCCCGCCGTGCCCGTCGCCGTTTGTGGTGAGATCATCGACGAGCAGACGATCACCTGCCTCAAATATTACGGTATTACCGAGTGTGAGGTCGTGCGAACAAGCTGAACCTCAAAAAGGAGGATAGAAGAATGAGCTTTGAAGAAATCAAAAAGAATTTCGGATTTGGCTGTATGCGTATGAAAATGGACGGAGAAGAGGTCGATCGGGAGGAGTTTTGCCGAATGATCGATGCCTTCTTGGCGGCAGGCTTCAACTATTTCGATACGGCGCACGTCTATCTTGACGGCAAGAGCGAGCTCGCTCTGCGCGAATGTCTGGTTCGCCGTTATCCGCGTTCCTCGTTTGTGTTGGCGAATAAGCTGACGCCGTGGTGCTTTGAGGAAGAAGCGCAGATTCGCCCCTTCTTTGAAATGCAGTGTGAGGCATGCGGCGTGGACTATTTTGATTTTTATCTCTTCCACGCAACCAACGCGAGCCGATACGAGCATTTTCAAAAATGCAACGCCTTTGAGATTGTACGCGCCTTGAAGGAAGAGGGAAGAATTCGCCATATCGCGATGTCCTTCCACGATACGCCCGAGGTGCTCGACGGTATTCTTCGGGAGCATCCCGAGATTGAGGCGGTACAGCTTCAAATCAATTATCTGGATTACGACGATCCCGGCGTTCAGAGCAAGGCTTGCTACGACGTGGCGGTCAAATACGGCAAGCAGGTGATTGTGATGGAGCCCGTGAAGGGCGGACTTCTGGCAAACCCGCCGAAGGAAGCGGTTGACGTGCTTTCGGAGCTTGGCGAGGGAAGCTGTGCGTCGAAGGCAATTCGATTTGCGGCAAGCTATCCCGCTGTCTTTATGACGCTTTCGGGCATGGGAAATATGGAAATGATGGAGGATAACCTCCGTGCGGTCGACGGTGCCAAGCCTTACGGTGAAGCCGAATTTGCGGTGTTTGCCCGCGCTCGCGAGGTGATTCGTCAGGTGCGACAGATTCCTTGCACGGCGTGTAACTACTGTGCCGAGCTCTGTCCGCAGAGTATCCGTATCTCGGGGATTTTTGCCGCGTACAATCAGGTTCTTGCGGCGAAGAAAACGCGAGGCGAGGCAAAAGCACTTCTTCCCGAAACGGGCGGAGCTGCCGCCGATTGCGTTGGTTGTGGCGCGTGCGAGAGCGTTTGTCCGCAGAAGATTGAAATCAAAGAGAACCTTGCTACCATAGCAAGACGGCTCAAATGAGTCGGAAATCAAGAAATAAAAACGATCGCGTATCATCTACGCGATCGTTTTTTATGTATTTCTGTTTGTCTTTTTCAAAAAATATGCGCCGAGCAGAAAGATCAGAAGAGAGACTCCGATGCTGGTCAGCGCGTTGAACAGACGAATTTCCTCTGCCGACATTTCTCCAAAGGACACGAGCATCGAGCGTTGCAGAGAGGCAATCGACACGAGCGCATCGGCAAGTGCAATGCCGCGAAGCGACGGTGCGATGGGAGAGGTTTCCTTATTCGCTTTAACGAGATGAAGAATGGCAAGCGTGACCTTTGAAAAGGCGTAAAGCGCCATCGAAATCATTACGATCTCGTGAAATTTTGTGCCGACGTCGCGCACCGAGCAGAGAATGGCGGTACCCAACAGCGGAAGTGAGGTGAGCATCAGCATCCTACCCGTAAATCTTCCGAAAAAAGCTTCCGAGGCACGATTTTTTCGTGCAAGAAGGATGAGCCGAGCAATGCCCAACACTGCGTAATAGATGCCTGCCGTTAGAAACCACCACGAGGACTCCAAGACACCGATGAGAATATTTCCTGCGGCAAAGACGGCGTGCAAGAGCGCTCCAAGCAACGCTCTTCTGAGAAGATCAGGAATTCTTTTCTTTGGTTCCATCGTTAAAGATACAATCGACGATCGTTTCACTGATCATTTCCAACGAATCTCGGCAGCCGCCGCGAATCCATTCCATTACAATCGCGGTGACTCCCGTCAGATAGAATTTTATCACGTAGGGACGGCGTGGCTCGGGGACGCCGAAGCGGGCGAGGATGGGGGTAAAGAACTTGCGGAACATGGTTTCGTAATAGGTATCCAAGCCCATCGTTCCGAGATGACGGAGCGTGGTTAGAAAGACGCGTCGGTTTTCCCGAATGAAATTCAGATACGGGAGAATATATTTTGCACTGATAAAGATCAGTTCTTCGGAAGGACAGGTTTCAAAGTCGATGGGCGAAGGCTTTTCTTCGTTCAGAAAATAGGAAAGAAAGCGGTCGATGACGTAGCGCGTCGCCTCTTGCAAAAGCTCGACGGTGTTGTCGTAGTGCAGATAAAAGGTCGAACGGTTTACGTCTGCTTTTTCGCAGAGCTCCTTGACCGTGATATATTCAAATTCCTTTTTCTCCAGAAGCTCGAGCATTGCCCGATCCATTTTTTCCGCCGTCGCAAAATATTTGCTTTCTTTTTTATTCATAGTGTTCCTTTTCGCTTAGCCAATCGCTTCCGCGTCGGTTTCTTCGCAGATTCTGCGAGCAAGCTCGACGATCTCGTAAGCGTATTTTTCTTTTCTTTTTTGTAAGATTTTCCGATAGATCGGGTAATTGACGGCGCAGACCGTAAAGCCGACAAGACCGACTGCGATGCCGACGATCATCATCGTCGTGCCGCTACCGATCACTTGCATCGCAAGGCACATTCCCGTGCCCGCAACGAGCGAAAATGCCGAGCCGAAGAGATACGCGAAAATGCGTGCGGGGCGCTTGACCTTTGTGTCGAGCTTTTTGAGGGCGTGAAGTCTTCCTTCCTCTTTGGGAAGATACTCCTTTGCAATCGATTCTGCGATAATTTTTTGAGTGTTCATGATGGTTCTCCTTTTTCTTTTTCGTTGATGATTTTATCATACACCAAAGAACGAGAAAATGGAACAACACGTTTTCGGGAAAGTGTTGAGATTGGAAAAATCACTCTTGTAAGTTGGACGCACGTTCTTTATTTTTGTTCGTGGGTGGTGACGTCTCTGAGCCGAAATGAAGAAATTTGCATAACGGTCAGAACGGGAGGGGCTTGCGCCTCTCGTAAAAAGAAAGGGACTATCGCTAGCCCCTATTCTGTGCAGTTTTCTTTTCGATACCTTTTTTTAAAAAGCAAAGGTGCAAATCCAATCCGATCTAACTCAATTGATCAAGCAAAACTGGCGGATGATTTCGGACTCCGAGAAATCCTCGCGGACACCGCAGATGAGCTGATAAGATTCGTGGCCCTTGCCCGCGAGGAGAATGATATCGCCGCGCTGGGAGTGCGAGAGCGCGTACTCGATTGCCTTCTTTCGGTCTGCAATGGCAATGTAGGGGCAGGTTCCGTTGGTAAAGTAGGTCGCAATCTCACCGATGATGGCAGAGGGCGGCTCGCTGTCGGGGTTGTCCGAGGTCAGAATACAGAAGTCGGCATCGCGCGAAGCAACAAGACCCAGCTCTGCGCGGCGGTTTCTCGTACGACCGCCCACCGAGCCAAAAAGACAAATGAGGCGGTTGGGCTCATAGGCGCGCAGTGCCTGCAGCGCCGCCTTGAGACTGACACCGTTGTGCGCGTAGTCGATGACGGCGGTGGCTCCGTTCGGGAGCTCGTAGGTTTCAAAACGACCCTTGACACGGATGTCGCGCATCGTCTTTGCGATCTCGCCCGCATTCAAACCAAGACGAGCGCAGACGGCAATCGCGGTCAGCGCATTGTAAACGCTGAATTCTCCGGGGAAGGCGACCGATACGGGGTATGCCTCGCTTGCGTGCAGACAGGTAAAGCTGACGCCGATGTTGGCGGGCGAACGGTAAAAGGAAATATTCTCCGCACGGAAGGGCGCGTTTGCGTGGATGGAAACGCCTGCCTTGTCACAGCGCGTCGTTCCAATCATTTCGGGAGAATATTCGTCGTCGGCGTTATAGACGATGTAGTCTGCGCCGTAATCGGTAAAGAAGGATTGCTTGCATTTTTTGTAATCGTCGAAATCAGGGTGCTCGTGCTCTCCGATATGGTCGGGCGAGAGGTTGGTAAAGACGCAGATGTCAAAATGGATACCAAAGACGCGAGCCATCTTGAGCGCTTGCGAGGAAACCTCCATCACGAGAGTACGCACACCGACCGACAGCATCTTTTTCATATAAAAATGCAGGTCATAGCTCTCCGGTGTGGTGTTGACCGTACCGAAGGTGTAGTCGCCAAAGCAGATTCCGTTCGAGCCGATGTAGCCTGTGGGAATTCCGCTGTTGTTGAGAATATGATAGATCATCAGCGACGAGGTCGTCTTGCCCTTCGTTCCCGTGATTCCGATGATTGTCATTTCGTCCGAGGGATGATCAAAGAACTGTGCCGACAGTTGTGCGAGCGCGATACGGGTGTCGGTGGTGACGATGACAAAGCAATCGTCCTCGAGCGCCTCGGTCGTATGCTCTACAACAAAGATACGGCATCCTTTCTTATACGCCTTGTCGATAAAGTTGTGTCCGTCGCTGACCGTACCGGGAATGCAAACGAAAAGCGACGAAGGCGAAGCCTTTCTCGAATCGAAGCAAAGCGAAATCACCTCGGTTGCCTCGGGATCAAGACCCGATCGGTTGACGATCTCGGTGTATTGGATGGATTGCATGAGCTTTTTTAATAACATGTGAGAGTTCCTTTCACGGGAATGAATTTCATAAGAAGAGGGTCAAAGCCGATCGGCTCTTTGCCGCAATAACGGATCGCAGAGAGCGCTAGAACCTCTAGCGAGTCGACGATTGGAAGATGCTTGGGAAGTCGTCGCTTGATCAGCGAGAGCTCGGTACAACCAAGCACGATCTTATCCGCGCCGCGTGCGAGGAGATCCTCGGCGATCGCAGTAAGAGAGGCAAGATCGGGCTCGCGTCCGCATTTGATCTCGTCATAGATCAGGCGAGAGATGCTTGTCTGTTGACTTTCTGTACTTGTCAGATAAGCAACACCCTCTGCTTCGCAGACCTTTTCGTATGCGCCGGAAATAACCGTTCCCTCGGTAGCGAGTGCGCCGATTGTTTTTGCGCCGACGGATTGGCAAAACGCCATCGTCAAGTCAATAATGTTGAGGATGGGAACCCTCGATGCTTCGGCAACGCGGTCGTAAAAATAGTGCGCCGTGTTGCAGGGAATAGCGATTGCGTCAGCACCCGCCGCGACGAGTCGATTTACCTCTTCGATCATGGTGGGAGAGGGGTCACACTCGGAACGCCCGAGAATATATTCTGTTCGGTCGGGGGTGTCGGCACGGGAGGAGAGCAGAAAATTCAGGTGTTCCTGATCGCGCTCCGCTTTTGTATGCTCCACGAGCATCTGTGCAAAATACACGCCCGAGGCAGGACCAAGTCCGCCTAAAATTCCAAGCGTTACGGGTTTCATAAATATCAGCCTTTCAAACAGGGAATGTGATCGAATACCTCACTTGGCTCGGAGAGAATAAACCTTGCCGAGAGAAATTCGCGGTGCGTCTGTGTAAAGCGGCGAGAGGGATCGTCAGTGGGAATGAGGAGAAGAAGGTAGCCGTCGAATTCCTCAAAAATATCCGAAAGCTGTTCCAAAAGCAGTCGCTCGTTCTTTGCCGCCTTGCGGAAAACACAGAGCAGCGAAAGCAACTCGGACGGACGCCGACGCTTACCAAGACGAATCGATGCCGTTCCGATGGTTCGGTAGAGGTGCCATACAAGTCGGAGTGAAGCTGTGCCGTTCCCCAGAATGACAGGGATTGTTGAGGAGGCGATCTCCTCTTTCATTTCTTTTTCTACCATTGTTACTTATTTTCCAAGGATCGCGGCAATCGCGTCACCGATGGCGCGCGCCATAAAGTAGAAGCCGAGGTCGTTCGGGTGTGTGGTGTCCACCGTGCAGGCATCGCGCCACTCGTCGGGAAAAAAGCTGTCCCCGTCAAGGAAATACACGTTTTCGTCACCGTTCGCTTTCGCTTTCTCGTAAGAGGCACGAATGGCGGCACGGCGGCGGTCGGCGTTCTCTGAGCGGTGCGCCGTGTGACGGCTGATCATCAGATAGGGAATTGTAGGATTCTTTGCACGAATGATTTCGTAAAAAGGGTAGTGCGTTGCTTCAAGATGCTCGGCACTCGGAGCGTTGTAGTCGTAATCGCAGACGAATAGGCTCATCGGAAGCGTGGCGAGATACTCCGCCATCGCGGCCTCTCCCTTGGCAGAGCCCGAAAAACCCATATTCAGATAGTCGCGTCCAAGGCGTCGGCAGATCATCGCCTCATACGAGTTGCCGGGGCGCGAAGCGCATGCTCCCTGCGTGATCGACGAGCCGTAATAAACGATCGGCTTCTCACCGTCGTAGGGAAGTCCCTCGCCGAGCGTCGAGCCGTCCTTGATGCCGATCCAAAGCTCGTCTACGTCGTTGTAAAGCGGAAAATTCAGTGTATAGTAATGAAGCTTTCCGTCGTTGTTGCTATACTTGCTTTCATATCCCTCGGTCATCGTTGCGGGTGGAATAAAGGAATGCCGAAAGACGGAACCGCCCTCGGGGTTGTCCTCGTAGAGATCAAAGCCTGCACCCGCCACGGCAGCCATGTGCGCAAATTTGTGCACCTTTTTGACTTTCATACGGAGAATGAGATAAGGGGAGTCGGTCGAAAAACGAACGCGTCCGCCCGCCGTGTTGCGGTGAAGATAGACCACACCGTCGCTGACACGCTCCGCGATCTCGCTCGGAATACGGCGAAAGGGAATGTCCGACGTTGCGTCGTACAGACCGTAGATCGTAAAGGGTGCTTTTTTGACGTTGTAAAATACGGCGTCGGGCTCGCTGATTTCTTCCGAAAACCACATTTTTTTGTCGGGGACAAAGCTCATAAGAGGATCTCCTTATTTTGCGTTCATCTTGAGGTAGGCGTTGATAAAGCCGTCGATCTCACCGTCCATGACGGCAGAGGTGTTTCCGTCCTCAAAGCCGGTACGCGTGTCCTTGGCGAGGGTGTAGGGCATAAAGACGTAGGAGCAGATCTGAGCGCCCCACTCAATGTTGGTCTTGTTGCCCTGAATGTCTTCGATCGTGTCAAGACGCTCGCGGAGCTTGATTTCCATCAGCTTTGCCTTGAGCATCTTCATTGCGGTTTCTTTGTTTTGGAGCTGAGAACGCTCGGTCTGACATCCGACCACGATGCCCGTGGGCTTGTGCAGAATACGGATTGCCGAGTCGGTCTTGTTGATATGCTGACCACCCGCGCCGCTCGAACGGTGCGCGGTCACTTCGATGTCCTCGTCGCGGATCTCAACCTTGTCAATATTGTCGAACTCGGGCATTACTTCAATGGAAGCAAAAGAGGTCTGTCTGCGACCTGCAGCGTCGAAGGGGGAAACGCGTACCAAACGGTGGACGCCGTTTTCTGCCTTCAGATAGCCGTAGGCATTGAGTCCCTCGACCATAATCGTTGCACTCTTGATGCCCGCGGCGTCGCCGTCCAACCAGTCAAGGAGCTTGTATTTGTATCCGCGGCGCTCTGCCCAACGCGTGATCATACGGTAGAGCATCTGCGCCCAGTCCTGCGCTTCGGTTCCGCCCGCGCCGGGGTGGAAGGAAACGATGGCGTTGTTTTTGTCGTATTCACCCGAGAGAAGAATCTCGATGCGCTTTGCCTCGGCAGCCTTGCGGATCTCCGAAAGCTCGACTTCGACCTCTTCTACATAGGATTCTTCGTTCTCCTCGATTGCCATTTCGGCAAGCGCGATGGCGTCCTCCAAGCGAGACGCGAGCGCCTCGTAGGCTTCGATAGTGTCCTTGGTCTGCTTGAGCTTTTGCAGAACCTTCGACGAATTTTCCTGATTGCCCCAGAAATTGGGGTCCAGCGTTTCGGCGTCAAGCTTCTCGGCAAGCGCGTGAAGCTCGTCGATGCGGAGCGCCGATCCGAGCTCGGTGACGTCCTCACGAAGAGCGATGAGTTGATATTTTGCTTCTTCCAATGCGATGATCAAGGGGTACCTCCCGTAGTCCTTCGACTACTTTTTCTTTCATAAAAATATAAAAATAAACATTCTATTTTATTATACCACGCGCGAGTGAAATTTGTCAAGAGATTTTCTTGGAAGAAACGAAGAAAAGACGAAAAGAGCAACAAGAAATCTTGATGTTTTTATAAGAGCTTCTTTGAAAAAATAAAACTGTGAAAATGACCAAAATAAAAGAGTGAAAAATGTTGAAAATGTTGAAATTCAAGAGGGTGGCAGAAAAGGATTGACAAAAAACGAAAGGTGTGGTATACTTATTAAACAGAAAATTATCATCTATGAGTATGGCAATTTTGGGGTGGGTAAAATCACCCAAGCAATTTTTAGGAGGAGAACTATGAAAATTCTGAAAAGAATTCTCTGCCTGACTCTGGTAGTTCTGATGCTCTTGCCCTTGCTGGTCGCTTGTAAGAGCAATAAGAAGAAAGAGGATGGCGAGAACACAAAGGACAGAGCGCTCTTGGAGGCAGAAATGCCCGACGATGGCGTTGGTATGTTGCCTGACGGTGGCTTTGGTGGCAGAGAAATCCGCTTCCTTGGCTGGACGGGTGCTTCCGCCAACGAATGGGAGGTTGCCGAGGGCGACACCGGTACGACGCTGAAGAGTGCCATATACGCACGTAACGAGGCAGTCAAAGGACGTTTGGACGTCAAATTGAAATGGCAGTACATCGAAGGCCACGCAGGCTTTGAGTTTACCTACGCCGCAACGGCTGGTCAGCAAGCGGGAAATGGCTTGGTTGACGTATTTACTCCCTATAGCCGTGCCGCATGTGTTTTGATGATGAACGGCGCAACGAGAGATATGCAGGGTATCAAGTACCTTGATCTCACCGATGAATGGTGGAACTCCGCAATGATAGATTGTGCCGTAAACGGCAAGATCTACTTTGCAGGCGGTGACATGGTATGGACGCTGATGGGCAATACCATCGCATTCTGCTACAACAAGGACATCCTTGAAAAGAACGCTTCGATTCTTGAGAAGTACGGCGTTACCACGATGTACGATCTGGTCAACGAGGGTAAGTGGACGCTTGACACCATGATTGAGATGGCAAAGGCAGTTGCCGCAGATAAGACCTACGGCTTTACGGGTTATCTCGTTCCGATGGACGCATTCTACAAGGCAATGGACCTGAAGTGGATGGAGATCGACGCAACCGGTCAGCAGACCATTTCCGAGGACCAGCACTCGGGTAAGGTAGACGTCGCACTCGGCAAGCTGCTTAACTTCTTCAGGACGAGCGCATCCGACGCATACAACTTCTATGCAACCAACCTTGAGTATGCAAGTAATAACGGAAACAAGTCTAACCCCAAGATGCCTTCGTGGCAGAACGGACAGACCCTCTTCATTCTGAACGCGATTGTGTCGATTACCGACTATAAGTTCACTGAGCTTGCATTTGACTTCGGTGTGCTTCCTATGCCGATGTACGATACCGCACAGTTCAAGGGTCCCGGCGTAGCAGGACAGGGTTATAAGACGACCCCTGACTTTGAGTACTCGGTCGTTTCGATCCCCAGAACCGCAACCGGCTTGGATCAGATCGGCGCAGTTCTTCAGGTTATGGCATCCGAAGGATTTACGAGAACTTCTCCCGCATACTTCTCTGAGGTTCTGAAGAAGCAGATCTCTGACTCTCCCGAAGACTACGCAATGTGGGAAACCATTCGTGGTTCGATCGATCTCGATCCCGGTCGTATGTTCGATAACTCTGCCGGAGATGCTGACGCAGGTTACTCTTGTATGATGTTCAGATACTGTATTCAGATGGATCTGACCACCACCGCTGAAACGTGGGCTTCCAGCGGTGAGAAGCGTAAGCAGCACGTTCGTGATATGAACGCGAATATGGCACTGATTGAGGCAAAGTACGACTAATCTTTGCTTTATAAAAAAGGACGACCGCTACGGCGGTCGTCCTTTTTCGTTTAGAGTAGATAAAAACCCCGCCGTATCATCTTTCCACAAAGCGAAAGATTTTCGGCGGGGTTATCTTTATGAAATTACTTGTAAAGCGGGAAACGGCGGCAAATCTCGGCAACCTCGGCGCGTACCGCTGCGGCGTTTGCGTCAAAGTCGCGGGCAACCATACCGAAGAGTCTTGCGATCGTCTTCATTTCCTCGACGCCAAGACCGCGCGAGGTCACGGCGGGGGTTCCAACGCGAACACCCGAGGTCACGAAGGGCTTTTCTGGGTCGTTGGGGATTGCGTTCTTGTTGACTGTGATGTGTACGGCGTCAAGACGAGCTTCAAATTCCTTTCCCGTCACCTTCATAGGACGGAGGTCAACGAGCATCAAGTGGTTGTCGGTACCGCCCGAAACGAGGTCAAAGCCCTCGGCGAGCAGTCCGTTTGCGAGAACGCTTGCGTTTTCTACGATCTGGTGCTGATATGCCTTGAATGCGGGTGTCAGCGCCTCACCGAAGCAAACTGCCTTTGCGGCGATGGTGTGCATCAAAGGACCGCCCTGCGTGCCGGGGAAGATCGCCTTATTGAACTTCTTGGCAAGCTCCTCGTCGTTGGTGAGAATCATACCGCCGCGAGGACCGCGGAGCGTTTTGTGCGTCGTGGTGGTAACGACGTCGGCATAAGGAACGGGCGAGGGGTGCTCACCGGCGGCAACAAGTCCCGCGATATGTGCCATGTCGACCATGAAGTATGCGCCGACCGAGTGCGCGATCTCTGCCATCTTTTCAAAGTCGATGGTTCTGGGATACGCCGACGCACCCGCAACGATCAGCTTCGGCTGATGCTTCTTTGCGAGCTTCTCGAACTCGTCGAGGTCGATGCGCTCGGTCACGGGATTTAATTCATAGGGAATAAAATTATAGTACATTCCCGAAATATTCACAGGACTTCCGTGCGTCAAGTGTCCGCCGTGTGCAAGGCTCATGCCCATCACGGTGTCGCCCGGCTGGAGCAGAGCAAAGTAAACGGCAGTGTTTGCCTGAGCGCCGCTGTGAGGCTGTACGTTTGCGTACTTTGCGCCAAAGAGCTTGCAAGCGCGCTCGATTGCAATATTTTCGGCAACGTCTACGCAGGAACATCCGCCGTAGTAGCGCTTGCCGGGGTAACCTTCGGCGTATTTGTTTGTCAGCACCGAGCCCATCGCGCAAAGCACGGCTTCGGAAACGACGTTTTCGGAAGCGATCAGCTCAAGTCCGTCGCACTGACGGTCGAATTCTGCGGTGATCGCGGCGGCAATCTCGGGGTCAGTTGCCGCAATGGTTTTGATCATATCCTGAACCATAATTTTCCTCCCGTTTTTTATAAAATAATATGAATAGATATTATTATTATAATGGATAATTGCCAAAAAAACAAGAGGATTTATAAAAAATCTTTTTTTTATAAAATTTACCGAGAGTCATTGACAAAACCACCCGAAAAATGGTATAATATATACGGAATACTTAGAGAGTAGACCTTTATATAAAATCAGAGAACGATCGGAGGACGGTAGATTGGAAATAGCAATTATTGCACACGACCTGAAAAAAGAGCTGATGGCTCAGTTCTGTATTGCTTATTGCGGCACGCTAAGCAAGCATAATCTTTGCGCGACTGCCGTAACCGCCAGTTATATTTCCGAGGCAACGGGACTTAAGATCGACCGTCTGATGTCGGGCGAATACGGCGGCGAGGAGCAGGTGGCTTCCCGCATTGCTTATAACGAGATCGACGTACTTCTGTATTTCAGAGATACCCGTCCGACGGCAACCGTCAAGCCTGCCGAAATGGAACTGCTTCGCGCGTGCGACCAGTTCAATATTCCCGTAGCAACCAATATCGCAACGGCAGAAACCATTATCACCGCGCTGGAACGCGGCGACCTCGATTGGAGAGAGTTCGTCAATCCCCATTCGGAATACAACAAAAAGAAGAAATAACCTCATTCGCGGAGCTTTGCGAAAAAAGTCTTGAGAGCAAGACAAACCAGAGAGGGGATCCTTGGCTGAAAGATCCTTTTGTCAGCGCTTTCTATGATACCGCTTTTCGTACCGTGAAACAACCGAATACCCAAGAGTAAAAGCTTCGGGTGGAACCGTGTAAAGAATTTTGCACCCCGAACGGCAAACGTCGTTCGGGGTGTTTTTATTTTGAATATTTTTATTGGAGGATACCATTATGAACATTAAATTCGGAGAAGTCGTACTCGAAAAGAACGAGCCCTCGACGGTCTACGAGGCGGCAAACGAGGCGGGTCTGATGAGCCGCGCGGTGCTTGCCGCAAAGCTTGACGGCAAGGTTGTCGCACTTTCGACGCCCGTGGAGGCTGACGCAGAAATCACGCTTTTGACCTTTGCAGACGAGGACGGCGCACACGTCTTCCGCCATTCGGCGTCGCACGTGCTGGCGCAGGCGGTCAAGCGTCTGTACCCCGAAACCAAGCTGACCATCGGTCCTGCCATCGACGGCGGATTTTATTACGATTTTGACAGCGAAATTTCCTTCTCGCCCGACATTCTCAAGGCGATCGAGGACGAAATGAAGAAGATCGTCAAGGAAAACCTCAAGATCGAGCGCTTCGAGCTGCCCCGCGCCGAGGCAATTGCTTTGATGCAGGAGGCAGGCGAGTCCTATAAGGTACAGCTCATCGAGGAGCTTCCCGAGGATGCTGTGATCAGCTTCTACCGTCAGGGTGAATTTACCGACCTCTGCGCAGGTCCGCACCTCTTTGCAACGGGCGCGATCAAGGCGCTCAAGCTCACGCAGTGCACGGGCGCGTATTGGAAGGGTGACCAGAACAATAAGATGCTGCAGCGTGTCTACGGTACCGCGTTCCCCTCGAAGGATGAGCTCAAGGCACACCTTGAAGCAATCGAAGAGGCAAAGAAGCGCGACCACAATAAGATCGGACGCGACCTCGAATATTTCACCACGGTCGACTCGATCGGTCAGGGACTTCCCATTATGCTCCCCAAGGGCGCTCGCACCATTCAGCTTTTGCAGAGATGGGTTGAGGACGAGGAGCAGAAGCGCGGCTATCTTCTGACCAAGACGCCTTTGATGGCAAAGAGAGATCTTTATAAAATTTCGGGACACTGGGATCACTACCTCGACGGTATGTTCGTTCTCGGCGATCCGTACGACGAAACCAAGGAGTGCTTTGCGCTCCGTCCGATGACCTGCCCCTTCCAGTATCAGGTCTTCCTCAACAAAAAGCGCTCTTACCGCGATCTTCCGATGCGTCTTGGCGAGACCTCGACGCTCTTCCGTAACGAGGACAGCGGCGAGATGCATGGACTTATCCGCGTTCGTCAGTTCACGATCTCCGAGGGACACCTTGTTCTCCGTCCCGAACAGCTCTCCGAAGAATTCAAGGGCTGTCTCGAGCTTGCAAAGCACGTTCTGTCGTCGGTTGGACTTTGGGAAGACTGTTACTTCCGCTTCTCGCAGTGGGATCCTAACCGCGAGGGCAAGTATGAGGGTACGGCAGAGCAGTGGAACGAGGCACAGTCGATCATGGGCGAGCTCCTCGACGAGTATCTCGGCAAGGGTAATTATGCCATCGGTATCGACGAGGCGGCGTTCTACGGACCGAAGCTCGATATTCAGATGCGCAACGTTCACGGAAAAGAGGATACCCTCGTAACCATTCAGATCGATATGCTTCTTGCTAAGAAATTCGGTATGGAGTACGTCGATTCCGACAATACGCTGAAGACTCCCTACATCATTCACCGTACCTCGCTCGGCTGTTACGAAAGAACGCTGGCACTTCTGCTCGAAAAGTACGCAGGTGCGCTCCCGATGTGGATGGCGCCCGAGCAGGTTCGCGTGCTTCCCATCGGCGACGAGCAGATGGATTACGCAAAGTCGGTTGCAGACAAGATGACCGCGCTCGGAATGCGCGTCACGGTCGACGTGAGAAACGAAAAGATCGGCTACAAGATCCGTTCAGCACAGCTCGAGAAGGTTCCTTATATGCTGGTTGTCGGCGAGAAGGAAATGAACGAGGGCACGGTTGCCGTCCGTTCGCGTAAGAATATCGATATGGGTGCAATGCCCGTCGATGAATTCCTTATCTTCGCAAAGAAGCAGATCGACGAGAAGGATCTGAACAACTAAGGATTTTTATGAACAACTTTTTTGCTTATATGGCGCGGATGAAGCTCATTCGCCGCTGGAGCCTGATGAAGTCGGTCACCGATGAGAATATCGCCGAGCACAGTGCGCAGGTCGCTCAGATCGCGCACGCGCTCGCGCTCATCAAGAACCGCAACTTCGGTGGGGAGCTCAATGCCGACCGCATTGCCTCAATGGCGCTCTACCACGAAACCTCCGAGGTGCTCACGGGCGACCTTCCCACGCCGATCAAGTACTATAACCCCGAGATCCGAACGGCATACCGCGAGATCGAGAGCGTTGCCAATGAAAAGCTGCTTTCTCAGCTTCCCGATGAGCTTCGCGACGACTACCGTGCGCTCATTGAGGTCGATCCCGCGTCCTACGAGCACCGTCTCGTTAAGGCGGCGGATAAGCTCTCGGCGTATATCAAGTGCCTCGAGGAGCTTCGGAGCGGCAATCGCGAGTTTGCCCGTGCCGAGGAAGCGTTACGCGGGGAGATTGAAAAATATTTCGATATGGATGAGGTGCGCTATTTCTGCGAAACCTTCCTTGAGAGCTTCAAGAAAACCTTAGATGAATTAGAATAACATAAGGAGATTTTACGATGTCTTATAGTGTGCAGATGTGCAGCGTTCACGATGTTGCCGAGAAGAATTTGGAGGATGCGATCCGTCAGGTGGCGGCAATCGGCTACAAGGAGGTCGAATTTTTCCACTTCTATAAGAATCCCGTGGAGAAGGTTAAGGGCTGGCTCGATGAGTGCGGTTTGACCGTTACTGCGTTCCACGCACCCTTCCGTGATTTGTTCGGTAAGTTTGAAAAGACGGTTGCCGATTACGAAAAGATTGGTGTTAAGGAAATCGTTCTTGCCGATATTCTTTCGGAAACCAAGGAAGATCTCGACTATATGGTCGCTTCGATCAACCGCTGGCAGCCCGAGCTCGAAAAAAGAGGCATAGGGCTACACTTCCACCCCCACGCAAAGGACTATTGGAAGAACCGCGACGGTCTGATTCCGATCAAGGAGCTTGAGGAGAGAACCAACATTCTCTTCCAGATCGACTCCTTCTGGGCGTTTGACGCAGGCGAGGATATCGAAGAGGTGCTCGAGCACTATAAGGGCAGAATGAAGATGATGCACGTCAAGGACGGTATTCCGCATACCGACACCGACCGCGCGAGAAACCGCGTCCTCGGCGACGGAGAAGCTACCGTCGAGCAGGCGCTCGCAAAGGCAGAGGAGCTTGGCCTCAAGATCATCGTGGAGAGCGAGAGCTGGACGCCCTCGGGTCCCGATGAGATCAAGAGATGCCTTGAATACCTCAACAAGAGAGATGCAAATAAATAACATAAAGATAGCGCAACCGTGAAATATCACGGTTGCGCTGTTTTGATGATTTTTTATAATATTTGGTAGGGGTCGGCGCCCTCGACGACCCGTGACCAACAAAGAAATTTACGTCTAACAATAATTTGGCAATTTTGTTCACGATTTACGGGTCGTCGAGGGCGCCGACCCCTACCAAATTTGGTGGTATTTTATGGGGTTTGCTTCTTTTTCTTCATTGTGAAGGGAAGCACCAAGCAAAGAATAGCTGCTACGATTAATGCCGCCACAAAAATATTTTGGTTGGGAATAAAAGATTCCGTTCCATCGTTGCCCACGATGACCTCGGCATTGGCGAGCACCGTTTTGCCGATGTACGGACCAACAAGTCCGGGGACGAGCACCTGTGAGAAGATGCGAACGCCTTGGAAGCGTCCTGACTCACCGACGGGGGTCAGGTCACGGATGCGTGCACCGAACACCGCCATGCCCGAAAGATAGCCGCACATCATCAGGAGCGAGCCGACGAAGACGAGCGCCGTCGCACGGAAGAACCAAAGGAGCAGATATCCGACGATGAGCCACGAAAGAGCCCACCACGAAGAGACGGAAAATCCTTTTTTGTCGTAGACCTTGCCCCAAAGCGCCGTTACGACCGATGCGAGAATGATCGCAGGCGCCATAATCAGCACGTAATCCTTCATTCCAAGCGAGACTTCGTAGTAGAGAATGAGGTAGGGCATAAAGATTTGAATGGAAATATTAAAGAGAATAAAGAGCGCGAGCGCGACGTAAAGCGAAGCGTTTTTCTTGACCGTCGAGGGGAGAAATCCGTGGACGACGGTGCGGAAATAGGGCTCTTTTACGGGTGTGATTTCCGGCTCCTTGATGAGGAAGAGTCCGAGAATTCCAACGATCAAGACCACCGCGCCGATGATCGCAAAGATGAGCGTCCAGCTTTTGGGAGAGTTCAGGTCGAATGCCATAAAGCCGCCAAAGACAGCGAGGATCGCAACCAGAGGCATCATCGCGTTGATTCCCTCAGCCGCGCCGCGATTGCTTGCATCGGTGCTGTCGGTCAGCCACGCGTTGAAGGCGGCATCGTTGGCGGTCGAGCCAAAGAAGGTCATCACACAGTCGAGAATGATCACGAGCGACACACCCACCGAGGCGGCGGACACCGTCGCGGGAACGATGACGGAGATCACGTCAAGGCGGACAAAGCAAAAGGCGAGAATCGAAATGCCCCACAAAAGATAACCGCCCGAAATAAAGAGTTTTCTCTTTCCGAGCTTGTCGGAGAGCGCGCCGAGGAATACGGTGGTCAGCGTTGCGGCAACGGCAGACGCGGCGACCATCGCCGAAATATCGGCGGCGGAGGCATGGAACATCTTGTAAATAAAGACGTTGAGGTACATATTTTCGACGACCCACGCGATCTGTCCGATCAGACTGAAGAGCGTCAGCGCCGCCCAAAAACGGGGAGAGAGTTTGGTTTTCATGGATTAAGGTCCTCCGTTATTGTATTTTAATTCTGGCATCGGTAATGATACCGTACAGATAGGAGTTTGCCCAAAAGCCTTCCTGCTGAAGCTTTGATGGGGAAGGATTTTGAATCAATAATGCTTTTTCAATTGCTTCTTTTTTGACTTTCCTTCGAGGATCATTGTTGATCAAAATATAGTTTTCCTTGACAACGTATTGATAGCTTATGCCTCGGATTGTAGAAAATGATTCTCCTTCGTGTCGGCAGATGTTTTGCCATACCTGATTGATAGGGTTGGATTTAAAAATATTCATACAGAATTCTCCTTAATACTTGTTTCGAAAGAAAATGCCGCGTGTCAGTCCGAATAGAACTCCGCCGATGAATAAACCGACTCTTCTTCCGGGACGAGTTGATTTTCTTGCCATGATTTATTCTCCTTTTATACGCGATATTCAATTTCGATGGTGGAAGAATTTCCACTGGGTGTTGTGTGTAAAACCGCGTCGCTCGGCTCCATCGATTGACGCATCGCATTGCATACTTGGGGGAGTGCATTTTTCAGTCCCAAGTCCTTGTGAATATCTCCCGAGCGCAAAATTACAGCTGTTTTTCCTACGGAACGAGCTTTTGCTTTTTCGTTTGCGATGTATTGGCGAATATCCTCGGTTGTGATTTTTTTGACTTCGTTTTCTTTAGATTCCGCGCGGCTGTTTTTTTCTTTCATCAGAGTTGCCACCTGTTCCTCAAGTGTTTGAATTCTTCCTAATAATTCTACAATGATTTTTTCATAATTCATATGGAAAAACCTCCTTTGATTTTTGAATTCTATTAGAATTCTACCATATATTTCATAGAATGTCAAGCGATTTTTGAAAAATAAAAATATTTTTCGTTTAAAATAGAGAAATCTTTGTTTGAATGGCCGGTAACTCCGCTTCGCTCCGTGATTCCCACACCCTTTCTCGCTGCGGCTCGGTCACGCTCGCGTTCTGACATCACACTGTGATGTCATTCATTACGCTCACGCCGCTTCGCTACCTGACGAGAGAGCTCGCCGATCTTCGGGTGGGGAATGTGCACCGACGCATTTGCGTACCGCAAATGCTCGGCTCGCAGAGGGAGCCATCCCAGCCAGCAAAAAAGGACGCCTTGTGGCGTCCTTTTTTGTTGCCATAAACGTGATAAAAGGTGTCTAAACGAGGTAAAAGCGAACAAAAGGTCAATTTTGATGATTATGACAGTCCTTTTTATCGTCATACTGTTTACTGTAATCATCTTGTTTTGTAAACCCACAGAAAACATCGCCATTAAAATAAAGTATTATTTGATCACCAACGGAAACGGCAAGATAGCTCTCTTCATCGAGCATAATTTCAAATGTTTCGCCGTTATTTGTGAGATATGTTATGTAAAACTCTTTAACCGTTTTTGGAGACTTTATTCCATAATGTGCAACTCCGCAACGCATATCTTGAATTGTCGCGTTTACTTCGGTATATTGAATTTCGGAATCATACTCGAGCATGGCAATTTTTTTGGCTTCTTCCTCGGCTAAAAACTCCTTGAGCGATTTTCCGCCTCTTCGAGCTTTCTCTACTTTCTCCTGTTTTATCGCAAGAATAAACATAATAACAAAGAATGCTATGATTGCTAAACCTGCTATGACAATCGAGATTTTTTCAAGTATTCCCATATACCCACCGCCTTTCTTGACTTTATTATAACACAAAACTGTCAATATGTCAAATGATGTATCGCCTCGCGGCGATATGATGTTTTTCACTTCGTTCAAAATGATGTTGCTCGTTTCACTCGCAATGATGCGATGTTTGCCATAAAATGTGGCGAAGCCACACATCATTAGGCGTAGCCGTCATCATTGGCGTAGCCAACATCATTTGCCAAAGGCAAACATCATTCAAAAAACGCACCTTTGTCGGTAGACAAAAGTGCGTTTTTTGTTGGCTGGGATGGCCGGATTTGAACCGACGAGTGCCAGAGTCAAAGTCTGGTGCCTTACCGCTTGGCGACATCCCATTGGTGGTTATTATACCACACTTTTTCCCCTCTGTCAAGAAAAAATCGTAAAACTTGAAAAAAATTAGAAAAAATTGCGAAAAAAGTTTGCCCTTGGATCGAAAGTTGACGGAAAGTGCTTGAAAAAATGCAAGAAATCGGTTATAATATAATATTAGAGTATATTTATATATTATATATAATAAACCCGACAGAATTTGAAACGAAGGGAGACTTACCGTGTATCTGAAATCCTTGGAGCTTCAGGGCTTTAAATCCTTTCCCGACAAGACCAAACTGACCTTTGAGGGGGGGACGACGGTCATCGTCGGACCGAACGGAAGCGGAAAATCGAATATTTCGGACGCGATGCGTTGGGTGCTTGGAGAGGTGTCCTCAAAGAGTATCCGCGGAACCAAGATGGAGGACATCATCTTCGGCGGCGCGGACAGCCGTCGTCCGATGGGTTATGCCGAGGTTTCGGTAACCTTTGACAATACCGATCTTTTTGGCAGACTCGATTGCCCCTACGACGAGGTCACGGTCACTCGCCGCTATTACCGTTCGGGCGAGAGCGAATACTATATCAACCGTCAGGCAGTTCGTCTGCGCGACATTTACGAGCTCTTTATGAACACGGGTGTCGGACGCGACGGTTATTCGATCATCGGTCAGGGTAAGATCGCTGAGATCATTTCGCGCAAGAGCGACGAGAGACGAAGCATTTTTGAGGACGCGTCGGGCATTGCCAAGTACCGTCACAAAAAGAGCGAAACTGAGCGCCGTCTCGCCGCCACCGAGGACAATATGACGCGTATTCTCGACGTCTTTACCGAGGTCGAGGCGCAGGTCGTTCCGCTTGAGAAGGAATCCGAGCGCGCCAAGCGAGCCATTGAACTTCTCGAAACTAAGAAGCGGGTGGACGTTCAGCTCTGGCTCTACGATACCGAGAAGCTTCGCGGCGACCTGAACGCGTGCGAGGAGAACTTCCGCCGCGCCGAATTCGATTTGCAAAACGCCGACGATTCGGTCAAGGCGCTTGAAGTGCAAAACGACAAGCTCTTTGAAATTTCGAGAACCAACCAAACCGAGTCCGAGCTTCTCTTGACGCAGATTCGTGAGCAGACCGAGAGAAACCACGCGCTCGACAGCGAGCACCGCATCACCGAAACCAATGTTTTGCACACAAGAGAGCTGATTGCGTCCGCCGAGGGTGCTAAAGAGTCGGCGATCAAATCCGCTACCGCCGAGGAAGCGTCGGGTGCGGCACATCTTGCGCGCATTGGCGAGATCGAGGCAGAGCTTCTTGTTCGCGAGGGCGAGCACGAGGCAGTGGCAGGGGAGCAGGCAAAGGCGGCAAGCGAGGCAGAACAGCTTTCCTTTGACGTTGATCGTGCCCTCTCCGACATTCGCGTGCTTGAGGCAGAGAGATCCGCCGTCGACGCGAGAATCGAGTTCATTGACAACGCAAAAACCTCTGACGCCGATAAAAACGTCGCCGTGCTTCGCGAGATCGAGTCCTACGAGGCTCGCTCCGAGGAAATGAAGAAGCAGTGCGCGCAGGTCGAAAAAACGGTGTCCGATTACGACGCGGCGATGGCAGAGTCTGGAAAAGAGGCGGATCGCCTGACCGCAGAGCTCTCCGAGCTGTACGGCGAACGCCACGACGAAAACGAAAAACTGACCGCGCTTCGTTTACAGCGTGACGCGGCACAGCAGAGAATTGATACCTTCAAAACGATGGAGCAACAGTTCGAGGGTTACTCGGGCAGCGTGCGCCACGTGATGAAAAAATATGCCGAAAAGGCGATCACTGACCGTCACGGCAACCTTTGCGGAAAGATCTACGGTCCGCTTTCTACCGTTATTTCGGTTGAGGATAAGTACCTGACCGCCATCGAAACGGCGCTCGGTCCAAACCTTCAGCACATCGTCGTCGAGGACGAAAGCGTTGCAAAGGCGGCAATGTTCGCGCTGAAGAAGGATCAGGCAGGTCGAGCTACCTTCTTCCCGCTCTCCTCGATGAAGGCGCAGACGCCGACGCAGGAGATGAACGAAGCCATCGGCTTTGAGGGCTATATTGCCACGGCAGACGAGCTCGTTACCTCGGACAAGAAGTTTTCCGAGGTCGTGTCGTCCCTTCTCGGACGCACTCTTGTATTTGATACGATCGACCACGCAACGGCAATGGCAAAGAGCCTGCGTTACCGCGTTCGTGCCGTAACGCTCGACGGTCAACAGATCAACGTCGGCGGATCGTTCACGGGTGGTTCGGTTCGACAGAACGGCAATATTCTCGGTCGTGCGGGCGAGATCAAGCGCCTCGAAAAAGAGGTTGGGGAGCTTTCGGACAAGATCGGAACGATCGAATCGTCGCTGAAGAAGCTTGCCGAAAAGATCTCCGAGCGCGAGGACGACAAGGACTCTGCCGAGCAGAAGATCAGCCTCATTAAGGTCATGCGTGATTCCGAGCAGAACCGCTTGGATCAGCTCACGGCAAAGCTTGACGCCAACGCGGCGCTGACCGAAAAGCTTCGTGCCGACTATGGTGAGAAGCTTCGCACCGAGGCGAGATACGAGGAAGACCGCAAGGAGCTCAGCGCGCGTCGGGTGGCACTCGACGGGCAGATTGCCGAGATCTCGGCGGCGCGCTCCGAAATGGACGTCCGCCGCAACGAGGCACTCGACCGCAAGGCAGATGCCGAGAGCCGTATGACCGCGATCGTTATCGCGATCGGTGAGCTCAAAAAGGATAAGGAAACCGAGGAGCGCTTCGTCGAGGAAACCGAGCTTCGTCGCGAGAGTTTCATTGCGGCGGCATCCGAGCAGGATGTGCGTATGGCGGAGCTTTCCGAGAAGATCAGAGAGTACGAGCGACTTTTGGAGGAAAATCGCAAAGAGTATCGCGAGGGAAGCGAGGCACTTGACACGCTGAACACCGAGCGCTCGAAGCTCGAGGAGGGCAACGCCGAATTCCAGAGAAAGCTCTCCGAGGTCAATGCAAAAATGCGTGAGAAGATTCAGCAAAAGGAGCTGATCTTCAAGGAATATACCCGCTTTGAAAACAAGCTGCTCTCGCTTCGTTCCGAGCAGGATAAGCTCGCCTCCCGTCTGTGGGACGAGCACGAGCTGACGCGTTCGGACGCGGTGGCGCTTGGCTATCCCGCCCTCGAGCCTGCTACGCGCGCCGAGGCGGCGGCAAAGCAGGTAGAATGCCGCAATAAGCTTCGTTCGCTTGGCAACGTCGACCTTGACGCAGTGAACAAATATAAGGAAATCAAGGCAAGATACGACTATATGTCGGGTCAGATCAAGGACCTTGAGGCGGCAAAGGAAGAACTGCTTGGCATCATCAAGCAGCTTGAGGGCGAGATGGAAACCTCGTTTATCGACTCCTTCCAGCAGATCAACGAGAATTTCAATCGCGTTTTCTCCGAGCTCTTCGGCGGCGGTTCGGCAGAGCTTTCTCTCTCCGACCCCGACAACGTGCTGGAGAGTGGCATTGAGATCAAGGCGGCACCTCCCGGCAAGATCATCAAGAACCTCGTACAGCTTTCGGGTGGAGAGCAGTCCTTTATCGCGATCGCGCTCTTCTTCGCGATCTTGCAGGTGAACCCCACGCCTTTCTGTATTCTCGACGAGATCGAAGCGGCGCTGGACGAGGTTAACGTGGCGCGCTTTGCCGAGTACATCAAGCGATATGCAAGTGATACGCAGTTTGTGCTGATCACGCACCGACGCGGCACGATGGAGGCGGCAAACCGTCTCTATGGCGTAACGATGCCCGAGCGCGGAATTTCCAAGGTTCTCGAGCTTGACGTCGGTGATATTTCTAAGAAAAAAGGAGATGACTGGGATGGCATTTTTGGATAAATTAAAGCAGGGACTTTCCAAGACGAAGTCTGCGATCTTCGGACAGATCGACGAGGTGCTCAAGGCATTCGTTCGTGTGGACGAGGATCTTCTGGATGAGCTTGAGGAGCTTCTGATTACCTCCGACGTCGGCGTGAATGCGACCGAGGAGATCATTGACCGTCTGCGCGATGCAATCAAGGACGGCAGACTCAAAGAGAAGGAAGACGTCGAGGGTGCGCTTCGCGAGATCCTTGAGGAGATGATTGGAGCGGGCGAGGAGCTGAATCTTTCGACTACGCCTGCCGTCATTCTCGTCATCGGTGTCAACGGCGCGGGCAAGACCACCTCGATCGGAAAGATCTCGAACCGATTGATTGGCAAGGGCAAAAAGGTCGTCGTTGCGGCGGCGGACACGTTTCGCGCGGCAGCCATTGATCAGTTGGCGGTATGGTGTGAAAGATCGGGCGCGGAGATCGTTCGTCAGAACGAGGGAAGTGACCCCGCGGCAGTGGTGTTTGATGCGATCGCGTACGCAAAACGAAAGAGCGCCGACGTGCTGATCATCGATACGGCGGGACGTCTGCACAATAAAAAGAATTTGATGAACGAGCTTGCAAAGATCAATCGCGTGATTGAACGGGAACTTCCCGACGCGGCAAGAGAAAACCTCTTGGTGCTCGATGCAACCACGGGTCAGAACGCGATCCTGCAAGCGAAGGAATTTAAAAACGCCGCCGAAATTACGGGACTTGTGCTCAATAAGCTCGACGGTACGGCAAAGGGCGGTATCGTCCTCTCCATCAAGCAAGAACTCGGCATCCCCGTCAAATTCATCGGCGTCGGCGAAAAAATCGACGATATGCAGGAATTCGACAATAAGGAATTCGTTCAAGCACTCTTCGACTAACGCAAAAAACGTTGAAAAGTTTTTGAGTTTCCAAAGAACTTTTTTCAAAAAGTTTTTTGGTGGGGTGTGGGGCAACGCCCCGCAATCATCGTTTAAAGGCGCCCGAAAGGGTGAATTTACGTTTGCGAAGCAAACGTAAAGAGGGAAAACCACAAGTGGGGTTTTCCCTGACAGGACGCGTGTTACTTTTCTTTTGAAAAAGAAAAGTAACCAAAAGAAAACTGCCGCAAAGAGAGGTATCTATGAAGATTGTATTGGCATCAAAAAATGCGCATAAAATTCAGGAATGGAACGCGACGCTCGGCAAATTCGTGGACGGCGTTGAGATCCTTTCGCTTGACGATATCGGATTTGAGGGCGAGATTGAGGAAGATGGCACGACCTTTGAGGAAAACGCGTTTCTTAAGGCATCTGCCGCGGCAAAGCTCGGATATTTCAGCATTGGCGAGGATTCGGGTCTTTCGGTCAACGCACTCGGCGGTGCGCCCGGCATTTACTCGGCACGCTATGCGGGAGAGCACGGCAACGATGCCGCAAATAACGCGCTTCTCTTGAAAAATCTTGCAGACAAGGACGACCGTTCGGCAAGCTTCGTTTGTACGATCGCGCTCATCGATCCCAAAGAGCCGACCGAAGGGCTCTACTTCCGCGGCGAAACCGAGGGAGAGATTCTGCACGAGGCGCGCGGCAAGGGCGGCTTTGGCTACGATCCGCTCTTCTTCTACGAGCCGATGGGACTTAGCTTCTCGGAAATGAGCTCCGAGCAAAAAAATTCGATTTCGCACCGAGGCAAAGCCATTGAAAAGCTTGCCGAATATTTAAAACAAAACCAGAGGTGAAACTATGTTAACGTCAAAACAGCGCGCATATTTGCGCGGACTTGCAACCAACGAGCCGACCATTATGCAGATCGGTAAGGGCGGCGTGACCGAAAATCTCGTGAAGACGGTCTCCGACGCGCTCGAAGCAAGAGAGCTGATCAAGCTTTCGGTGCTCGAAAACTGTGAATACACCGTCCGTGAGGCGGCAGAGGCACTGGCTGAAGCAACGGGTGCTGACGTCGTTTGCGTCATCGGACGAAAGACCGTGCTCTACCGTGAGTCGGTCAACCATAAAAAGATTGAATTATGACAGGACAAAACGGAATGGATATGCTCCGCGTCGGTATTTACGGGGGTACGTTTGCTCCGATTCATAACGGACACGTAGCCGCGGCAAAGGCGTTTATGGAGCAGATGAAGCTCGATTATCTCTTCATCATTCCCACCTATCTCCCACCGCATAAGCAGGTCGACGCATCGGATGATCCGCTCTATCGCCTCAAAATGTGCGAGCTTGCCTTTGAGGGCGTGGACGGTGTGGTGATTTCCGACGTCGAGATCGCACGCGGCGGCAAGAGCTATACCTATGACACGCTCAAGGAGCTTCAGCGCCCCGACACAAGACTCTTCTTGCTGTGCGGCACCGATATGGTGCTGACCTTTGATCAGTGGTATCGCTTTGAGGACATTTTCAAGATGTGTTACCCGACCTACGTGCGCAGAGAAAACGATCCATTTCTTACCAAGCGTATCGTGGCGAAAATCGGAGAATACTACGAGAAATACGGCGTGATGTTCCGTCGGATTGTGACCGATCCGATCGAACTGACCTCGACCGAGATCCGTCGTGCCGTCAGAGAGGGGAAGGATATTTCCCACCTCGTTCCTCAAGGCGTTGCCGACTTTATCCGTGAGAACGGATTGTATCGGGAGGAACACGTATGATCGCAGAACAGAGGCTCGAAGCGCTTCGAGAAGAGCTTTCCTCGTCGATGTCGGAGAAGAGATTCCGACACACCGTGGAGGTGGAGAAAATGGTCGTACGACTTGGCGAGATTTACGCGCCCGATCAAATTTTTACACTTCGTGCGGCTGCGCTGCTGCACGATATTACGAAAGAGTATTCGCCCGACCGACATCTGATGATCTTTGCGCAAAAGGGGCTCTCGCTGACTCGCGAGGATCTGCTTGCGCCCAAAACCTTTCACGCAAGAACCGCGGCGGCTCTGATTGCCGAGCAATACCCCGAGTTTGCCGAGGACGCGATCATCTCCTGCGTGCGTTGGCACACGACGGGCAGACGTGGAATGACGCTCCTAGAAAAGCTGGTTTACCTTGCCGACTACATCGATCTTTCGCGTCGCTTTGAAAACTGCGTTAAACTTCGCAACTTCTTCTTTGACGCGCATCCCGAAGCGATGAATGACACTGAGCGACTTTCGCATCTGCGTGATACGCTCATTCTTTCCTACGATATGACGATCTCAGATCTTCTCTCGGAGGGTACGCCGATCAGCCCCGACACCTTTGAGGCGAGAAACGAGCTGGTCAGCGAGAGGGCTTCGGCAAGCATTTGAAACGGTGCACACCGTTCTTTACATATTTTCTTTGAAAAAATCAGAGAAAATAGGGACGAAAAGAACGGAGAAGTGCTGTGATCTTGAAAAAAGGAAAAAATATCATTTTTTGGAGTGCGATTGCCGCGTGTCTTGCGGCGGCGCTTTTGGTTTCTATGATCTTGGGGAGCTTGCCCAAAAAGGCGGAAGACAGAAGCTTGCCTGAGGTAACCGAAACGATCGGAGGCGGAAATTACTTTCGCTTTCTCGTGGCAGGGAGTGACGCAACGTCGGGACTTTGCGACGTGCTGATGCTCGTTTCGATTGACCGCGCGTCGCACGAGGTGTTCGTCTTGCAGATTCCGCGCGACACCTACGCGAAGTACACCGAAAAAAGCTATCGTAAGCTCAACGGCGCATACGCCTCTTTGGGCGGAATGGACGGCTTTCGGGAGTTCCTCTCGAAGGCGCTTGGCGTTTCGATCGACCGAACGTTGCATCTGTCGCCGTCGGCATTTCGTTCGGCAGTGGATGCGCTTGGCGGTGTGGAGATTGATCTGCCGAGAGATCTTGACTACGATGATCCTGCGCAAAAGCTTTCGATCCATCTGAAGGCGGGAAAGCAAACGCTCGACGGCGCGGGCGCGGAGCAGTTTGTGCGCTACCGCGCGGGCTACGTGCAGGGTGACCTTGACCGCATCGACGCGCAAAAGCTGTTCCTTTCGGCGCTGTTTCGCAAGGTGAGCGAGCTTGGTGTGTTTGAGGCGGCAACGCTTGCCATTCGGATGCGAAACGAGGTGGATACCGATCTTGAGGCATCGGATATTTTTTCGTTGGCAGGCGAGCTGATCTCGCTCTCGCCCGATCGCGTTTTCTTCGTGACCGCTCCCGGTGCCGCCGTGACGGCGGAGAAGAGCGGTGCGTCCTATTACGTGCTTTCCGCTCCCGCGATGGAGGAGCTGCTGGTGAGGCATTTCGGCGCTTCGGAGGGAGGCTTTGATTCCGAATGCGTGTTTTTGAATGAGAACAACGAACGCTTTCGGAAAATTTACGGGGAATATTGCGCATATTCGGTGCAAGAGTGCTCGTAAAAGCAAAATGGACTTGACAAACGAAGCATTATGCTTTACAATAATATAATAAGAATTTTGAGGAAAGGTAGAACGAAATGGATCAAATGCAAAATGAAGTGCTTCCGTCTCTTGAGGGCGTGTCGGCACGCGAGCTCGCCGAGGCGATCGCCGAGGTGCTCGATTCCAAAAAAGGAAGAGATATTAAGGTTTTGCACGTGGAGGATAAGACGGTCATTGCCGAGTATTTCGTGCTTTGTACGGGTAATTCGTCCACGCAGATCAAGGCGCTTGCGGGCGAGGTCGAATATCGGCTTGGCTTGCGCGGCGTAAATCCGTACGGTGTCGAGGGACGCGACAATAACTCTTGGGTGCTGGTCGATTACAGCAACGTGATCGTGCATATTTTCAGCCGTGAATCGAGAGAATTTTATAACTTAGACAAGCTCTATGCTGACTAATCACATAAAGGAAGACGAAATATGAAGTATAATCACAGTGAGATCGAAAAAAAGTGGCAAGCCTATTGGGAGAAGAACGAAACCTTTAAGACCGACGTCTGGGACTTCTCCAAGCCGAAATATTACGTGCTCGATATGTTCCCGTATCCGTCGGGCGTAGGACTGCACGCAGGTCACCCCGAGGGATATACCGCAACCGATATCGTATCGAGAATGAAGAGAATGCAGGGATACAACGTCCTGCACCCGATGGGATACGACTCCTTCGGACTTCCCGCCGAGCAGTATGCGGTCAATACAGGCAACCATCCCAACGGCTTTACGCAGGAGAATATCAAGACCTTCTCAAAGCAGCTCCGTGAGCTTGGTTTTGACTACGACTGGAGTAAGATGATCGCAACGAGCGATCCCGAGTATTACCGTTGGACGCAGTGGATCTTTAAGCAGCTGTACGAGGACGGCTACGCGCAGTACATCGATATGCCCGTCAACTGGTGTGAGGAGCTCGGCACGGTGCTCTCGAACGACGAGGTCATCGACGGAAAATCCGAGCGCGGCGGCTATCCCGTCGTTCGCAAGAATATGAAGCAGTGGGTCATCGACCAGCCCGCCTTTGCCGAGAAGCTTCTCGAGGGACTGGACGAGATCGATTGGCCTGAGTCCACCAAGCTCATGCAGAAGAACTGGATCGGAAAATCTACGGGTGTCGAGGTGAAATTCGACATCGTCGGCGGCGGAGAATTCTCGATCTTTACGACCTGTATCGAAACCATCTACGGTATCACCTTTATGGTGCTTGCTCCCGACGGAGAGATCGTCAAGAGCCTGATGCCGAGAATTGAAAATAAAGAAGAGGTTCAGGCATACATCGACGAGACGCTCAAGAAGAACGATATGGACCGCACCGAGCTCAACAAGACCAAGTCGGGCTGTGAGCTCAAGGGCGTGACCTGTATCAACCCCGTCAACGGACGCGAGGTCAGAATGTTTATCGGCGACTTCGTGCTCGCAAGCTACGGCACGGGTGCCGTCATGGCAGTTCCGTCGCACGACCAGCGTGACTTCGAGTACGCGATCGCGCACAACATCGATATGATTCAGGTTATCGACGGCGACGGCGCAAAGCTCGGACACGTCGACGTATCCGAAAAGGCATTCGAAAAGGGTGAGTATCTCGGCAAGGGCTACCGCCTGATCAATTCCGAGGAGTTTACGGGTCTGACCGTCGAGGAAGCCAAGGAAGCAATTACCTCAAAGCTCGAGAAGATGGGCGTTGCCAAGAGAACGGTCAACTACCACTTCCGCGAGTGGATTTTTGCGCGTCAGAGATATTGGGGCGAGCCCGTTCCCGTGGTACACGGCGAGGACGGAAGCATTCATGTGCTCGACGACGCAGAGCTCCCGCTCGTTCTCCCCGAGCTTGCAAACTATAAGGGCGAGGGCGGAAAAGCACCGCTCGAGAATGCAACTGAGTGGAAGCAGTACAACAAAAACGGCGTGGTCGGTAAGAGAGAGACCTCGACGATGCCCGGCTCGGCAGGCTCTTCGTGGTACTTCCTGCGCTATATCGACCCCAACAACGACAAGGAGTTTGCAAACGCAGAGCTTCTCAAGCACTGGATGCCCGTCGACCTCTATATCGGCGGTCCGGAGCACGCGGTCGGTCATCTGATGTATTCGAGAATCTGGAACAGATATCTCTACGATAAGGGACTCGCTCCCACAAAGGAACCCTTCAAGAAGCTCGTTCACCAGGGAATGATCCTTGGCTCGAACGGCATTAAGATGGGTAAGAGATTCCCCGAGTTCGTGGTTAACCCGAGTGACGTTGTCCGTGATTTCGGCGCAGATACGCTTCGTCTTTACGAAATGTTTATGGGTCCGCTCGAGGTGTCCAAGCCTTGGAGCAATCAGGGCGTTGAGGGTGCTCGTAAGTTCCTCAACCGTGTCTGGGCGTTCATTACCGAGCCTGAGAATATCGTAGACGGAGAGGTTCCCGCACTCGATAAGATTTACCACAAGAGCGTCAAGAAGATCACGGCAGACTTTGAGTCGCTTGGCTTTAACACCGCAATTTCGCAGATGATGATTTTCGTCAACGCAATGTATAAGGAAGGCAAGTGCCCGAAGGCGTATGCAGAGGGACTTGTCAAGATGCTCTCCTGCATCTGCCCGCACATCGGTGAGGAGCTTTGGGAGATTCTCGGACACGACAACACCATTGCCTACGAGCCGTGGCCTACCTTTGACGAAGCCAAGACGGCAGACGAAGAGGTTGAGGTTGTCGTACAGATCAACGGTAAGGTGAGAGGAAAGATCTCGATTGCCGTCGACCTTCCGAAGGACGAGGTGCTCGCGATCGCTAAGGCAGACGAAAAGGTCGCGTCGGCGATCGAAGGAAAGGCAATCGTCAAGGAGATTGTCGTTCCCAACAAGATCGTCAATATCGTGGTGAAATAAGGCGAACGAAATTTTTTGCAAACTTAAAAAAAATACTTGACAAGCGATAAAAAATCGTGTATAATATTATTCGATTTCATTGTCTCTGGCAATAGCGGAGGGAGGGAAAACAGAAAATGGCAGAAATTAGAGTGAAAGAAGGCGAGTCCCTGGACAGCGCACTTCGCCGCTTTAAGAGAGCAATGGCTCGTTCCGGCGTCCTCACCGAGCTTCGCAAGAGAGAACACTATGAGAAGCCCAGCGTGAAGCGCAAGAAGAAGTCGGAAGCCGCTCGCAAGAGAAAGTACAAGTAATTGATATTTTCCGCGACTCAATGAAAACAATTAACGGGATTGCTTTTGCAATCCCGTTTTTTGTCTTACTTTTCTTTTGGAAAAGAAAAGTAAGCAAAAGAAAACAACACGATTAAGGGACTTTCTTTTGGAAAAAAGTAAGATAAAGAGGGGAAACCACTCGTGTGGTTTCCCCTTTTGTCAGATGATGTTCCAATTGTCTTCGCCTTCGTAATTTTCGCCGTCGATTGCTTCCATGGAATGGAAAATCGGCTCAATCAGATCTTCCAGTTGATCGGGATTATGGCTCAATTGGATCAGGTGTGTCGTCTGGTCGATCGTGGTAGCAAACAGCACCATTCGTGACTCGCTTCCGTCCCGGATGATCGTACAGTCGATGACCGTAATTGTCAAGCCGTGGTCATTCACCGTGGTTTCCACCGATACGTTAGAAATCGGTACGCTGATTTCGAGTTTTTCCATCGCACGAAGAAGTGCCTCGCGAAAACTCTCTTCGGTCATCGTGGAGTAATAATCGGTTTTAACCCCCGAGGTGACTTCGAGCACGAGTTCGGGATTGTCCGCAGGCCAAAAAAGCATCCCGTAAAAATCCTCTTCCCAGTGTGCGGGGTAAGCAAAGCGGAGATTGTAGATGTCACAGGTTTTTAATTCCGTAGAGATGGTTGGAGTGTTGGAATCATCGATATTTTCGTTATGATTCTGGTCATCGGGATGAGGGGGAGTGTTTTCCGAATTGTCGGAAGAGGAATTGTTTTTTCCGCCGTTGCCATTGTCGGCGGAAGGTGTTTCGGTGGTGGTTCCCTCGGTTTCATCAGAAGCGACGTCATCGGAGTTGCACGCGCTCAGAAGCATACTTGCGATCAAAAGCAAGGAGAAAAATACGAGAAGTGACTTTTTCATAAAGAACTCCTTTCAGAATATCGTTGGTAACAATAGTGTATCACGGATCAAGGAAAAAGTCAATCAACGATTGGTTGAGTGGATACGCAGATCAAATTCAGATCCCACGCGGGGACGTAGGGGTATCGGCGCAGATAGAGGCGGTAGTCGGGGAATTGTTCGTGAATGAGCAGAGGAAGCGCAAACAGATCCTCGCTTCGGTGATAGATCGACACGAGAAGACGCGGGTGATGCGCGAGGATCGTTTCTTTTGAGCCGAGAATTGCTTCGCGTTCGGCGCCCTCAACGTCGTATTTGATATAATCAACGCATTTTCCGTCAAGCACTGAGTCAAGGCTTTTTGCCTCCACCTCAATCTGCTTTCCAAGCGCAAACGCACCCGCGTTTCGGTTGCCCGTATCGGCAAAGGAAAGGGTGGTGGTTTCCGACCAAGCGGCGGCGTGGATGGTGTGAATCGTCAAGTCGCTCTGCGCTTCGGAATATTCCGAGAGCTTGCGGAAACTGCGTCGGTCGGGCTCAAAGGCATAGACCTCGGAAAGGGAGGGCGCGTAGGTCATCAGCTCGCGGACCGTGTCACCGTTGTACGCACCGAGATCGGCGGCGATGCGGACGCGATCAGCGCCGAGCAGAGAATAGCTCTCGTCCTTCGAGCTCTCGACGGCGCGCAGATCCGAAATTTTTCCGCTCAGCTTATAGCGGAGCACGCATTCAAAAATGCGGCGCGACTCGTCGTCGGCAAGCAAGGAATATACCTCTTGGAGCTCCTCGCGGTGCTCAAGGTAAAAATCGAACGTAAAGAGTGTGTCACCGCACACGGGAACGTCGGGGGCGTACATCTCGCACTCGCTTGCTACACGGTCAAAGAGCGAGAGTACGTCGGGCAGAGAAGAGGCAAAGGAGAGAAGAACAATGATATTTTCCGCGCCGTATTTTTCCTTGACCTCGGTATAGGAGAGCACGCGCTTTCCGTGGAAGGAATGACCGCGCACAAAGCCGTCCGAGGCAAAAAAGTCGGCAATCTCAATGCCAAAGCGGTCGCAGACGGCGAGAATCTTGTCGGCACCGTTGCCCATTCCGTACATCACGACCGTTTTTTCGGTGTGCGAAAGGTATTGCCAAAGGTCGCCCTGTGGCTCGGAACATGGAAAAATCATACACCCTCCTTGACTTTTTTAGAAATTTATGGTATCATTATATATTATAGTAAATCTTATTTTAGCATAAAACGGAGGAAAAATCAAGATGGATTGCATTTTTTGTAAGATCGCAGCGGGCGTGATCCCCTCGAATAAGGTGTATGAGGACGAGCTCTGCCTTGCATTTTACGACATCGCGCCTCAAGCACCCGTACACGTGCTTGTGATTCCCAAAACTCATATCGCGTCGGCTGACGAGATCTCGGCAGACAACAGCGCTCTCGTTGCACATATTTTTGAGGTGATTCCGAAGGTTGCCGCTTCGGCAGGCATTACGAACGGTTACCGTGTGATCACGAACTGCGGAGAGGATGCGTGCCAGAGTGTGAAGCATCTGCACTTCCATATTCTCGGCGGAGCTCATCTGTCCGAGCAGATGGCACAAGATGGGACCTGGATTTTTCGGTCCTCCCCCGATGGGGAAGGATCCGTATAAGAATAAACCGAAGCCACCGAAAGGCATTGGTGATCTTCCTCGCTATCTGCGCGAGGTGATTGGCGGATTTTTCTCCCGCCTTTGCTATATCTTTTCGATGGTGTGGCAGACGGGACACTGGATTCTCTTTGCGATGATTCTTGTGTCGATTCTCACGGGTATTTTGCCGACCGTCGGCTCTTTGCTCACCAGCGCTATTCTCAACGAGCTGCAGGGTATTGTGACCGATCGCGCCGCCGCAGAACTGACGGGAATGGCACGAACCACCGTATTCTGGGGATCGATGGTGATGATCCTTTTGGTGTTCTTCTTTGTCTATAAGATTCTCAACGCCATCGTAGGGCGTCTGAATGCCGTTGTCACACGAATTGCGGGCGAGAAGGTCGTCCGACACGTTCGTGTGCAGATTATGGAAAAGGCAAAAGAACTCGACCTTGCGTCTTTTGACCGCCCCGAGTTCTACGAGAAGCTGGAAAACGCCAACCGTGAGGCGGGAATGCGTCCGATTTCTGTCATTTCGTCCACCTTTGACGCGATCAGTAAGGTTATTACGCTCGTCAGCTATATCGTCATTCTGGCGATGGCACCGGGCATGTGGTGGATGGCGCCCTTGATGATCCTCATCTCGGTGCCGACCGCGATTGTCAACTTTGCCTATAAGCACAAGACCTATCTCTATATGCGTCGCCGCTCCAAGGACCGTCGGCAGATGACCTATTATTCCGACCTGATGGTCAACAAGGATATGGTCAAGGAGATCCGAATGTTCGGTCTTGCCGATAACTTTACCGAGCGCTATAACACCGTGTTTGGGCGCTATTACGTCGGACTGCGCCGTCTGATTGTACGGGAAAGCATTTGGCAAATTATGCTGACGGTGCTCTCGTCGATTGTCAGCTGTGTTTTCTTTGCGCTCATCGCAATGAAGGTGTTCCGAGGCGAGATTCTCATCGGTGACTATTCGCTCTACACGGGCGCGCTGACCTCGATCGTTACGACGGTCGGAGGACTGATCAACGTATCCGCCGCCGTGTATGAGGGAACACTCTTTATCGATAACCTGATTATCTTTATGAAGGAAGAGCCGACCGTCGTGCCGAGCATCGATCCTCCCGCACCCGTCGCAAGCGGTGTGCCGCATACGATCGAATTCCAAGACGTTTGCTTCGCCTATCCGGGTACGACACGCTACGTACTCGATCACGTGAGCCTGACCATCCGTCCGGGAGAAACCGCGGTACTCGTGGGACTCAACGGTGCGGGCAAGACCACCTTCTTAAAGCTTTTGACCCGACTTTACGATCCCACCGAGGGTAAGATTTTGCTTGATGGCAGAGATCTTCGTGAATACGAGCCGACCGAGCTTTATCGCATTTTCGGTATTATTTTCCAGGACTTCGGTAAGTATGCTGTTAACGTGTCGGACAACGTCCGCTTTGGCGATATTACCCGAGAGGGAAGTGCCGAGGAAATTGTCGCGGCAGCAAGAAAAGCCGACGCCGAGGACTTTATTTCGCATCTGCCGCACGGCTTTGATACGCCTCTGATGCGCTTCTTTGAACCCGACGGCATCGAGCTTTCGATCGGTCAATGGCAAAAGCTTGCCATTGCACGCGCATTTTACAGCGAGTCGGATATTCTCATTCTCGACGAGCCGACGGCGTCGCTCGACCCGATGGCAGAGCAGGAGATCTTTCGTCAGTTCGACGAGCTCAGACAGGATAAGACCACCATCTTCGTGTCGCACAGACTTTCCAGCGCAACTATCGCGACGAAGATCCTCGTGCTCGAATACGGTAAGCTGGTCGAAGAGGGAACGCACCGCGAGTTGATGGCAAAGGGCGGAAAATATTACGAGCTCTTCAGTACGCAGGCAAAGCGATATCTCGACGAAGTCGAAACGGCAACCGAAAAATAAAAAAATCCGAAAAATCGGTTGACAATTCGGTAAGAATTTTATATAATAAAGCATTGAAAGAATAATATACGACCAAGAAAGGCAGGACTTTTCCAAATGAAGGTAAAAGTAGTAAAATTCGGCGGCAGCTCGCTTGCTGACGCAGAGCATTTCAGACAGGTTGCCTCGATCATCAAGGCAGACCCCGCGCGTAGATACGTTGTGCCCTCGGCACCCGGTAAGAGATATAAGGACGACACGAAGGTTACCGATATGCTCTATGCGTGCTATGAGAAGATTCGTAACCATGAAAGCATTGACGAGCTGTACGAGCAGATCAAGGACCGCTATAACGGCATCATCACCGATCTTGGAATGGATTTCGATATCAGCGGCGAGCTTGACTACGTCAAGAATGCAATGATGCACCGCTCGGGTCGCGATTTCGCGGCATCGCGCGGAGAATACCTCAACGGACTCATTCTCTCCAAGTTCCTCGGATATTCCTTTATCGACGCAGAGAACGTCATTTTCTTCAAGGAGAACGGAAGCTTTGATGAGGAAAAGACCAACCGTGTGCTTGCCGAAGAGCTGATGCAGCACAAGAACGCCGTCATCCCCGGATTTTACGGCGTAATGCCCAACGGCACCATCAAGACCTTTTCTCGCGGTGGCTCGGATATTACGGGCTCGATCGTGGCTCGTGCCGCACAGGCAGACCTTTACGAGAACTGGACCGACGTGTCGGGCTTTATGATGGCAGACCCCAGAATCATCGACGATCCTTGCGCGATTCAGACCATCACCTACCGTGAGCTCCGCGAGCTCTCGTATATGGGTGCTACGGTGCTTCACGAGGACGCGATCTTCCCCGTGCGCTATGCGGGCATTCCGATCAATATCCGTAACACCAACGAGCCGACGGCACAGGGTACGATGATCGTCGCAGAAACGCCCGATTACGATACCGACCGTGTCATTACGGGAATTGCGGGCAAGAAGGGCTTCTCGGTCATCACCATTGAGAAGGATATGATGAACTCCGAGATTGGCTTCGGACGCAAGGTTCTCGAGGTTCTTGAGGAAAACGAAATTTCCTTTGAGCACCTGCCCTCGGGCGTTGACAATATGAGTATCGTCGTTGCAACCACCTGCCTTGACGGCAGACGCGAGAAGGTGCTTGGCGCCATCAACCGTATGGTTCGTCCCGACCATATTTCGATCGAGGACGGTCTGGCACTCGTTGCCGTGGTCGGACGCGCAATGGTCAAGGCAAAGGGAACGGCGGCAAGAGTCTTCGATTCGATCTCGAATGCCGACGTCAATATTCGTCTGATCGACCAAGGATCAAGTGAAATCTCGATCATCGTCGGTGTCGAGGAGAAGGATTTCAATACGGCACTTGCGGCAATTTATCGCGAATTTGTAAAGTAATATAAACAAGAACCGCCCGTGGATCACTCCACGGGCGGTTCTTTTTTTTGTTTTTATCTATCCTTGATCGCGTCTACAGGCTTGCGTTTTGCAATGTTGTAGACGGGGAGGAAGCTTGCGATGAGTGCAACGGCAACGCTGATGACAAGCATCAGAATGACCTGTCGTACGCCAAAGGTCAAGAGCGTGATGTTAATGCCCTCGGAGCGCATCATCGAGTTGGTAATACTGATGGCGGTAATCACCGCGGCGAGCGAGAGGACAAAGTTGATCAGAGCGATCACGAGCGCCTCGGAGAAGAAGATCTTAAAGACGTCGGAAGACTTCGCACCGACGGCGCGGAGAATACCGATTTCTCTCTTCTTGTAGGAGATCGAGGTCGAGATGAAGTTCATCAGAAGCAGGGCGGAGAAGACCGCAAAGCCGATACCGACGTAGAGGAAGACCATTGCGCCGACCTCAATAAAGTCGTTAAAGCTACCAAGCGTTTCCATGACCGAGTTTTTCAGCGAGAAATTGAGATCGCTTTCCTCGTCGTAAGTCATCTGCACGATCTTGCGGAGCGCTGCCTCATCTCCCATCGGAGCAATGGCAAAGCCCCAAATGCCGTCCTCGTGCTCGGCAACCGTTTCCTTATAAGAGCTGCCGAACTTTTCGGATTGCTCGGCAAACCATTCCTGATAGTCCGCAAGGAGTTTGTCGGAGATGATCAGGTCGGAATACTGATCCGAAATGAAGTAGCCGACGATCTCAATGTCGTATTCCTCGATCGTCGCAACCGTATCGTTTTGGAAGGAGCGCTCGATTCGTTTCAGGGTTACCTCAGAAAGATCGGTGATAAACAGCGAGCCTTTCTCGACGGAGATCATTTTTTGCAGCGCGTCGTAAGAGAGCTGAGAGAAGCGGTTGTTTTGGTTGCCCTCTCCGAAGAGATAGTCTCTGTAGAACAAGGACAGCTGCTCCATCTTAGCTTCGTCGGAGGGGAAATTGATGTTCCAATCCTCCAAATTACCGATGCCGCGGTACGCCAGACAAGCCGCGAGGAAGTCATTGTCTTCCTCCAAATTGTTTGCCCAAATGTCCTCGACCAAAAAATAGCTGAGGAGATAATCGTTCACGTTCGATTGATCGAGGGGGATCGTCGGCATCTCAAGCGTGGTGGAGCGGAGGAGAGAGCAAAGATTTCTCTTCAGGAACGCAGGCATCGAAGCATCGAAGGGGAGATCCAAGAGCTCTGCGACGTACTTGGCAACAAGGCTTTGGCAGGTTGAGTTATTCAGGTACTCGATACGGTCGTAATAGTTCGAAAGGTGTGCGCTTTCTGCCCATTGATCCTCACCGACAACGGCGATGATCTGAGCTTCCAGAGCGGCGACGTCAATTTCGACCGTGATCTGGTGTTTCATCAGCGATTCATATGCTTGTCGCGAAATAAGCACCTGATTTTCCTTCAAGGCGGTCAGCGGAACACCGTCGGCGGTCAGCCAGATAACGTCCATCTTTTTGATCGCGTCGCTTCCCGCCAACTGACGGAAGTGGATCTCATTCATTACGGTATCCATCGTTTCCTTGTCGGGACCGCCTGTCGTAGTTTCATAGGGAAGAATGATATAGGTCTCGGAGTCGTATCCGTTCATGTACTGCGCGAAATTTTCGGTGCTCTTTTCGTAGATGGCGGCAAGTGCGTCAATATCATCCTTGTGCGCAAAGCCGAGTGCGTGGAAGCCGTAGGCTAACTCGGAACGAATCTCGTTGGCAAGAACCATCATCGCCAGAGAATTTTGATCGGTGGTAGCGGGACGGTCGTCGGTGGTGGGCAGAAGCGATGCGTAGCGCTCGTAATCAAAGCCCGTGTCAACGATACCGACAATTTCATAGGAAACGGTCGTTCCGTTGTTGATCATATAGTTGTTCGAGGGAGTGACGTGCATTCCAATGAGCTTGTCTGCCGTCACCGATCCTGCCTCGATCTCTTCACCGAAAGAGTGGTTGATAAAGCCGTATTCGTTGAACTGGCGAACCATTAGCTCGGTCAGGGCGATTTCTCCCTCTTGGCTCGGCAGCTTACCCGTGATTAAGCGGAGCTCTGCCCCCGAGAGCTGATCCTCGGACATACTTACGAGTCCTGTCAGTCTGCCCGTATAGATCTCAGAGTTGTTCGAGTAGCTCTTAAACTGCGAGGAGAGCGGGAAGCCACCACTCCACTCGTCGCCACCCGTAAAGACGGGAACGAAATCCATGCCCGTTTCTTGACGGAGATATTCGATATCGTCGTCGTTCATCGGCGCGTAGGAGTAGTAGGACCAAGGCTCCTCTCCCTCATAGACGTAGGTATGTTTCACACCAAGGCGTACCGAGGCGCTCTTGATGCCGGAATCCATCACCGAGGACACGGCGGCGGTTTCCTTTTCATACGCACCGAGCGTATCGGCAAACCCGAAGAGCGCAAAGGCGATCAGCGAGAGGAGGATGGTCATCACCAGACGGAATTTCTTGTGCTTCAGACCGCTCACGCCCATACGGAGTGCGTTCTTGATGGGAAGGCTGGAGCGAATGAATTTACTGTCCTTTTTGTCGTAACTTTTGAGCGTTACGTCACGCTCCGCGGTGCTCTCAAAGACCGAGGTGTGTCCCTCGGCACTGATGCCCGCCGCTGAGCGAAGCTCGTCGTTGATACGTCCGTCGCCCGAAAGAATGATGTCGTGCGGATTGTGCTGGAGATAGTCGTTGATCATTTTCAGATCGTTCTCGGTCAGGCGGTAGCCGCCCTTGATGCGGAGAATTCGGTCGTTGATCTGCTGAATTCCCTCGCTGAGCTGAACGCTGTGGCGCTCGTGCTTGGTGACGTCCGAGAAAATCTTTCCGTCCGAGAGCTCAACGATACGGTCGGCATAGCGCTCGGCAAAGTCGCGATCGTGCGAAACGATCAGGACGAGTTTTTCACGGGAGAGCTCCTTGAGAGTGTCAAAGATTTGCTTGCCCGTGTTCGAGTCAAGCGCACCCGTCGGCTCGTCCGCCATAATGATCTGCGGGTCCTTGACGAGGGCTCTTGCGATGGCAACTCTCTGCTTTTGTCCGCCCGAGAGCTCGTTGGGCTTTCTCTTGGCATAACTTAGAAGATCGACCTGACGCAGAATATCATTGATCTTTTCGTCGGTGGCTTTCTTTCCTTGGAGTTCCAGCGCAAGACCGATATTCGCGCCCACCGTGAAATCGTCGAGGACGTTATATTCTTGGAAGATAAAGCCGATAAAGGTGTTACGGTAGGCGTCAAAATCTGAGCCTGCGAAATCCTTGGAGGATTTTCCTTTGATGATAAATTCACCGTTATCGTAGGAGTCAAGACCTCCCATGACGTTCAGAAGCGTCGATTTACCGCTACCCGATTTACCTAAGATAAAGACCATTCCCGTTTCGGGGAAGGAGATCGAGACGTTATCTAGCGCCTTGACCGACTCACCCGTTTTGGAACGGTAAATTTTGGTTAGATTTTTAATTTCTAACATAAAAGTTCTCCTTTCGGGGAAATAGTGTTGCTTTCATTATACAGGAAAATAAATTTGATTGCAATAGGCGGTAAAAAATTTTTCAAAAAAACCTTGCCGAAATAAAGTATATTTTCATTTTTTTGCGTACATTATAAATTAGATATCTCGTTTTTGGGAGATTTTTTGCTCAAAAACGAGGAGAGGAGCGAAGGAGGGAGAAAATGGGAGATTTTCCGTGTATCAGGGAACAGTTTTTAGAACATGAAAAGGAACGGCTATCGCCCTACGCCTTCCTGACGGCAAATACGAGGGGCAGGGAAAAATTTGTGGAACCCTGCCAATTCCGTACCGAATTTCAGCGCGACCGCGACAGGATCATTCACTCGCAATCCTTCCGTCGCCTGATGAATAAAACGCAGGTCTTTTTAGCGCCTACGGGCGACCATTACCGTACGAGAATGACGCATACGTTGGAGGTCACGCAGATCGCGCGTATTATTGCACGTGCGCTCTCGCTTAACGAGGACCTGACCGAAGCGGCGGCGCTCGGACATGACATTGGACATACACCGTTCGGACACGCAGGAGAGTTTGCAATGCGTAAATGCTTCGATCCCGAATTTACGCATTACAAGCAGAGCCTTCGCGTGGTGGATCGCTTGGAAAACAACGGAGAGGGATTGAACCTGACGTGGGAGGTCCGCGACGGTATCGTCAACCACACGGGTAGCAATATGGCAAATACGCTTGAGGGCGTGATCGTCAAATTTGCCGACCGTATCGCTTACATCAATCACGACATTGACGATGCTTGTCGCGCGGGAATTCTCAAAATTGAGGATATTCCCAAGCCGCTTCGCGATATCTTGGGAGAAACCCATTCGGAGCGCATTGATACGATGGTCAATTCGATCGTTCGCGCCAGCACCAATCAACCGAAAATTCAGATGGAAGAGGAAGTGCAGTACGCTACCGACCGTCTGCGCGATTTCCTCTTTGAAGCGGTTTATCGCAATCCCGTGGCAAAGTCGGAGGAGAGCAAGGCGCAGGTGATGCTGATACGGCTCTTTGAGCATTTTGTCAAGCATCCCGACGGAATGCCGCTCCTTTACCGACGCAACTGCGAGCGGGAGATTGTCGAGCGATGCGTGTGCGATTTCATTTCTGGAATGAGCGACCGCTATGCGATCGAGGTCTACTCCGATCTCTATATTCCAAAAGTATGGAGGGGGTAGCGAATGATTTCAAGAGCAATTATTGACGAGATCGTGGCTCGCAACGAGCTCGAGGACGTCATCGGTCGTTACGTGACCTTAAAACGGGCAGGTTCGAATTACAACGGGCTTTGTCCCTTCCACAATGAAAAAACGCCGTCCTTTACCGTGTTTCCCGCAACGAAAAGCTTCTATTGTTTTGGTTGTGGCGCAGGGGGCGACGTGATCAGTTTTATTATGCGTGAGGAAAATCTTGATTACGTCGGAGCGCTCGAATTCTTGGCGGCAAGAGCGGGCATTACCATTCCGACCGACGAATCGCCCGACGATCGGAATACCGTTCCGAGAAAACGGATCTTTGAGATGAACCTTGCGGCGGCGCGCTTTTTCCGCGAGTGTCTGTTTGACGAGGCGCTCGGGGGAGAGGGACTTCGGTATCTGACCGAGAATCGCGCCCTTAGCACGGCAACGATCCGCCGCTTCGGGCTTGGCTTTGCTCCGAATTCGTGGGATGCGCTCACGAAGACGCTCAAGCGTCAGGGATTTACCGAGGACGAAATCGTGGCAGGATTTCTCGGAAAGAGGAGTGAGAAGAGCGGACGCGTCTTTGACCTCTTCCGCAACCGAGTAATCTTTCCCGTTATCGATACGACAGGCAACGTCGTCGCTTTTGGCGGTCGTGTAATGGACGATTCCAAGCCGAAATATCTCAACAGCTCGGATACGCCTGCCTTTAAAAAAAGCCGACATCTCTTTGCACTCAATTTCGCAAGAAAGAACGCCGAGGAGCGGCTCATTCTCTGCGAGGGATATATGGACGTTATTGCCCTGCACGCCGCGGGATTTGAAAACGCTGTGGCGACGCTCGGTACGGCGATCACCTCGGAGCAGGCAAGAATCTTTGCCAAGCATACGGGGCAGGTCGTGATTTGCTACGACTCGGACAGCGCGGGACAGACAGCGGCAAACAAAGCGATGCGTCTCTTGGGCGAGGTTGGTGTCGACGTTCGCGTGCTCAAGCTCGAGGGCGCGAAAGACCCCGACGAATATATCAAAAAATTCGGTGCGGACGGATTCTCTCGGGTGCTCGATCAAAGTATGACGGGATTTGATTTTCGTCTTGGACGCATTTTGTCGGAATACAATTTGGCACTGCCCGACGAGAAGATCAAGGCATCGGCAGCGGTCTGTCAGATGATCGCTGATGCGCACTCCGAGGTCGAACGCGAGATCTCGATCCGCAAGGCGGCAGAGCAGATCGGTGTTTCGGTTGAGGCAATGCGATCGGATACCGAAAGAATTCGCAAGAACCGCTTGCGCGAAATGAAGAAAAAGCAGTCGCAGGACGCTCAGCTTGCAGTAAAAAACTTTGGAGATCGCATCAATATGGACGCCGCAAAGAATATTCGCGCGTCGCGTGCCGAGGAAACGGTGCTCGGACTGATCTTAATGGACGACGGTTTCCGACAGGAAGCGGCGACGGGTGCGGTCGGTCTTTCGAGCGAGGATTTCTTCACGACCTTCGGACGGCGTGTGTTTGACGCCATCTGTGAACTCGAACGAAGCGACGGCGGATTTTCTAAAGCAATGCTTGGACAGAGCTTTAGCGCTGACGAGCTCGGACGGATTGAAAAGATCGAATGGGAGCGAAGAGCGCTAGCGCGGAACGATCGCGAGGTCTTTCTTGCCGCGGTGGGCGCGCTTCGGGCAGAAGCAAGCAATCTTGACAAGGATGACACCTTTGCCGACCTCAGGCGACGCCAAGCGGCACTCAAGCAAGCCAAAGAACAGAAAAAATAACCAAAAATACATAAATTGGAAGGAAACAAATTATGACGGAACAGGAAATCAAACTGGATAACGATAAGTCGATCGACCTCGGTGAGCTGATCGAAAAGGGAAAGCAGGGAACGCTTTCGACCGACGATCTCGAAGAGGTTGTAGAGGAAATGGATTTTGATATCGACAGTCTGGATAAGCTGTACGATACGCTGGAAAACAACGGAATTACTCTGCCGGGAGATCTTTCAAACTCCGAGATGGACGAGATTGAGTCCGAAGTCGAGGCATTCGGAACAAGTGAGAATATGGAGCGAATCCTCGAGCAAGAGGGACTTGCGATCGACGACCCCGTTCGTATGTACCTCAAGGAGATCGGTAAGGTGCCGCTACTGACGGCAGACAGAGAGAGAGAGCTTGCCGAAATTATGACCAACAGCACAAGTGACGCCGAAAAGGCATTGGCGAAAAACGAGCTCGTGGAAGCCAACCTTCGTTTGGTTGTCAGCATCGCAAAGAGATACGTCGGAAAGGGCATGTTCTTCCTCGATCTCATTCAGGAAGGAAACCTTGGACTGATGAAGGCGGTGGATAAGTTCGATTACAGCAAGGGATATAAGTTCTCGACCTACGCAACCTGGTGGATCCGTCAGGCGATCACCCGTGCCATTGCGGATCAGGCAAGAACCATTCGTATTCCCGTGCATATGGTCGAAACCATTCACAAGGTTTCGCGTTATTCGCGTCAGATGCTTCAGGAGCTCGGACGTGAGGCAACGGCAGACGAGATCGGAGAAAAGATGGGTATGAGTGCCGAGAAGGTGCGCGAGATTATGAAGATTGCGCAGGATCCCGTGTCGCTCGAAACGCCGATCGGTGAAGAGGAGGATAGCCATCTTGGTGACTTCATTCCCGACGAGGATACGCCCACTCCGTCCGACGCGGCGGCAACGACCATCCTTCGAGAGGTCATCGAGAAGGAGCTTCATACGCTGACGCCCCGTGAGGAGCACGTCATCAAACTCCGCTTCGGTCTGTACGACGGACGTTCGAGAACGCTCGAGGAGGTCGGCAAAGAATTTGACATTACGCGTGAGCGTATTCGTCAGATCGAAGCCAAGGCGCTCCGTAAGCTCAGACATCCCAGCCGTGCAAGACATCTGCGCGGATTTCTGGATTGATTTTTGAAAGAAAAATCATCATCTTGCCCAAAATGACTGTGCCTAAGTTGTGCAACTCTATAATTGTGTTGTGCATAGATAAAAAACTTTCGTTTTAAAATTGTGCAAAGTGTCGTTTTTTTTCTCCCGAGAGAAGAAAAAACGAAGAGAAAGACGAAAAAAGCGACAGCCGTCACAAAAAAAAGCCTTGACATTTTTGGGAAATTAGTGTAGAATATATAAGTAATAAAATGTCATAGTTTCGCTATGGCGAATGTTTCAAGGGGGAACTTTATGATGAAAAAATTCATCGCACTCAGTTTGAGCTTATTGATGCTGCTGAGCGTTTGTTTGACCGGATGCTCTGAAAAAACCGATGAAGAAGCGGTTGAGGATATCAGTAAAAAGGCATCGAAGTCGGCAATGACGCTTTCTATGTATTTGATGTCGGAGGAGCCTGTGGAAAAATGTGACGATTGTATCGCGCACGATGCAGGCGAAGACGTCAAGGTATGTACCGATCAAAACAACGCACAGCCCTGTACCTACCGTCTGGTTTCGGATGCAGTCAACAGAGTAACTGAAAGTAAGTTCAAGACTCGTCTGGTTTTGAATTATTACACCGAGGCTGAATATTATAAGAAGCTGGAAGAGTCCTTTGCTGCCAGAGAGGCTGCAAAGAAGGCAGGTCAGCTTGCGAATACCGTAATCGCTGAAGAAACCGAAGAGGACGAAACCTTCGTCAACGAGCTTGGTCAGATCGAAATCAAGTATCCGACCATCGCAGGCTATCAGGTAGACATTTTCTTCCTGGGCGGCGAGGCAAAGTTCAATGAATACAGACAGAAGAACTTGCTTGCAAGCTTGGATAACTCGCTGAGCGACGCTTCGAAGAAGCTCAATCAGTACATCTTCCCGCAGTTCCTCAGCGGAATCAAGACGCTGGGCGGCGGAACGACCTATGCGATTCCGAATAACCGCACGGTCGGTGAATATACCTTCTTGCTTCTCAACAAGCAGGCGCTTAACGATACCTACCGTAGAACCGAAGGCGGAAGCACTACCTTCGATACCTACACCTCGCTGACGGCGAAGGATTGCGAGCGATTCCTCGACGACGTACATAACTATCAGGCAGACAAGTTCTACCCGATCTACAAGGATGCGGATATCACGAACTATGATATCGCCAAGGCAACCACACAGTTTGTCGGTGTTGGCGACGAGGGTAAGATTGTCAACGAATTCTCGCTGATGGGTTGGGGTGAAAAGACAGACACTACGTTTGGCGGTTTTTCTACCCTTGAAGATGATACCTTCATCGAGACCCTGACGGCACTCAAGAAGTATGAAACGCAGGGTTACTACTATGACGCAGCTACCGATGCGGGCAAGAAGTTTGCTATTGGTTACGTCAAGGGCGGCGCTGAGCTGATTGATCAGTACAGCAAAGAATACGAAATGATCGTTGTGGAAGCTCCTACGATGACGGCAGAGACTGTTCTTGAGAGCACGTTTGCTGTGTGTGCAAACACCACTAGCCTTTTGCGCAGTATGCAGATTCTGACCTACCTCAATACCGATGAGGATTTCCGCAATCTCATTCTGTACGGCATTGAGGGTGAGCACTATCGTGTGATCGACACCAATGAGGTGAAGAACCAGATGGGCGACACCTACAAGCAGGCAGAGCGCCTGAACAATAAGTACGTCATGGATGTCAACAAGACGGGTAATGTCTTTATTTCCTATCCTTCCACGGATAAGATCGCTTCGATCTACGATTGGGGTGTCAAGCAGAATCAGGATATCGTGGTAGAGATGGCATTTGGTTTTGATCTTGACAATACGGGATATCAGACCGACCGTGAAGCATTGAAGATGCTCCGCACTGTGTCAGCAGATATTTGGGCAAAATACGAAGAGAGCGCAACCATCGATGAGTTCTTGGCGTATGCACAGGCAAAGCTGGAGGTTTCTGCGGTCAAGTCGACCTTGATCCAGCAGATTAAGCCTCACGCAGAGCCTTGCGGCGATCCCCTTTGTCCTTCCTTTGCGTGCGCATTTGCTACAGTTGTCCTGACCACAGAGGAAACAAAGTAAAATTAAAACGAAATAAAGCAGGTCACCGCGTGGGTGACCTGCTTTTTTGGAGAAACGATGGAACAAGAAAAAAAGAGTCCTGAGATCGTACTCTGGGATTTTAACGGAACCATTCTTGACGACGTGGACGCGGGGATCGAGGCGGTCAACGAGCTGCTTTGCGAATGTGAATGCGCGCCGATTCCGAGCAGGGAATATTATCAAGAAACCTTTGGTTTTCCCATTCGTGAGTATTATGCAAGGATTGGATTTGATTTTGCAAAACACCCCTATGAGGTGTTGGCACCGCGGTGGGTGGAAAAATATTTGCGTTGCGTCAAGAGCGCCGTGCTCTTTGACGACGTGCGTACAACGCTTGATGCGCTTCGATCGCGCGGCGTAAGACAAATTGTACTTTCGGCAACCGAGCGGCAGATGCTCGAGGGACAGCTCGAGGATCTTGGAATCCGTGAGCTCTTTGAGCAAATTCTCGGACTTGACAACATTCATGCCGCATCTAAGCTCTCTTTGGCAAAAGCGTGGCGTGCCGAGCATCCGAGCGAGCGCGTGATTCTGATTGGCGATACCGATCACGACGTCGAAACGGCGAGAGCCATCGGTGTGGAGTGCGTTCTGGTGGCACGAGGTCATCAGTCAAAGGAGCGACTCAAAGTCTTTGGCGTTCCTGTCTTTACGTCACTTCGCGAGGTGCTTGACACATATTTTTAATGATTGCGATAAAAAACAGCGCTATCTTTTGTGATAGCGCTGTTTTTGTTATCCGCCGATGATGGTCTGTGCTAACAAGAGCACAATCGGCATTGAGAGCACCGAAAGAAGCGAGGTGGTACCAACGACCTGCGCTGAATACTCGGGCGCGACGTCGTGAAGCTCGGCGAGCATCGTTACGACGGTTGCCGAGGGCATTGCCGCAACGATCGTACCAAACCAGATCCATTCGGTATCCATGCCAAGAAGGCGCATCGCACCGCAGACGAGTAGCGGGAAGACCACAAGCTTGAGGGTACAGAGATAATAGATCTTGCCATTGGTCAGAAGCTGACGGGGGGTTCTTGCCGCCAAGAGTGCGCCGATGATGAACATCGAGATCGGCGTACACATCGGGGCAACGTAGGAAAAGGCTTGCATGATGGGGGGCGAAACGTAGTTCGAGAAAATTCCAACGATGCGTTCGGGCAGGATCATCGGAAGAAGTCCCTTACAAAGATAGAGTGCAATTCCGATATAGCAGGGTACCGTTCCCCAGTTGAGAAGCACCTTTTTCGGAGAGAGCGGAATGTCCTTGCGACCGCGGGCAATGATCGAAAGTCCCCAGGTCCAAAGGACGATATTAAAGCTTGCAACAAAGAAGGCTCCCATAAATAGCCCCCTATCGCCGAGGAGCGATTGCAGAATGGGAAATCCGATGAAGCCGACGTTTCCGAAGATGATGGTAAATTCGGTGATCTTTCGCTCCTCAATCGGTTTCAGACGCAGACAGCAGAGATAGGAAAAGACGGCGAGCACAGCGTGAAAGACAATGCCGAAGAGGAAAGTACCAAAGCCGAGCCCGAGGTTTTCTGCCGAATAGTCCATTTTGATCAGCGAATAAATGATCAGAGCGGGATTGGTAATGGTGATGACAAGGCGCGAGAGCTTTTTCGAGGCTACGCTGTCAACTACCTTCGTCTTTCCGCAGATATAACCGATGACCAGAAGCAAAAAGAGCATCACAATGGCGTGTACTAAGGGAAGATAGTTCATTTGCTTTCTCCTTCACGAATCTGATCCAAGCGTTCCTTGATCTTTTTCATATCCACGAGCATCTCCTCTTTCTTTCGCGGGTCACGCAGAAGAAGGGCGGGGTGATAGACGGCGGTGATGAGAAAATTGCCTTTTTCAAACCATTCGCCGTGCTCCTTGGTGATCTTAAAATCCGGCTTGATCAGTCGCATTGCCGAAATCCGTCCAAGACACACGATGATTTTTGGCTGGATCAGGCGAACCTGACGGCGTAAAAATTCGATGCAGGCGTCTTCCTCTTGGGGCAGAGGATCACGGTTTTTGGGCGGACGGCATTTGAGAATGTTGGCAATATACACACTTTCGCGCGGAATATCCACCGCGAAGAGGTATTTGTCGAGCAGCTGTCCCGCTCTTCCGACAAAGGGCGTGCCGGTCTTATCCTCGTTTTCTCCGGGGGCTTCGCCCACGAAGAGAATATCGGCAGTCGTGCTTCCTGTGCCGAAGACACAGTTGGTGCGCGTTTTGTGAAGCTCGCAGGCGGTGCAGGAAGAGCACTCGTCAAAAAGCTTTTGCCAAGGTTCGTTCATATCGTTCTCCTTCGTTACAGTACGATCTTGCGGCACTCGAGATAGTATCGCTTATCCTCGGCGTGTCCCATCGAGAAGGTCTTACGGGGAAGTGCGCCGTCAAACATTACGGTCGGGAAGAGCTCGCTCTTCTCCATTCCCGAGAAGAGGAAGCCGATGGCGTTCGGTTTCTTCGCAAGCGCTTCAACCGAAGCCTCACCGTGGATATAATCGACCTCGGCACCCTTGTGAGATGCGAGGTATTCGTCAATGAAGTCCTGCAGGGTTCCTACGGTCAGCTGACGAACGGGAGTGTCGATGGTCAGTGTGCCGTGCTCCGAGCCAAAGAGATACTCGCAGTGCTGAGGAGCGGCGTCACCGTGCAGATCCTTGAGATAGGCGCGAAGCGAGGCAAGTACGTCCTCGGGATCGACGCCGAACATGACGCGGTAGATCGGTTCGAATTTCAGCGCCTCGTCGTGAATGTTGACTACCTCAACGAGAGCGTAACGCGCAGGGTGAGAAGCGGCGGCTTCTTCGCCGATTGCCGCTTTGACCTCCTCGTATGCCGCTTTGGCGGAGGCAAGCGAGTGGTTTCCGTCACCGACGGCAAAGAGCAGGGGCGCGAGAGACGCGTCGCCGTAACGAGCTTCCATTGCTTCGGGGGTAATCAGAGCATCAAGCGCGCGTCCGATGCGTCGGATCTCCGCATCATCGAGAAATCTTCCAAAGATATGTCCGCCGCCCTGCATCAGATCGGTGTCGTAGGCGATCGTTCCCGACTGTGCCGAGGCAAGCGGTTCGATGACGGTGCGCTCGGTATCGTCGATCAGAAGCATCACGTGGGGAAGCTCCACCGCCGCACCGCGACGAATTGCCACTCTCGGAGGAATTCTCTCTACAACGGTGGCTTCGGTCGCACGAATGAGCGCCGAGGCGCCCTTGCGGTAGTCGTAGCATTCGAGGTCGATCGCCATCACAATGCCGCGGCGAACAGAGCCGTCCGATTGCGTGCGCTCGACGTAAATCATCGTGTCGGTGTTGGGAAGGAGCAGGGTGCGAAGGTATTCCTGCATCGTTTCGTTGATCGCGGGAATTCTCTTCTCGGTTTCGGAGAGATAGACCTCGGGCAGGATCATACGGAGCGTCGAGGGGGCGTCTCCGACGATTGCCTCGGCTTTTTCCCAATATTCGGGCTCGCTTGTAAATTGATCGCAAGCAACGACCGCCCATTTGGCGGCATCGTAGCGGTTAAAATCGGGCAGAAGAATGTCTGCCGAAGAATAGCATTTTTTCATATCAAAAATCCTTTCTTGGGGGAATTTTACAGAGCTTGAAAAATGGCGCGTGCGAGGTGACGGTAGCCTTCGGGTTGCCAATGAACGCCGTCCTCGGAGAGAAGCTCGGCGTGAGCGCGCGATAGTGAGTAAAGGTCTATGGCGGGCAGAGCGTATTGCTCTGCCAGACGAAGTACGGCGGCGTTTCGTGCTTTCACGCGAAGATCACGTGCGGTGTCAGAAACGCAGGTCGTCAGCAGAAGCGTGAGCTTTGCTTCGGGAAATTTCGCAAGTAAAAATTGAATTTTTTCCTCATAATGCGCGGCGTATTCGTCCTCGTCCGAGAGATGAAAGCCGTGCAGACCACTATTGAGCAGAATATGTTCGCGGTGCGGCTGTTGCTTTGCAAAGAGCAGAACCGTTTCGTCGTAGCAGGGGTGGTCGATCGCTTTGGAGGTGGCAAGACCGTCAAAGAGCAAGCGTCCCTCGGAGAGCTCGTTGAGTGCTTTTCTGGTTGCGTGCGAGATCGAATCACCGAGATAAAGAACGCGCGGTGTCGTTAGATCCTCGGTGTGCTCGTGCCAAGTCGAATCCCACTCAAAGGTTTCGAGAGTGCGCGAGGTGTTTTCGTATTCATAGGTAAAATTGCTCATGGTTGTTTCCTTTCTTGATGCGCTCTCGCGGTCGGATCTTCTCAAAGATCACAAAAGAGCGGCTTTGACGGCAGGCGCGATATTCTGCGGTTGTTCCAACGATAAAAATGAAACAGGGCAGTCCGACGAGCCTTGTGAGAAGCAGGACCGAGGGGCGTCTGCGAAGCGTTTTTTCAACCACGAGAAAATCGGGGCGCGCCAGATAATTTCTCAGTAAATGAGAGGTCGCAACGTCGGTATGCGGAGCTACGATTTGTCCGCGGGCAAAGCTTGGTCGGTAATTTTTAAACCACGCAATCATTTTGGGATCACGGGAGATGACCGCAAAGGGACCTGCGTAAGAGTCGAGCATCTTGGCAAGCAGAAGGCAGAGTCGAAGATTCGTCTTTTTTCCTCCGATCTCGATCATCAAAGGAGCGCTTCCGTCGAGTCTTGCCAGAACGGTCGAGAGTGGAATCGGAGAAGCACCTGCGACGAACAGAACCCGCTCCCGCGTTGCCCGAACCTCGAGCTTTACACCGTAACCAAGACGGGCGGCAAGCAGGATCGCGTCAAGCGAGCCCTCGGGATTTCGTGCGTCCCAAAGTCCGTGGTGCGCGTAATTTTTTCGCAGAAGCGAAAGATCGGCGCCCCCCGAGGTGCGTGGCTTCAGAAAGAACCACAGCGTCAGCGCGGCACAGATCAAAAGGAGCAAAAGAATGCCGAATATCAAGCTCATAGGATATGTTTCATTGCGGCGGCGCGAAGCACGGCGGCTTGCGTTTTTCCGTCGGGGATCTCACCGCGAAGCACCATCTCCACCATCTCGGTGAGCGGAATTCGGCAGATTTCGAGGAATTCGTCCTCGTCGGGGTCGGTCTCACCAAAGGTCAGATCCTCGGCAAGGTACATTTCAATGCGCTCGCCGATCAGGGCGGGCGAGCCGAGATAGAGTCCGAGTGAGGTCAGCTTGCCACACACGGCACCCGTTTCCTCGCGAAGCTCGCGGAGCACGGCGTCACGCGGATCTTCGTCCGAGGAGTCGAGCTTTCCCGCAGGGATTTCCAGAAGAACCCGACCGACGGCGTAGCGGTACTGTCTGACGCAGACGACCTCACCCTCGTCGGTGATCGGAATGACGCAGACTGCGCCCACGTGCTTGATATATTCGCGCACCGACGGCGCTCCGTTCGGAAGCTTGATTTCGTCGCGAAAGACGTGAAGCACCTTGCCGTCGAAAATCAGCTCGGATTTGGTTTGTTCTTCATAAAAACGAGCGTCGCGGTCGTTCATTTGGATGTCCTCCCCATTGAAAATATCATCTTTTATTATACAACAACGTACCGTTAAAATCAAGGCTTTGTCAATATTTTTCTCACAACGGATCAGAAAAATTCGGCTTTCGTTTCTCTTAGGACTTGATTTGAGGCGTGAAATGTGGTACAATAAAAAAGAACGAAAGCAAAGGCGGAAAAAGCAGATGAAGCACGTAGATATTTATACCGACGGAGCCTGTCGGGGAAATCCCGGACGCGGTGGATGGGGCGCCATTCTCGTGTATGGAACGAAGGAAAAAGAAATTTCGGGCGGTGAGCCGATGACGACCAACAATCGGATGGAGTTGATGGGCGCAATTTCGGCACTGGAGCTTCTGAAGGAGCCCTGCGACGTGACGTTGACCTCGGATTCGAAATATCTGACCGACGCCATCAATAAGGGTTGGCTTGAAAATTGGAAGAGAAACGGCTGGAAAAAGGCGGACAAAAAGCCCGTACTCAATCCCGAGCTTTGGCAACGCCTCGACGCGCTGCTCGCAAAGCATACCGTCCGCTTTGTCTGGGTTCACGGGCACGAGGGACACGTTTATAACGAGCGCTGCGACGTGTTGGCAACAGGGTATGCGGATACCTACTTTTCTTTCGGGAAAGAAAAGTAGGCAAAAGAAAGCAATACAGAAACAATTTGTTGTGTTGCCGTATGGTTTGTACAGACTTCGGTTTTCTGAGGAACAAATCCATCGGACAGCTCGCTACCGATGGATTTGGGACGCGATTTTATTAAAATGATCTTTGTGTGAAAGTTTTTGAGATTCTTAAGAACTTTTTTCAAAAAGTTCTTAAGTGGGGTGCGGGGCAACGCCCCGCATTCATCGTTCATAAGCGCCCGAAAGGGTGAATTTATGTTTGCGAAGCAAACAGAAAGAGGGAAAACCACAAGTGGGGTTTTCCCTTTTTTAACCTTTGTTTATTCTTTTTTCTTTCTCGATTTCAGAAGATATAAAAATACGGGAATGGCGAGGAGCGGGAAGATCATTCCCACAAGCATACCGCACTTCATTCCAAGCTGTTCGGCGGTAATTCCAAGCTGCATGGCAAGCTCTGAAGCACCCTGCGACACCATTACTTTGTCGGTGATAATGCCGACGAGCTGAGGTCCGACCGACGCGCCAAGGTCGCCGCCTGCCGCCATCATCGCATACATTACGACACCGCCCGTAGGAATACGGTCGGCAACGGCAATTAGACTTCCGGGCCAAAGCATCGAGGTACAAAAACCGGTCAGTGCGCAGGCAATCAGACCAATCAAGGAAACCGAGGAAACAGCGGCAACAAAATAGCAAGCCACGGCACCGATCGCACCGAGCAGAAGAATCCGTTCAATGCGGGTTCCGTATTTCGCATATAAGGTTCTGCCAAGACCGAGTGTCATCGCAAAGAGCGCGACACCAAAAATATCTCCCCAGATTTTCGGAATTTCGAGCGCCGCTTCCAGATATCCCGAGCTCCATTGTGCCATCGTGCATTCCGACGCACCGCCAAGGAAAATACCGAGAACGAAGACCCAAAGGATTTTTTTGCCGAACAGTCCGTTCGTAGAGGCAGCACGCTCTCCCGCCGCGATCGGTGGGAATTTTGCGCCGAAAAAGAGAGTCGCGGAGCACAGCGGGATCAGAACGAAGAGAAGCACAAGCCATTGCCAACGGTGAGCACCGAAGAGAAGCAAAAACAGACTTGCAAAAAGCACGATAAAGACCACGCCCCACGCGTAAATCGAATGGAGCTTGCTCATCTCACGGTCGGGGTTCTCCGAGGGGATCGCCGCAATGACAGGGCTCAGAAGAACCTCAACAAGACCGCCCGACGCCGCGAATATCACCGTGCCGAGCACAAGTCCGAGATAGACCGTGTTCGGGAAGAGGAGAGGAGCGGCGGCGTATAGCAGAAGTCCGCTTGCCGTCAGGATCGGAATGGCTTTGACGGTTTTCTCAATGTTGAATTTATGAGAGAAAAACGAAAAAATCAGATCAATGCTAAGCTGAGTGACGAAGTTGATCAGCACCAAAAGTCCGAGCAGAGAATAGGAGAGCCCGTAGAGCGAGCGAAAGGTCAGAAATAACAGAGGGGAAAGATTGCTTACGACCGACATCGCAACGTTCGAGGTGTAGCAAGCAAATTTCAGACGGGTATAGCTCGGTTGCATTATTTTCCTCGTACCAGATCACCCACGCCGTTAAGAACATACTTCGGACGGTAGGGGAATTTGTCAATGTCCTCGCGCGCGGTGACGCCGCTGAGCACGAGTACCGTGTCGACGTTCGACTCAATTCCCGCGATAATATCGGTGTCCATACGGTCGCCGATGAAGGCGATATCCTCACTGTGACAGCCGAGGATTCTCAGACCGTGACGGAGCATCAGCGGGTTGGGCTTGCCCACAAAGTAGGCTTTCTTACCCGTAGCGATCTCGATGGGTGCCATCAGAGAGCCCGTCGCAGGCATCACACCGTGCTCGGTGGGGCCCGTCGTGTCGGGGTTGGTACCGATCAGCTTTGCGCCCTTGTTGACAAGCGCGATTGCCTTTTCAAGCTTTTCAAAGCTATAGGTGCGTGTTTCACCCACAACAACGTAGTCGGGGTTGACGTCGTTCATATAAATTTTATGGTCGTAGAGTGCCTTGGAGAGCGCCGCCTCACCGATGACGTAGGCGGTACAGCCGGGCGCTTGCGTATGCAGAAATTCTGCCGTTGCCATCGCGCTTGTGTAAAAGTGGTCGGGCGAAACCGCAAGTCCCATGCGGTCGAGCTTCATCGAAAGCTCGTGGGGCGTTTTTTCGGGGCTGTTGGTTAAGAATACGAACTTTTTGTCGTTCTCCAGCATCCAATTCACGAACTCGGCAACGCCGTCGAGGATTTTATTGCCGTGATAGATGACACCGTCCATATCGCAGATAAAGCCCTGTTTTGCTAAAATCTTTTCCATAGGATACTCCTTTTTTATTTTTTTACCAGCTACGGTTCCATTCTTCGTTCCATTCGAGCACCTGATCGTCTTTCTTGAGCGCACGGCAGGCTTCGACCTGTGCGGCGATTCGCTTCTTGAGAATGACCTCGCCGATACGGTCGTTTGCACCGTAGGGGGCAGTGCCGTGGTAAGAGTTTGGCTGGTTGATCGCCCAGAAACGGGTGCAACCCTTAAATCCGACGTTGTAGAGATAGTCCGCCTTGTGGTTGCTTTCGCCTTCGACGGCGTCGCAACGGTCCAGTCGGACGGTTTCGGGGTTGGTTCTCATAATAATCGACGTTTCGTTCAAGCCGCCGTGTCCCGTTTGTCCCGCACGATCGACAAAGTCGCGAAGATACGCAATATCCTCGGGGGTCAGCTCGGGGAAGACCTCGCCCTTGTTGAGATCGTGAACGATGTCCTTGTGAGTATAGCAGAAATCGTTTCGGCAGCAAACGACGTAGTCCTTTTTGTCCTTCATCGTACTGCGGACAAAGGTGTTGAGCACGGAGATGTTTCCGCCGTGACCGTTCAGGAGAATGATCTTTTTAAAGCCGTTGCGCGCAATCTCAGCGCAGAGTTCGGTGAGCATTTTGAGAATGAGATCGATCGAAAAGCTGATCGTTCCCTTCCATTGATTAAGTCCCTGCACGTCGGCGTACCAAATGGCAGGAGCGACCATCACAGGCTCGATCTCTGCTGCTTTTTCGGCAATATACTGACAGGTCATCGTGTCGGTTCCAACGGGCAGATGCTGTCCGTGCATTTCGATGCAGCCCACGGGAATGACGCAGACCTTGCCGCATTCCTCGATCGCACCGTAAAATTCTTCTTCGCGTAAGTTTTGCCAAAGCATCGTAAGATTCTCCTCGTGTGTTTATCGCTTTACGGCGTCAAAGAAGAAGAAGCCGCAGGGCTCGTAGATGAATTTTCCGTTCAGATAGTGCTGCTTGACGGCACGCTGGAGCGAAGAATTTTCGGGCAGATCTTCCCAATTGGTGATGGTAGGATCGCTAAAGAGGAAAATGAGCACGGCGCGTCCGTCCGAGATGCGGGGGAAGCGCAGATATTTTCCTTGGAAGGCAAGAATATTCGAGGTCGGCTTCATCATATCGCGAAGCTGAGGCTCCATCAGCCAGGAGTGACAGTAGAACGCCTTGGGCTTGTATTCGGGGAAGGATTTCTCCAATACGTTCAGACAATCGGCGTATGCCTTTTCCATATTTTCGGGGGTAAAGTCCTTGCTTTTGGGAATGTGTACGCTGATGACGGGGTCGTTTTCACCGATATAAAGCTCCCATTCGGACTTCGGATAGCGCTTCTTTTCGGGAGAAATGATCGCGTTCCAAGAATCAATGGGGTAGCCCTCGTAATACTCGTCGGTTTCGGTAAATGCGCCGAAGAAAGCTTCCTCTTCCGCGCCCGCCGAGCCTGCGATAATGCCGCTTGCCGATACGGGTTGATCGTGAACGAGGATCGCCGCCTCTCCTGCCTTGTTGCGGAGAACGACCGCCGCCTCGATAAACTTCTTGCGCATCTCAAAATTGAGCAGACCGATGTGCAGAATGGTGCAGTCGATCAGACGCTGATTCCAACGGAAGATGCGGGTTGCCTCGAATCCATCTCGACCGAAGAGGTTGTTATAGTTGTGAAGCGAGCCGTTAAAGACGTCTCGAATGGTCAGCAGATAGATATCCTCTGGCACCTCGCGGCTATGCAAAAACTCCTTCATAGCGGGTGCGAACGCAAGCTCAGCGAAGAATGCCGACATTTCGTATGCGGCGCGCTCTTCCTCGGAGGGGGGAACCGCTTCCTCGGTGACGTTGGCGATCTCCCCGGGAGCACGGTCCTTCAGCATATGATAAAGAAGCAGCGAATGACGGGCAAGAAGCTCGTTTTCGCGTACCTTCGCGATCGAGGTCTTCACAAATTCGTATTTGTCGGTAAACATTGCAAAATCGGTTTGGATCTGATCCAAAAACTCGTCGGTCAGAAACCATACGCCCTGCTCGTCGTATTCCTTCATGACGGCGTCAAAATCTTTGCCATAAAGCTCGGGCATTTCAGCGATGCGAAGCTCCTTCAAAAATGATTCTCTGGTAAAAGTCATAATGAAAACCTTCCTTAAATATAAAGTATTTCAAGTCGATTTTATTGTAGCATATCTTGTGAAAAAAGTCAATTGAAATCAGAAAATAAGCTCTTGTTTTTCTTGACTTTTTTCTGTCGAAGAAAGCCCCCCGTGCATATTCTAAAAGCGACGGCCCGTATGCCTGCGGACGGATGGGACGGAAAAATCAAACGGACGTGTGGAGAAAATGCCGTTCGCGACCTACTGAAAAAGCACCCCCGAGAGTTCTGTCGGGGGTGCTTTGTATGTTTATTCCATCGTTGCGAGAATTTCTTCGAGATATTTCTTGGTATCCAGAATGTCTGCGATCTGCTTTTCACCGCTGATCTCGCGCTCGATGATCAGGTTGCCCGTGTAGCCAACCGCCTTGAGGCGCTTGAGGACCTCGGGAATGTTTGCCATACCCTCGCCAACCTTGACCTCTTTACCGAGGTTCTTACCGTCGGTGGGATACAGACCGTCCTTGATGTGGGTATCCATCACGTACTTACCGAAGACCGTGATTGCGTCGGCAGAGTTTGCCTTGCCGTACATAATCAGGTTTGCGGTGTCCATATTGATACCGAGGTTTTGCAGCTTACCGTCCATCGAAACGTCCTCGATCACGCGGAGCAGGGTAATGGGGGTTTCCTGACCGGTTTCAAAGAGGAAGCAGATGCCGAGCTTCTTGTAGATGCTCGCGATGTGGCGAATGGCAGCAACGATACCGAGGTACTCGGGATCGTTCATATTTTCGGGAAGGAAGCCAACGTGCGTAGCAACACGCGGAACGTTGATCTTTACGGCAAATTCACCTGCCATAATCAGCTCTTCCATACGCTTCATACGGTATGCGGGAGGAACAAGACCAAGCGTCATAGGACCTGCGTAGAAGCTCCAAGAACCGGGACCCGACCAGCCTGCCCACAGAGACGAAATCTCAACGCCCGTTTCGGCAACGGCGTCGTTGATTTCCTTCGCCTTCTCATCGGTGTAGAGAGCGGTGTCCCAAATGTCCATCTGACAGCATTCAAAGCCGTATTCCTTGACCTCTTTCAGCTTTGCCAGAATGTCGGTGTCCTGATAAATCAGAACCTTTACTCCAAGTTTGCTCATAGTAAATACTCCTTTTGATTCATATTATGTAATAGATTTGAATGAAGTCATCCAATTATTTACTGTTCTAATGTTGCGAGAATTTCTTCCAGATACTTTTTTGCATCGAGAATATCCTTGATTTGCTGTTCACCGCTGACCTCGCGCTCGATGATCAGGTTGCCCGTGTAGCCAACCGCCTTGAGGCGCTTGATTACTTCGGGAATATTTGCCATCCCCTCGCCGACTTTGACTTGTTGACCGAGGTTTTTTCCGTCGGTGGGATACAGACCGTCCTTGATGTGGGTATCCATAACGTACTTACCGAAGACGGTGATCGCGTCGGCAGAGTTGCCCTTGCCGTAGAGAATGAGGTTTGCGGTATCCATATTGATGCCGAGATTGCCCGTGCCGACCTCTTCGATGATACGGAGCAGGGCGATCGGTGTTTCCTGACCTGTTTCAAACAGAAAATTCAACCCTTTTTTCTTATAGCGGTAGGCAATGTGATGAATTGTCGCAACAACACCGAGATACTCGGGATCGTTCATATTTTCGGGAAGGAAACCGACGTGCGTGGCAACGCGCGAAACGCCGATTTTGACGGCAAAATCACCTGCCATCAAAAGTTCCTCCATACGTTTCATACGGTACGCGGGGGGAATCAGACCTGCCGTCATAGGACCTGCTGTGAAATTCCACTGACAAGGACCTGACCAACCTGCCCAAAGTGACGAAATTTCAACACCCGTTTCGGCAACAGCATCGTTGATTTCCTTTGCTTTTTCATCGGTGTAAAGCGCGGTATCCCAAATATCCGTCTGACAGCACGCAAAGCCGTATTCCTTGACCTCTTTCAGCTTTGCCAGAATATCGGTATCCTGATAAATCCGAACCTTTACTCCAAGTTTGTTCATAACGAAAACCTTTTTGAGAAATTATTTTTCAATCGTTTCAATCAGGCACACCGCGTGCGCGGCAATGCCAAGACCTTCGCCCGTAAAGCCAAGACCTTCCTCGGTTGTCGCCTTGACGCTGACAAAGGAGGGATCGATAAAGAGTGCGCGGGCGATATTTTTTCGCATTTCTGCGATATGGGGTGCGAGCTTGGGTGCTTGCGCGAGGACGGTTGCGTCAATGTTGACGATGCGGTAGCCTGCCATTCCGAGATGGGAATTGACCTTGCGCAGAAGTACTAAGCTGTCGGCATCCTTGTAGGCGGGATCCTTGTCGGGAAAGAGCTTTCCGATGTCGCCGAGCGCTGCCGCACCTAAGAGGGCGTCCGAGATCGCGTGGAGAAGCACGTCGGCATCCGAATGTCCGAGCAATCCTTTTTCGTAAGGAATCTCCACACCGCCGAGAACGAGGCGTCGCTCCTCAACCAGACGGTGGACGTCATATCCGTGACCGATTCGTATCATTCCTCTGCCTCCCATTTCTTGCGTTCGTTTAAAATTGCTTCGGCAACGGCAAGATCTTCGCGGAAGGTGATCTTGATGTTCTGCGTACCACATTCAACCAAACGAATGGGATGTCCGATCGATTCGACGAGCGAGTTGTCGTCGGTTCCTTCAAATCCCTTTTTGAACGCCGTATATGCCGCGGCGCGATAGAGCTTGGTCTTAAAAACCTGCGGCGTCTGCGCAAGCCATACGGTGTTGCGGTCGACGGTATGGTCGATAAAGCCCTTCGAGTCGGCAATTTTGACCGTGTCGGTCGAGCGGTGTGCCGCCGTTGCCGCCTTGTATTTGTACGCGGCACGACAGACCGCGGTGATATCGTCGACCGTCGTCAGACAGCGAGCCGCGTCGGCAATTGCCACGTATTTTGATTTGTCGCTCACGGCGTCAAGTCCGTTCATCACCGAGGCTTGACGCGTGTGTCCGCCCGCAACGATCTTGATTGGCTTTGTCAGTCCGTAGCGAAGACGAAGTGCTTCCCATTCGGGAATTTCATTTCTGCGCGCCACGATGATGATCTCGTGGATACATTCAGCGTCAAGATATGCCTTGAGCGTATGAAGCAGAACGGGCTCGCCGCAAAGAAGCGTCGTTTGCTTCGATTGCTCTCCGCCAAAGCGCTCGGAAAAGCCTGCGGCGGCAATGATCGCCGAGGTAAAATTTTTGGGGTGATCTGCGCCTGTGATGGCACGCAGGACACCTGCTACTTTTTTCATACACACGGTGAAAATTCTCCTTCCTTGGGGTGGAGTAATTAAAAATCTCAAACGGTTTTAAAAGGTTCCTTTTTCAATCTCGGAGAGCATTCCAACGCGAATGACGTGGTTTCCGCCGTTCGCATATTCGGCAGAAAGAAATGCGTCAACCAGATCAAGAGCCAAACCAAGACCTACCACGCGTTCGCCAAAGCAAAGAACGTTGGCGTCGTTGTGCTCTCTGGTCAATCTTGCGGAGAATACGTCGGAGCAGCAGGCGGCGCGAATGCCGTCGTGCTTGTTGGCGGCAATCGACATACCAATGCCCGTGCCGCAGATCAGAATGCCGAGCTCACAGGTGCCGTCGAGGATTTTCTCGCAAGCCGCGTGAGCGAAGATGGGATAGTGACAGCTGTCCGAGGAGAAGGTACCAACCTCTACGACCTCGTGTCCTTTACTTTGAATGTGTGCGATGACCGCGTCCTTGATATTGAAGCCCGCGTGATCGCAACCGAGTACGATTTTCATAATAACAGTTCCTTTTTTATCAATAGTATCAATAGTATCAATCAAATGTTTTAAAGCTATTCAATCCTGCTTTTTGGATTGCTGTTCGAGATAATTTCGCTCCGCTTGCGAGGGGCGAAGATAGGTGACGGTAAATTCGGCGTCGTTCGTCCGAAGTCCCGCAAGATAAGCCCGAAGAGCAACCTGAGCCACCGAATACGCGGATTGATGCACAAGGCGATCGGGGACGGGAAGCGCCATCGTCTTTTGGAGGGCGGGGAGCGTTACGCCGACACCGTCGCCGCAAAAGCTGACGGGTTCGCCATAGGTCGAGAGAATCTCGTCGAGCTCCTCGATCGAGATTGCTTCATCGTCGCGCAGACGAGTGAGTGTCTTGCCGTCCGAGCGGAAAAGCGCCGTATAGACCTGAGAGCGGCGCGCGTTCATCACGGGACAAATCAGCCCTGCGCGTACCGAGAGATTTTCGGCAATCGCTTCGAGGGTCGAAACGCCAAGACACGGCTTTCCGGAGCCGAACGCCAAGCCCTTGAGCGTGGCGGCACCGATGCGGACCCCCGTAAACGAGCCGGGACCCGAAGATGCGGCAAAGAGGTCGACGTCCCCTACGGTAATTCCGTAGGAACGAAGCAGAGCCTCGACCATCGGAAGCAGGGTTTCGCTGTGCGTATTTCCGTTGTTGAGAGTGGTTTCCGCCAAGAGTCGCTCATCCTCGCAGAGCGCGACGGTGGCAACGGTGGCGGAGGAGTCAAGGGCCAGAATTTTCATAGATTCTCCGTAACTTCAAATCCGACGGTGTCGATGCGCAGCTGGCGCGCATCGACACGCTCGACGGAATTTTTCAAAATCTCTACCCGAAGATAGCGGTCGGGCAGGGCATATTCGATCTTTTCACTCCATTCGGTCAGGCAAATGCCGCGACGGTCGAGATAATCGTAAAAGCCGATCGAATACAGCTCGTCCTCGTCCTCAATGCGGTAAAGATCAAAGTGAAAGACCGAGAGATGTTCTCCACGGTATTCGTGGACGAGCGAAAAGGTGGGCGATTTCACACGCGCATTCGGTGCGATCCGAGAGGTAAAACCACGGATAAAGGCGGTTTTTCCTACGCCGAGATCGCCGTAGAGCGCAACGAAATGCGGAAGCGAGCGATCCGAGAGCATACGGTCGGCAAGAGAGGCGCCGATCGCTTCGGTTTCTTCGGGGGACTCGCTCGAAAGGAGTGCGGGGATCGTCAGGGTGTTCATCTTAGAACAGACCCGTGATGTTTCCGTCGTTGTCAATATCAATCGAGTATGCCGCAGGCTTCTTGGGAAGACCGGGCATCGTCATGATCGCACCCGTCAGAACGACGATAAAGCCTGCTCCTGCCGACAGCTTAACCTCACGAACCGTGAGCGTAAAGCCCGTAGGACGGCCGAGCTTTGCGGCGTCGTCCGAGAGAGAGTACTGCGTCTTTGCCATACAGATCGGCAGACGGGCATACGAGGGGTCGAGCGCTTCGATCTCGGCAAGTGCCTTCGCGGCAGTTGCGTCAAACTTCACGCCGTCCGCACCGTAGATCTTGGTTGCAACGGCTTCGATCTTTTCCTTGATCGACATATCGTCCTCGTACATAAAGCGGAAATCCTTTTCCTTTTCGCACGCGGCGATGACCTTTTCGGCAAGCTCAAGACCACCGTCTCCTCCCTTGGCAAAGACCTCGGAGAGGGCAAAATCAGCGCCCTTCTCGCGGCAAACCGTGCGGATATATTCGAGCTCGGCGTCGGTGTCGGTGCCGAAGCGGTTGATGGCAACGACAACGGGCAGACCGAACTTGCGGAGATTGTCGATGTGAGCCTCAAGGTTCACCGAGCCCTTCTTGAGCGCTTCAAGGTTTTCGGCGGCAAGCTCTGCCTTGGGAACGCCGCCGTTATACTTGAGTGCGCGCACCGTCGCAACGAGTACGACAGCGTCGGGCGTCAAACCTGCCTTGCGGCACTTGATGTCAAGGAATTTTTCGGCACCAAGGTCAGCACCAAAGCCTGCCTCGGTGATTGCGTAATCCGAAAGCTTGAGCGCCAGCTTCGTAGCGCGGACTGAGTTACATCCGTGCGCGATGTTGGCAAAGGGACCGCCGTGAATGAGGGCGGGGGTGTTTTCTACCGTCTGTACGAGGTTGGGCTTGATGGCGTCCTTGAGGAGCACTGCCATTGCACCTGCTGCCTGCAGATCACGGCAGTATACGGGCTTGCCGTCGTAGGTGTAAGCTACGAGAATGTTTCCAAGGCGAACCTTCAGATCGGCAAGATCCTCCGAGAGACAGAGGATTGCCATAATTTCGCTGGCAACCGTGATCATAAAGTGATCCTGACGCGGAATGCCGTCAACCTTCGAGCCAAGACCGATGGTGACGTTGCGGAGCGCGCGGTCGTTGGTGTCGGTCACACGGGCAAAGAGAATACGGCGCTGGTCGATGCCAAGCTCGTTACCCTGCTGGAGGTGGTTATCAATGATTGCGGAGAGAAGGTTGTTTGCCGCGGTGATCGCGTGGAAATCTCCCGTAAAATGGAGATTGATATCGTCCATCGGAACGACCTGCGCGTAGCCGCCGCCTGCCGCACCGCCCTTGACGCCGAATACGGGGCCGAGCGAGGGCTCGCGGAGCGCGATGACGGCATTCTTGCCCATCTTGCGCATTGCCATGCCAAGACCGACGGTGGTTGTCGTCTTACCTTCGCCTGCGGGGGTTGGGTTGATCGCGGTAACAAGGATCAGCTTTCCGTTGGGACGGTCAGCGGTGCGCTTGAGGAAGTCGTCGGTGATCTTCGCCTTGTACTTTCCGTAAAGCTCGAGCTCGTCGTCCTGAATGCCGAGGGTATGTGCAACGTCGGTAATGGGAAGCATTTTCGCTTCTCTTGCAATTTCAATATCGGTTTTCATAAGAAACTCCTTTGTTTTCAAAGTTATTCATTGTATATTATATCATAAAAAAAACAAGATGTAAAGTGTTTTTCGAGGGAAAGGGAAACTTTTTCCGTAAAATAAAATCCCGTAGCCTTGAAAATTTGACAGCTACGGGATGCTTGTTTGGAGTTTACGTTAAAGGTTTCTTTTTGCCAAACGCGAGACGGCAAAGAAGGAAGAGGGCGAGGAAGAGCGCAATGCCGAGCGAAGCGCCCGCCGTGTCGGTCAGAACGTCCGAAAAATCGCTTGCGCGACCGTCGGAAAAGGTCTGTAAGTATTCGTCGGTACACGCAAGCAGGAAGCAAACGGGAAGAGCGGCGAGAAGCCAAAGAACGTCGAAGCGGCGCTTGGCAAAGAGGGGGGATATTCCGAGCGTCCAAACGTCAAGACAAAGCAGAGCACCGAGAATTGCAAACTCGGTAAAATGCGCCATATTGCGGACGGTCTGCTCGGAGATCGGCTCGTCGACACCGACCGAGGACGCAACCTCGTTGACGATCTCGTGTACCTTTCCGCTCTGCTCGCTCGACGCCGCCGCGTCCTTGAGCGAATTTCCGAAGATAAAGCCGAGCCAGAGAAGCGTCAGAAGAAGAGGAAACAGGACGCGCAAAACGCGCCAAAGTCGCGGGTTCTTCCAAAACATAAAGTTCCTCCTTGAAATTTCGAAAATCACTTGAAATTAAAAGAAATTTGTGCTAAAATAAAGAGTGGCGAAGCTCCCATAGTTAAATGGATATAATAAGCCCCTCCTAAGGGTTAGTTGTGAGTTCGATTCTCGCTGGGAGTGCCAACATCTTTTATCATTATAGCATAAAAGATGTCGCATTACAATTCTTTTTCGTGATCAAATTAAAAAAACAAAAAATAAAGAGGAAAAAACGATGAGTGAGAAGAACTACTTACAAGAAAAAGACCCTGCGCTCTTTTCGGTCGTTCAAGCGGAAACCGACCGTCAGAACTACGGTCTGGAGATGATCGCGTCAGAGAGCATGCAGCCCCGTCTGGCAAGAGAAATTGCGGGGGGCGTATTCAACAATAAAACTGCCGTCGGACGCGTCGGCTATCAGAGATTGATGGGCTCCGAGCCCTCGAACGAGCTCGAGAAGCTTGCTGCCGAGAGAGCCTGCGAGATCTTCGGTGCGGATCATGCAAATATGACGACCTATTCGGGAAGCGTTTCCAATTTCTGCGCGTACTCTGCCGTGCTCAAGGCAGGGGACACCGTCGTTGCAATGGACCCCGTCACGGGCGCGCACCAGTCGCACGGTGACCCGAGAAATATCTCGTCGCGTCTTTACGACTTCCACTTCTTCGGACTCAACCCCGAAACGCTTGACATCGACTACGAGGGCGCGGAGAAGCTCACCAAGGAGCTCCATCCCAAGCTCATCGTCATCGGCTCTGCCGCATATCCCAGAAAGATCGACTACGCTCGTCTTGCTAAGATCGCGCACGACAACGGTGCACTTCTGATGGCGGACATCGCGCACTTTACCGGACTCGTTTCTGCGGGTATGGCACCCAACCCCGTTCCTCATGCAGACATCGTCACGGGCTCGACCACCAAGACTATGTGCGGACCTCACAGCGGCTTTATTATGTGTAAGGCGGCACTCAAGGATACCGTGGAAAACAGCATTTACCCCGGCTACGTGGCATCGCTCCATTTGCAGACGGTTGCCGCAATGGCATACGCGCTCGAGCGCTCCAAGACGCCCGAATTCAAGGCGCTGATGAAGCAGATCGTTGACAACTCGGTCTATCTGTGCGAAGCGCTCAAGAAGAGAGGATTTACTATCTTTACGGGCGGCACTGATTGTCATATGTTCCTTCTGGAGCTGCACAATTTCGGTGTGGACGGCGTGAAGTTCTCCGACGTGCTGGAGGAGATCGGCATTACCGTCAACTCCAAGGGCATTCCGTTTGATACCGCAAAGGTTGCAATGGGCGTCCGTATGGGTACGACGGTACTGACGCAGAGAGGAATGAAGGAGCCTGAGATGGACCGTATGGCAGACATTCTGCTTGAGGCAGCAAAGGGTTACAACGATCCCGCTGTTCTTGCATCGCTCAAGGCAAAGGTACGCGCAATGGCAGAGGAATTCCCAATCCCCGAGGAATACGCTCTCTAATTTTATTGAATATTACAACACGGTGGCAGAAAACTGCCACCGTGTTTTTCGTATAATTGTTTTTCGTCATCCATACAATGAATTATATGAAATGTTTCAATGAACGGAGATGGGGTATGGCAGAGATTTTTGAAAAACACGGACGGGCAAGCGTTTTGGGCACCGAGGTACTTCGATGGCGGATCTCACTCCCGTTACGCGGCGACAATGTTGCACTATTTTACGAAGAAATCGGTAGGCGAGCTGTCAGCTACTGTGAGGGGGCTCTCACCGAGCTTGCCACCGAGGAGTTTGAGCGTTCGGACGACCCGAATAAGCGCTTTTGCTTTCCCGTCTTTTCTTATCGTCTTGAGGGGCGCGTGACATACGAGGATGATCGCTTTTTGTCAGTCTGCCTTGCGGCGGAGCTCCGCCGTCGCGGAGATCGTTCGCCGCTGGTTCGGTTTGAGGACGGGCAGGTCTGGGAGAGGACGGATGGAATGCTGTTGCCGCCCGAGGAAGTCGTCCGACTCGTATGCAAGACGAAGCTTTCTCGAAAGGAAAAAAGGAAATTGCAAGGGATTCTTTTGTCGGAAAAGGACGTTTTATGGTACGATGGCGTAAGATGGAATAAAAAAGAGGCATCCAAAGAGTAAAAATAGCAAAAAACTCTTGTAACGAGAGAAAAAATATGTTATGATATTATCATATATAATCGTAGAAAAATAAGATGATGAAAAGAAACGATCAAACGAAAGTAAGGCGGTGAGATTTTGTCAAAGGATTTGATAGAAAAGATTAAAGAAGCCGAGGTAGAGGCTGGAAAAATTCGCGCCGACGCCGCGGAGCAGGCGAAGGAGCAGATCCGTCGCGCGGAAGCAGAGGCGGCGCTCTTTTGTGAGAATTCCGAAAAGGAGGCTGAACGGGAAAACGCGAAAAAGCTTCGCCTGACCCGTGAAAAGGCGGACGAGCTTCTTGCGCAGAGTGGCGAGATGGCAAAGGAAGCGGCAATGGAGATACGTGTGGCGGCTTCTCCATATACCAAAGAAGCGGTCAGACTTGTGACCGAAGGAGTATGGAAACTATGTCAGTGAGTAATATGAAAAAGCTGACGGTCTTTGCGCATCGGGACGAGGTCGATGATCTTCTTCGCAGGCTCGTGCATCTTCGCTGTGTGGAATTTCGTACGCTTGAGCCACCGAAGGGTCGCCTTTCGATGGTGCGGTGTAACTTCGATGCGCAACGGAGCGAGCTGGAAGCGTCGCTTTCACAGATCGGCGAGGCGCTCGCGGTGCTCTCTCCTTGTTCGCAAAAGAAGCGAAGCCTGATTCGTCCCAAGCAGAAGATCCGCTTTGACGACTTCCGTGCGGATGGCTCGGAGGCGCGGGCGAGAGAGACGGTATCCCGTGCGTTGCGGATTGCGGCGAGAAAGAATGAGGTCAAACTTGAGGAGGCAAGAGCCCGTGCGAAAATTTATGCGGCATTTCCATACCGTTCGTACGACCTGCCGCTTGGATTTTCCGAGACAGAGAAAACCGATCTTCTGCTCGGCGTAATTCCCGCAAAGACCGATCTTGAAACGCTTGGAAAGAAGCTTTATTCGGCAGGCGCGGTCGCGGAGCTGATCTCCGAGAATCTTGGCGGTAAGTATATTTCCGTGATTTTTTGTAAGAACGACGCTGAGAGCGTTGGCACGGTGCTTTCCGAATACGGCTTTGTCCGTGCATCCTTCCGCGGCGTGGAGCAGACGGCAGAGGAGCAGCTCCTTGAAGCCGAAGCGACCATCCATCGCTTGTTGAAGGAGAGGGGGGATTTGAACCAAGAGCTTATCCGCTTGGCGGAGTCGATGGAAGAGGTCGAGGTACTGTACGATCTGGAGGCAACCGAGCTGACGGCAACCATACAGAAGCAGAAAATGGTGGCGAGTGAGCGCACGGTGATGTTGTGCGGATGGGTGCCCGAGCGTACCGAGGAGCGCGTAAGCGAACTGCTCGAAAAATATGCTTGCGCATATGAGATTTCCGTCCCCGACCCCGACGATAAGCCACCCGTCTTCCTGCAAAACAACCGTTTTGCGGAGAATTTCGAATGGGTACTTGAGATGTACTCGTATCCCGCGTACGGACGATTTGATCCGACGCTGATTATGAGTATTTTCTATTTTATTATTTTTGGAATTATGTTTGCCGATGCAGGCTACGGACTGATTCTGATGCTTGCTTGCTTTGGCGGCGTGAAGCTTCTGAAACCCGGTAAGGGCATGGAGCGGTTTCTCAAAATGTTCGGGTATTGCGGCATTTCGTGCGTGATCTTCGGTGTGCTGTTCGGTGCGTACTTCGGAGATCTGCCGCTGGCAATTATGCGGAATATGATGGGAATGAGTGAGGAACAGCTTCCGAACCTTGCGTTGCTCGGTTCGTCAGCCCCCAACGTGGCACTCCTCTTTGACCCATTGCAGAATCCGATGGGCTTCCTTGTGGTTTCGCTTGCCGTGGGCGCGATCCATCTGATCGCGGGTATGGCGGTGCGGTTCGTGATTCTCTGCAAAGAGGGACAAGCACTCGATGCAATTCTGGACATCGGTCTTTATTGGCTCTTGTTTGCTGGCATCGGACTGATCTTCCTATTTCCGACGGTGGGACTCTGGACGACCGTCGCGGCGGCAGTGCTGATCGTGTTGACCCACGGAAGAGCAGAGAAGAATCTCGTGATGAAGCTCTTAAAAGGACTGCTTGGTATCTACGATCTGATCAGCTATGCGTCCGACCTTTTGTCCTATTCGAGAATTTTGGCGCTCGGACTTGCCGCAGGTGTTATTGGGCAGGTCGTCAACATTCTCGGAACGATGGGCGGACCGACGGTCGTCGGTTTCTTTGCCCTCATCGTGGCGTTTGCCATCGGACATCTGCTCAATATTGCCATCAACGTGCTCGGTACCTTTGTGCATACCTCGCGTTTGCAATATATTGAGTTTTTCAACAAATTTTACGAGGACGGCGGTGTTCCGTTTGAGCCTGCCGTGCCCTCGGACAAGTATACCGAAGAATAACAATGATTTTTAAAATGAAAAAGGAGAAACAACAATGACTTTCGGCGAATTGATGAGTTTGATTTTTACGGGTAACAATCTGGCACTGCTTGGCGCGGCTCTGGCGGCAACGCTCGCAGGTATGGGAAGTGCAAAGGGCGTAGGACTTGTGGGCGAAGCGGCTTCTGGTCTGCTTTCGGAGGATCCCTCGAAATTCGGTAAGGCGCTGATTTTGCAGGCGCTCCCCGGTACGCAGGGTATTTACGGTCTGATCACGGCGTTTCTGATCATCTTCAACATGGGACTTCTCAGCGGCTCTCCCGTTACCCTGACGGTCGCAGAGGGCGCATACTATCTCGTAGCAGCACTTCCGATCGCGATCGTTGGTTACTATTCGGGTATCAAGCAGGGTAAGGTAGCCGCATCGGGTATCGCACTGCTCGCAAAGCGTCCGAAGGAAGTCGGTAAGGCAATCACCTCGGCGGCTCTTGTTGAGACCTACGCGATCTTTGCCGTTCTGGTATCGCTCTTGCTCGTTCTCTTTGCTCCCGAAACGGCAGCAGAGGTTGCAGCCGTTGCTTAAGACAGCGAAATTTTTGAACCAAAATGCCGTAGGACGGCAAGGAGGCAATTGAATGACAGGTTTAAGCAAAATAACCGATAAAATTCTGGCAGAGGCGCGTGTCGATGCCGCGGCAACGCTTGCACAGGCGAAAACCCGCTCGGACGAGATTTCACGCGAGGCAGCGGTGCGTGCGGCGGAGCTTCGCGCAAAGGTTGACGAGAATGCCAAGCGCGAGGCAGCGGAGATCGTTTCGCGTACGAAATCGAGCGAGGCGATGCTTCGCAGAAACGCGCTTCTCGCAGAGAAGAGCGCGATGATCGACGAAGTGTTTGCGGTGGCACATAAGGAGCTTTTGTCGCTGTCAGATGAAAAATATCTCGAGCTTTTGGTCGCGCTTGCTTCTTCGGTGCTCGGTCAGCTCCGTGCGGACGAAGCTACAAACCGAGAGCTTTACGGAGAGGAAGCGAGTGGAGAACCCTTTGAGGTTCTTCTGAATTCGCGCGACACCGATCGGTGCGGCGCGTCGCTCAAAAAAGCACTCCCCGACTACGCGTCTCTCTCCTCGGAGACGGCGGCAATTGACGGAGGACTTGTCGTCCGTCACGGAAAGGTGGAGGTCAACTGCTCTTTGAAGAGCTTGATTGAGCAGGTTCGTCCGAGTCTTGAAGCGAAGATCAGCCATACGCTCTTTCCAGAAAAGACCGAGATGAGAGGAAATTGAGGATGGAAGGAAAATACAGAAATACCGACTATATGTATGCCTCCGCTCGCATTCGGGCATTGGAGGGACGCATTGCCGGTCGGGAACGCCTGGAGCGGATGATTGAGGCAAGAAGCTCGGGTGAGATTCTTTCTTCCTTGGGAGAATACGGATTTTCACTGGTTCGCGCAGGTGCAGACGGAACGGGAGCGATTCTTCGAGAGCCGACGCTGGCAAGCGCTCTGACCGAGGCTTATGCTGAGCTTTTTGCGATGACCGAGCAGAGCCGAGTGATCGATTTTCTGCGCTATCCGACCGATTGTAATAACGTCAAGGCGCAGATCAAATGCTTTTCCCGCGGAGTGGATGCGAGAGGTCTGATGATCGATGGCGTCGGTACGCTCAGCCTTGCCGAGGTGGAGAATGCTTTCCGCGAAAAGGATTTTTCGGCGTTTCCCGCACGTCTGGCAGAGATGATCCCTGTCGCAGAAAAGCAATTTGCTGAAACACGCAATCCGCAGGTGGTCGATCTGCTTCTGGATCGAGCTTGCTACGAGGATATGCTGGCGTCGGCAAAGGCGAGCGGAGTGGCATTTGCCGTTCGTTTGGTGGAAACGAAGATCGATCTGCAAAACGTCATTACCTGTGTGCGCCTGATTCGAATGGCGCTCGGCACGGCAGGAGAAGCAATGCTTGAGGAGGCGTATCTCGTTGGCGGAACGGTGGAGCTTTCGATGTTGAGAGAAGCACTTTCCGAGGGAGAGGCGTGGCTCTCCGAGCGTTTGCTCTATACGCGCTACTCCGATCTGCTTTCGGCAGAGGAGCATCTGTCGCTCGGACAGATCGAAGTGCGGGCAGACGATCTCTTTATGGAGATTGTCCGCGAAGCGAAATACACTCCGTTTGGTGCAGAGGTGCTGATCGGATATGCGATTGCCGTGGAATATGAAGTCAAAAATATACGAATCATTCTTGCCGCAAAGGACGCAGGGTTGGCGCCGGACGGAATTCGGGAAAGATTGAGGAAGAGCTATGTATAAGATTGGAATTATCGGAGAGCGCGACAGCGTTCTCGGCTTTATGGCACTTGGCTTTTCCGTACACGAGGCAGAAAACGCGTCCGAGGCAGAGGAAGCTCTGCACGCGCTTGTCAAGAGCGGAGAATACGCGGTGATCTTTCTCGTAGAGCATTATGCCGAGGCGCTGACAGAAGAAATCGCAAAATACAAGGATCTGCCCCTGCCCGCCATCACGGTCATTCCCGGAAGCTCGGGAAGCCGCGGTTATGGAATGGCGGCGATCAAAAACGCGGTCGAACGCGCGGTGGGTGCGGACATTTTGTTCAAAGACGATGAGTGATTTGGGAGGAATTTATGGTTGAAGGAAAGATCTTAAAGGTTTCGGGTCCTTTGGTGATTGCCGAAGGAATGCGCGAAGCGAATATGTTTGACGTGGTGCGCGTCGGTGAGAAGCGACTGATCGGAGAGATCATCGAGATCCACGGCGACCGCGCATCCATTCAGGTCTACGAGGAAACGGCGGGCATCGGACGCGGCGACCGCGTCGTGTCGACGGGCGCACCGCTGTCTGTGGAGCTCGGACCCGGACTTCTGACGAATATTTACGATGGAATTCAGCGTCCCTTGGAGGCAATGCGCGAGAAGTGCGGATCCAATATTACCAAGGGCATTGACGAGCCTGCTCTTGACCGTGCAAAGCGTTGGCATTTTACGCCCGCGCTCAAGTTTGGCGATATGGTCGAGGCGGGAGATATTTACGGTACGGTCGAGGAAACCGAGGTGCTGACGCATAAGATTATGGTCCCTCCCGGAAAAAAGGGAATGATCGTAGAGTTGCACGAGGGTGACTTCCGCGTGACCGACCGAATCGGTAAGCTCAAGCTGGAGGACGGAACGATCGAGGAGATCTTCCTGATGCAGAAATGGCCCGTCCGTGTGTCGCGTCCCTATGCGAACAAGCTCCCGCCCGTAGAGCCGATGATCTCGGGACAGAGAGTCATCGACGCGCTGTTCCCGATTGCTAAGGGAGGAACGGCGTGCGTGCCCGGTCCCTTCGGTTCGGGTAAGACGGTCGTACAGCATCAGCTTGCCAAGTGGAGTGACGTCGATCTCGTGGTGTATATCGGTTGCGGAGAACGCGGAAACGAGATGACCGACGTACTTCGCGAATTCCCCGAGCTGACCGACCCCCGTACGGGAAAATCGCTGATGATGCGTACCGTTCTGATCGCAAACACCTCGGATATGCCCGTTGCGGCGCGTGAGGCGTCGATCTATACGGGAATTACGATTGCCGAGTATTACCGCGATATGGGATATTCGGTTGCCGTCATTGCCGACTCGACCTCGCGTTGGGCAGAGGCGCTCCGTGAGATGTCGGGACGACTTGAGGAAATGCCGGGTGAGGAAGGATACCCCGCGTATCTGACCAGCCGTTTGGCACAGTTCTATGAGAGAGCAGGTAAGGTCGTTTGCCTCGGTAGCGAGGGAAGAGAAGGCGCGCTTTCCGCGATCGGTGCGGTATCGCCGCAGGGCGGAGATATTTCCGAGCCCGTTACGCAGGCAACGCTCCGTATCGTCAAGGTCTTCTGGGGACTTGACGCTTCGCTTGCCTACCGCAGACATTTTCCTGCCATCAACTGGCTTAATTCTTATTCGCTCTACCGTGACCGCCTTTCGGGCTGGTTCTCGGAGCACGTATCGAAATCCTGGATGGATAACACCGCAAGACTGCTCAAGACGCTTCAGGTCGAAAGTGACTTGCAGGAGATCGTCAAGCTCGTCGGTATGGACGCGCTCTCGGCAGACGACCGCCTGACGCTTGAGGTTGCGCAATCGATTCGAGAGGATTTCTTGCAGCAGAACGCGTTTGAGGACGACGACAGCTTTACACAGCTTGATAAACAGGATGCGCTCATCTCGCTGATCTTCTCCTTTGGTGACAAGGCGCAGAAGGCAATCGATGCGGGCGCGGATATTCAGAAGCTTTCCGAGCTTTCGGTCCGCGAAAAGATCGGACGTGCCAAGGCGGTTCCCTATGCAAGCTACAAGCAGGTTTACGCCGCGATTGATGCCGAGATCACCGAGCAGATCGATGCGCTCGTCAGCGCGTGTGCCGAATAAGCCAACGAAGGTCAACGAAAACGGAAGGAAATATCAATTATGATAAGAGAATACAGAACGATTGAAGAGGTTGCAGGACCTCTGATGCTGGTCAAGCAGGTCGAGGGCGTCAAGTACGACGAGCTCGGCGAGATCGAGCTTCCGAACGGAGAGGTGCGCCGTTGCCGCGTGCTTGAGGTCAACGGAAAGAACGTGCTCGTTCAGCTCTTTGAATCGAGCGCGGGACTCAATCTTGCGCAGAGTAAGGTGCGCTTTCTCGGCCACGGAGTCGAGCTCCCCGTGTCGCCCAATATGCTTGGACGCGTATTTAACGGTATGGGTGAGGCGATCGACGGCGGAGCAAAGCTGATCCCCGAAAAGAGCCTCGACATCAACGGCACGCCCATCAACCCCGCGGCGCGCTACTATCCCTCGGAGTTTATCCAGACGGGCGTTTCGACCATTGACGGTCTGAATACCCTCGTCCGCGGACAGAAATTGCCCATTTTCTCGGGCTCGGGTCTGCACCACGCAAATCTGGCGGCGCAGATCGCGCGTCAGGCAAAGGTAAGAGGCTCGGATTCCAAGTTTGCCGTCGTCTTTGCCGCAGTGGGAATTACCTTTGAGGAAGCCGATTTCTTTATTTCCGACTTTAAGAAAACGGGAGCGATCGACCGCACCGTGCTCTTTATCAATCTCGCGTCCGACGCCGCCATCGAGCGTATCTCCACGCCGCGTATGGCGCTGACCGCCGCCGAGTATCTTGCGTTTGAGTGCGATATGCACGTACTCGTGATTATCACCGATATTACGAACTACGCCGAGGCGCTCCGCGAGGTTTCCGCCGCGCGTAAGGAAGTTCCCGGTCGCCGCGGTTACCCCGGATATCTTTATACCGACCTTGCTACGATGTACGAAAGAGCGGGCAGAAAGATGGGCTCGGAGGGCTCGATCACGATGATCCCGATTCTCACAATGCCCGAGGACGATAAGACTCACCCCATCCCCGACCTGACGGGATATATCACCGAGGGACAGATTATTCTGTCGCGTGAGATGTACCGCAAGGGCTATATGCCGCCCGTTGACGTGCTTCCGTCGCTCTCGCGTCTGAAGGACAAGGGAATCGGCGCGGGTAAGACGCGCGAGGATCACGCGGGTACGATGAACCAGCTTTTCTCGAGCTATGCAAGAGGTAAGGAAGCCAAGGAGCTGATGGTGGTACTTGGAGAGGCGGCACTGACGCCGATGGACCGCCTTTATGCGAAATTTGCCGACGCCTTTGAGGAAAAGTATATCAATCAGGGATTCTATGAGAACCGAAGCATCGAGGAAACGCTCGATCTCGGATGGGAGCTTCTCTCGATTTTGCCGAAGAGCGAAATGAAGAGAATTAAGCCCGAGCTTGTGGATAAGTACTGGAAAACGAAGTAAAAAAAGGTAAGAAGTCCGAAGAAAGGATCAACGAATATGGCAGAAATCAGAGTCAATCCGACCCGAATGGAGCTCAAAAAGCTGCAGGGACGGTATACGACTGCCCGCCGAGGACATAAGCTGCTCAAGGATAAGCGCGACGAGCTGATGAAGCAGTTTCTCGACGTTGTACGCGAAGACAAAAAGCTTCGGGAGAGAGTCGAGCTCGCTCTTGACAAATTCTACCGCGGCTTTACCGTAGCCAGCGCGTCGGGAAATCCGAAGCTCCTTGAGGAAGCCTTGATCTGTCCGAAAAGCGAGGCGAGTATTTCGGTATCGTATCAGAACGTGATGAGCGTTACCGTTCCCGTCTTTGATATGAAGCTTTCGGGGGAGAATCTCCGAGACGGACTGAATTACGGCTTTGCCTTTACCTCGGGAGAGCTCGATACGTCAATTCGCGAGCTCGGCGGTGTTCTTGGCGATATTCTCCGTATGGCAGAGCTCGAAAAGCGGGCACAGCTGCTTGCGGAAGAGATCGAAAGAACGCGTCGCCGCGTCAATGCGCTCGAGTATATTATGATGCCTCAGTATCTTGCGGCAATGAAGTCGATCAAAATGAAGCTCGACGAAAACGAGCGCGGAAATACCACAAGACTGATGAAGGTCAAGGATATGATGCTCAAGGCACAGCTCGAAAAATCCTCGGAACAAGAGGATGACGAAGAATAAAAAAAGAACACCGCAAGGGGTTGTACCCTAAAGGACAGTGTTCAAAAATACGGTATATCTCAAAAGAGGTATGCCGTATTTTGCATTTGTGGACACAAATACTTATTTTTTACGCTAAAATTATGGCACTCAACCGACAGTTGAGATATTTTGCAGTTTTTTTTGAAAAAGTTATTTATAGTTGGGCTGATTTTATGTATAATATAATAGGATACAAATAAATTATTGATAGTAAGGATAGCGACATGCAAAAAATTGAACCAAAAAAAATAAAAGACTTACGAATGCGTCAAGGATTATCACAGCAAGAATTGTCTCGGCTTCTCGGAATCAGTGATCGGGCAATTTCAAAATGGGAATTAGGATATTCACAACCTTCTGCAAATCATCTCATAGCATTGGCACAGATCTTTGGCGCAAACATAGAGGATTTTTTATCTACGGCTGAAACAAAAAAAGAAGAAATTCAGGGCATGAAATCGCTTGTTGAGCTTTTCAAGATTGGGAAAGGTCCTTCAAGTTCGCATACTATGGGCCCCGAACGAGCTTGTAAAGTATTTATGGAGCAACATCCTGAAATTAATGAATTTCAAGTTGTTTTGTATGGATCACTTGCAAAAACAGGTAAAGGACACGGTACAGACAAAGTCATTAAAAAAACGTTTTCACCTTTTCCATGTGATGTCGTTTTTAATTTTACAAAAACGGATATTCCACATCCCAACACCATGGATATCATCGGATTGAAATGTGGAATTGAGATAATAAAAGCACGAGTAATGAGTATTGGCGGAGGAAGTGTTTTGTTTGAAAACGAAAGCATAGTTCAAACGCCGAATATATATCGTGAGCATACATTCAGTGACATTGCATCTTACTGTAAGACACATTCCATTCGTCTGTGGCAATATGCTGTAGAACGGGAAAATCCTGACTTCTGGGAGTATATGAATCGAGTTTGGAATGTTATGAAGACTTCTATTGTTTGCGGTCTTGAAGATGAGGGCGTCTTACCGGGAGGACTGTCGGTAAAGAAAAAGGCAAAATCTCTCTTTCTCAGCCAGCACATAGATGAAAGTGCGGAAACACGTGAAAACCGTATGGTTTGTGCATTTGCGTTTGCGGTTAGTGAACAAAACGCATCAGGTGAGCAAATCGTAACAGCACCTACATGTGGTGCTGCGGGTGTGTTACCCGCAGTACTTTATTATCAACAGCAAAAAAACGGATATAGCGATCGACAAATTTTGCAAGCGCTTATTACTGCGGGCGTTGTTGGCAATTTGATTAAAACAAACGCATCGATTTCGGGGGCAGAATGTGGTTGTCAAGCAGAAATCGGCAGTGCATGTGCGATGGCGGCAGCAGCGTTGGGAGAATTATTTTTGCTCGACATTGAAAAAATCGAATATGCTGCTGAAATCGCCATCGAACATCATCTTGGACTCACTTGCGATCCGATCTGCGGTCTTGTTCAAATTCCATGTATTGAGCGAAACGCCGTTGCTGCCATGCGTGCTATTAACGCAGTAAGTCTTGCAAGCTTTTTGTGGGACTCGCGTAAAATTTCTTTTGATAAAGTGATCAAAACTATGAAAGAAACGGGACGAGATCTATCTGCGCCCTACAAAGAAACATCAGAAGCCGGACTTGCTAAAATTGTATTTTAAAACAATTTGGCGTTGTGTTTTGAAGAACACAACGCCAAATCTGTTTTACATAAAATCTGCTTTATCGCAGGTATACCAAAGCGCAGGGGTTAATATCCGTATTTCTTTCTCTGCCCAAGGAAGAAATAGGTTGACATTCCAAGAGCGAGAATTTCCGAACCAATGATGCTTGACCAGATTCCGTCCACACCGAGGAAGATTGGAAAGACCAGAAGCGTAACGACTTGAAACACGAAGAGCCTTAGGAAAGACAGTATTGCCGAAACGCCCCCGTTGCCGAGTGCCGTGAAAAATGACGAAGCAAAAATGTTAACGCCGAGCACAAGGTAGGAAAGGGAATAGAGGATAAAGCCGCGTGTCGTCAGCGCTAACAGTTCCTCGTCGTAGCCGACAAAGAAGGAGGAGAAGGGTTTGGCAAGCAGTACGGCAAGGGTTACCATTGCGGCACCGAACACACTCATCAAAACAAGGCTCTTCCGAAAAAGACCCTTGAGCTCTTCGCAATTTTTTGCGCCGTAATGATAGCTGATGATGGGAGCCGAGCCGATCGAATAACCGATAAAGACGGTAATAAAGATAAAGCTGACGTACATCACCACGCCAAAGGCGGCAATTCCGTCCTCGCCCACCATTCTCATCAACTGATAATTATAAAGCATATTGGCAAGCGAGAGCGAGAGATTGGTCATCAGCTCCGAGGAGCCGTTGGTACAAGCGTGAAGAAGCGCGTGTCCGTCAAAGGTCGGTTTTCTCAGACGAAGCAGACTTTTGTTTTTTGGGTGAAGAAAATAAACGAGGGGAACGAGTCCGCCCACCGCTTGGCTGATTGCCGTTGCGGCAGCCGCTCCGACGACGCCCCACGAGAACACGGCAATAAAGAGAAAATCAAGCACGATATTCGTCACGCCCGCCGCGACCGTAACGTAAAGTCCGAATTGCGGACGCTCGGCAGTTACCAAAAAGCTTTGGAAGAGATTTTGAAGCATAAATGCCGACATTGCCAAAAGAATGATACGACCGTACGAAACGCAGTATTCGAGCATCTCTCCCGTCGCACCGAGCAGCACTGCCACAGGGCGGATGGCGAAGAGTCCGACGATCGTCAAAAGAATGCCGCATCCCACCGTAACACAGGTCAGCATCGAGAAGACGGAAACCGCGCGCTCGCGCTCTCCCTCTCCGAGGTGCTTTGCCACGATGGCGCTTCCGCCCGCGCCGAGCATAAAGCCGAGCGCGCCGAACAGCATCAGGAAGGGCATAATGAGATTTACCGCCGCAAAGGGCGTTTTTCCAACAAAGTTGGAAACGAACAGTCCGTCCACCACGCCGTAAATTGAGGTGAAGATCATCATAACGATCGATGGAAGAACAAAGCGAAGCAGACGGGGATAGGTAAAGTGATCGGAAAGCTGGATGTTCATTGGCGTATGGTGTACTCCATCATTTCATAATGAAGCTTTGTGTCAATATTGATACCGAGAGGGAGCAGAGCCATTGCGATAAAGAGCTCCTCGCCGCTCTCGTCGTCACGCAGAATTGCGTATTCACCCTCAATGCGGCAAACCGTGTAGTCCTTGGGGTCCATTTTGAAAAATCCTTTCGCTGATTTTTACTCCCCCTTGCAGATAAAACGAGAAAAAAGGTCTTGAAAAGGGGGGAGAAGTATGGTATAATTATAACACATCTTTTTGACCCTGACAATGGGATTTTGAAGATTTTTGAGGAGAATTTTGATGGAACAGATCTATACCATTCCCGTCAACGAGGCGTTTGAAGCCTCCGCCGCCGACCCATCGTGCGGCTGTCCCTTTTGTACCCTGTATAACAAGCTGGAGGACGACGAGCTCGACCTGATTCTCGGCGCGTCGATGATGGAGCCCGACGTGCGCATTCAAACGAATAAAGAAGGCTTTTGTCGTACGCATTACGATATGATGTTCGTACGCAAGAACCGACTCGGAATGGCGCTGACGCTCGAGAGCCATCTGAACGAGCTCTCGGGCGAGATCCGTGACGGAAAGCTCTTTTCCGCCCCCGGACAGAAGGCAATGAAGCGAATTGACGCTCTGGAGAAGAGCTGCTACGTCTGCCGACGCATCGAATTTAATTTTGAGCATATGATCGAAACGGCGGTGCTTCTCTGGGATCGCGACGAGGAATTTCGAAAAAAGCTTGCGGCACAGCCTTATTTCTGTCTGCCGCACTATCGCCGACTTCTCGAGTGTGCGTCCTACGACCTTGGAAAAAAGAAATTCCCCGAATTTCAGAAGGCGTGCGCCGCGGTCGTCGAGCCGTATATGGAAAAGCTTGCGGAGGACGTCAGCTGGTTCTGCAAAAAATTCGATTACCGCTACGACGAAGAGCCGTGGTATGACTCGAAGGACGCTGTGGAGCGTGCGATGCGCTTCTTGAGGAGCGACTTGCACCGTCCGCCCGAAAAGAAAAAACAATAAAGATAAGGATAGAGTATGATCGATCTGTTGGATTTACAAAAGCATTTTATTCTGACGCATTTGAAAGAGGGAGACGTTGCCGTCGACTTTACGATGGGCAACGGACACGACACTGAGTTCCTTTCCAAAACGGTCGGAGAGAGCGGACACGTGTACGCCTTTGACGTACAAGAGATGGCGCTCACCTCGACGAGAAAGCATCTTTCGGAGGTCGGTTGCCCCGAAAATTATACGCTCATTCACGATTCGCACCACAACGTCAAGCAATACGTGGATACGAAGATCAAGGCGGGCATGTTCAATCTCGGATATTTGCCGGGAAGCGACAAAACGGTAACGACGATGCGCGAAACGACGCTCCCCGCCATTGAAGCGGCGATCGATCTGATGGATCGCGACGCCATTATTCTCGTGGCGGTCTATCCCGGACACGCCGAGGGAGAGGCAGAGGGAAAAATGATCTGCGAATATCTTGCATCGCTTTCCCGCTATAAGGTCTGCGCAACGAGAATCAACATTCTCAATTCACCGACCTCGCCCTTCTTTATCATCATCGAAAATAAGCCGTAAAGGCATCAAAAAACACGAAAGGAGCGCACAATGAAACGAAAAAACAAGCATCTGCCCGAAATCGAGCAAGAGCCGATCGAAGCGCTCTCTTTCGAGGAGATTCAACTGATTCGCGCCGCAAGGGAAAAGACCGAGGATCGCAGTCAGCTTCCGCCGCGCGATCAGTCGGAAAAGGCGAAGCTCGGACGCTTTGCCCGCAAGAATAAACTGGTTGTTGCCTCTGCGATCGTGATTCTGCTTGCGATGCTGGTGGGCATCGGTTTCGGCATTGCGGGAATGATCTCGTTTGCGACGAGCCGCCCGAATACGTCGGACATCACCGTCGAGATCGGAGAAGAGAAGCCCTTTACCGTGCCGTACGATGAGATGGTGCGCGATGGGGTGCTCTATGTCGATCTGCGTGCGATCGCGCCCTTTGCCGACCTCATTGTCAGCGGTTCGACCGAGTATATGCAGTTCGCTTCGCGAAGCGGAACTTTTCTTCGCTTTGAAAACGACAGTGAATTTGCGCGTATCAACGGAAAGCTCGTAGAAATGATTGTCAAGGAATTTCGAGGAAATGAAGAACTTCCCGCCAAGGCAATTCTTACAAAGGACAAATGTTACGTACCCTACCGATTTTTAAAGGAATGTGTGATGGATGGATTACAGCTTCGGTGGAACGATGAGGAAAATATTCTTTCCTTCCGCCGCACCTATACCGATATCCTTGACGAGGAGAAACAGCCGATTGCGGCAACGCTTCTCTTTGACGTCGGATCGTTTACCGTGCTTCCCGAGCCGGGAGAGAAAACCTACGAATATTCGTATCTGATCGATATTGAGCCATATCTTGAGAGCATTCAAACCGAAAATCTTCTGCTTGCCAACAAGCAAACGCCGCTTGGCGAGGACTTTGTTCCCGCCTTGGAGGAGATCACCGTCGCTACCGCCAACAAGAGAATTCTTTATCTTGACGCCCACGCGGCAAGAGCGCTGGAGGCAATGATGCTCGAGATGGCGGAGGTTGGCGTGACCGACGTAATGGTTACGAGTGCGTACCGTTCGTATAAAAGACAGTATGAGCTCTTCCACGTCACCTATTATCAGCAGGAGAAGGCAAAGCATCCAACCTGGACCGACGAGCAGATCTATGCGGAGGTTCTCACCTATTCGGCAGCGCCAGGAACGAGTGAGCATCAAACGGGACTTTGCATCGACTTTCTGACCTCGACGATGAATGAGCTGAACAACTCGTTTGAGGGAACGCCCGCCTTTGAGTGGCTCTCGCACAATGCGCACCGCTTCGGCTTTGTTCTGCGATACGACAAGGATAAGGTCGATATTACGGGTTACAGCTACGAGTCGTGGCACTATCGCTTCGTAGGACTTGAAGCGGCAACCGAGATTTATGAAAAAGGAATTTGCCTTGAAGAATATCTTGCCGCACAAAATTAAAAGAAACAGCGTAACCGTGACGGTTACGCTGTTTTTGTTTCTTCGGAGAGAGCCTTGCGCTCTTTCTTTTTTCGGTTCAATACCTTGTACCGCAGAGGAGAGGGTACCCAAAGTCCCGTCACGCAGAGAACGGTAACATAAATACATTCGAGACCCCAACCGAGCGCGCTTGCGGCAAAAATACCTTGTACGCCAAAGCTCGGTGCTAAGAGCATCGCAAACGCCATCTTTCCAAACGCGCCGATCATCGAGGAAACGATGAGGTGGGCATTGGATTTGAGACCGCGAAGGATCGAATGGAAGATGCCGCAGAACACGTGCAGACAAAGGAAGGGAAGATAAGTGCGGATATAAAGAATAATGTAGTTGAATACCTCAGGCTCTTCGCTCTGTCGGATAAAGACGCCCGCCACAAAATCGGGGAAGAGGAAGATGGGAATGAAGAGCACTGCGAAGAAGATGAATCCTTGCACCAGTGCGGCAACTACCGCTTTTTTGATCTTGTGGAATTTTTGCGCACCCACACATTGTGCAATGTAGTTGCTTGCCGTTTTGGATGCGGAATAATAGAACGAGGAAAGAATGTTCTGAATCTTTCCCGCAACCGAGATGGCTGCAAGAGCAAGATAGCCGAGTCCGTTCTGCACGGGAGCGATTAGGAGAGCGGCAACGTACATCGCGCTCTGCTGAAACATATTCGGCAGGCTGTAAGAGAAGATCGGCTTGATATCTTTCCAATGAATTCGCGGAATCTTGGTTCCAACACCGAGCTGACGGAAATATTTTCGGAAGCGAAGCCAATAGCAACCCATCACAAGCGCGTTGAGCACTAAGGATTTTACGGCAATACCAACCACACCGAAGTTCCATACGGCAACCACCAGAATGCTTCCGATGAGGTGCAGTACCGACGAGGCGAACGAAAGATACAAAGGAAATTTCGTTTCTCCCATCGCGTGACAGCAGGTGACGAACATGTGCGCGGAGAGCGAGAATACCATAGAAACTCCGACGATGCAGAAATATTTTTGCGTGTCGTCAAAGATTTTATCTTCCACATTCAAAAGATGAAGAATCGGTTCGCTGAAAATGGCGGCAATCAAAAAGAGAACTGCGGCGGCACCGAAGGTCAGAAAGACGTTGGCATAGATCGTTCGCTTGAGCTTTTCGTAATCTTTTGAGCCAAAGAGATTGGCGGAGAATACCGAGAGACCGTAAGCGTGACCGAAAAAGAGCGAGTCAATTACGTTCAAAAGCGGAAGAGCGGCACTTGTGGCGGCAAGACCCTCGGCACCGAGGTAGAGTCCTGCAATTGACGAGTTGATGGTATTGAATGCAGAGGAAAGAAGTGACGACAGAACGATCGGGATTGAAAACAGGAAAAAGTTTTTATACATATTTCCTTGCGTTAAATCTTTCATACTCTCTCCTTTCGGGGGATCACCATTTGAAATCATTTGCATTATAGCACAATCTGGGGATTTGTCAATAGGTTTTCGAAAAAGTTTCAAAAAATAAACATCCCCCCGTATAACGGGGGGTATTTCAGTTTCGGGCATAGCCCTAATACTACTGGCTACGCACAAGTGCGCGTTAGATTGGCCTGCCAGCCATGCAATTGTTACTTACTACCCATAAATGGGTCCCGTGGG
>JAGBSP010000013.1 GCA_017631855.1 Clostridia bacterium | reverse complement strand
TTTCTTTTGGGTACTAATATTATACAATAGGATTTTGACGGATATACAACGGTTTTTTGTTTTTTCTGTGAACGTGTACGAATCTTTTTGACACGGCTCGACAGCGTTCCTTTTGCTTCGCAAAATACGCGATTTGCCGTGAAAATTCGACGATCGGGAGGGGTTATGGCAACACCGAATACACACTTTGGCGCGGAGCGCATCGGAGAGATGCTCAGCGGTGCTGGGAGCGTCTTTTTTATCGGCATCGGAGGCATCAATATGTCCTCGCTCGCGCTTCTGACACATCGCCGCGGATTTGCCGTCGGCGGCTCGGACCGTACGAAAACGGCGCTGACCGAACGCCTCGAGCGCGAAGGTCTTAGCGTCTTTTACGGGCATCAAAAAGAAAACGTCGACGGCTACGACGCCGTCGTTTATACCGTGGCGATCTCGCCCGATAACGAGGAATATCTGCGTGCGATGGAGAGGGGCATTCCGCTCATCTCACGCGCAGACTATCTCGGCTATCTGATGATGGAATTCCCCCGACGCATCGGCATCTCGGGAATGCACGGAAAAAGCTCCTGTACCTCGATGGTCGCGCAGGTGCTTCTGGACGCGGGGAGCGATCCCACCGTCCTCTCGGGCGCGGAGCTGTCTCGGATGGGCGGCGCGTACTGCCTTGGCAGAAGCGAGAATTTCGTCTTCGAGGCGTGCGAGTATATGGACTCCTTCCTCGATTTTAACCCGAATATCGCGGTGATCCTCAATATCGAAATGGATCACGTCGACTATTTCCACAGTATGGAACAGATCCGAGCCTCGTTTGCCTCCTATGCGGCAAAAACGGGTAAGGACGGAACTGCCGTGGTCAACGGCGACGACGAAGAGGTAACGAGGGCGCTCTCGGACTACGAGGGAACGATCATTCGCTTCGGACTTGAAAACGATCAGAACGATTACGTCGCCAAACACCTCGCGTGTGAGCGCGGACGCTGGTCCTTTGACCTCGTAGAGCGCGGAGAGACGCTCTGCCGAATCTCGCTCGGTGTCGTCGGACGGCATCAGATCTATAATGCGCTTGCCACCGCCGCCGTTTGCCGACTCGCGGGTCTTTCTCCCGAGCAGATCGCAAAGGGACTTCTGAGCTTTGCGGGCGCGAAGCGGAGAATGGAACGCAAGGGAAGAATGCAGGGTGCCGAGGTCTACGACGACTACGGACATCACCCCACCGAGATCCGCGCCACACTTCACGGTGCGCGGGCAATTCCAGCGGACGGAGGACGCCTCTTCTGTGTCTATCAGCCGCATACCTATTCCCGTACCGCGGCACTGCTTGACGAATTTACCACCGCCTTCGGTGATGCCGATCGCGTGCTTTTTGTCGATATTTATGCCGCAAGAGAAACGAATACGCTGGGCGTCAGCTCGGCACTTCTCGCGGAGCGCGTCGGCGAGAAGGCGGCGTATGCGGGTAGCCTTGAGAGAGCCGCAGAGATGCTCCGAGAAGAGCTTTGCGAGGGCGACGCTGTGATCGTGATGGGTGCGGGTAATATCGACCGAATTTTTACCGTAATGGAAAAGGATATTATAAAATGAGTAAGGAATACGGATGCGAGGGCTACGACGCCATCGCAAGAGTTTACGAACAAATGGGAGCGCCCATCGACTACGAGGCGTGGGCAGACTTTTTTGAAGCGTGCTTTGAGAAATTTCTCGCAAAGCGCCCCGAGCTTCTCCTCGACCTCGCCTGCGGCACGGGACGAATGACAAGAGCACTCGCCGCGCGAGGCTACGATATGATCGGCGTGGACGGAAGCGGAGAAATGCTCTCCGAGGCGTACGCGCAAAAAACGGCAGACGACGGGATTCTCTATCTCTGTCAGGATATGCGCAACTTTGAGCTTTACGGCACGGTGGGCGCGGTCGTCTGCTGTCTGGATAGCATCAACTATCTTTTGACCGAGGAGGACGTCCAAAAGACCTTCCGAACGGTGCACAATTACCTTGACCCCGACGGACTCTTCCTCTTTGACCTCAATACCCCTCATAAATTTGAAACGGTCTACGGCAACGAAGCCTACATTCTCGAGGACGAGAATAGCTTTCTCGGCTGGCAGAACGAATACGACAAAGAGAGCGGCATCTGTGATTTCTATCTGACCCTCTTTGAGGAGGACGAGGACGGACGCTACGATCGCTCCGAGGAGCATCAGCAGGAGAGATGCTACCAAAGAGAAACGATCACAAGGCTTCTCGAGAAAAACGGCTTTGAACTCATCGGCTTCTTCTCCGACTTCGATTTTTCCACCCCCACAGATACCACCGACCGCTGGTATATCGCCGCAAGAGCAAAGAAATAAGAGGAAAACACCCTCTCACCCGCTACGCGGGAGCTCTCCCAAAGGGCGAGCCTTTAGATAGTGTGGCGAGGGATAGCATAATCTTTGGCAGTAAGAACTAAAAAGCCTCTCACTCCGGGAGAGGTGGCAGCCGAAGGCTGACGGAGAGGGCTTTATCGCAAAGTAGCCATCTCACCCGACTTCGTCGGGAGCTCTCCCAAAGGGCGAGCCTTTAGATAGTGTGGCGAGGGATAGCATAATCTTTGGCAGTAAGAACTAAAAAGCCTCTCACTCCGGGAGAGGTGGCAGCCGAAGGCTG
>JAGBSP010000001.1 GCA_017631855.1 Clostridia bacterium | reverse complement strand
TCGTAACCAAGATCCAGGCTGAGAACTGGTTCGAGTTCGACGTTGTGATCGCTACCCCCGACATGATGGGCGTGATCGGTCGTCTCGGTAAGGTTCTGGGTCCCAAGGGCTTGATGCCTAACCCCAAGGCTGGAACCGTAACTCCCGACGTAGCTCGTGCAGTTAAGGAAGCTAAGGAAGGTAAGATCGAATACCGTCTTGACAAGACCAACATCATCCACTGCCCCATCGGTAAGGCTTCCTTCGGTGTAGAGAAGCTCACCGAGAACTTCAACACGCTGGTTGGCGCTGTCATCAAGGCAAAGCCCGCCGCTGCTAAGGGTCAGTACATTAAGAGCTGCGTTATCGCAAGCACGATGGGCCCCGGCATTAAGATCAACCAGGCAAAGCTTGGCTAATCAACCAATAAAAAAGAACCGTCCGATTTGGACGGTTCTTTTTTATTCTTTAATTGGCAAAATAGGTTTCATTGAGTAAGGCTTCGAGGGCAAAGACGTATTTGGTGTTGTCGCCGTAGCCGGGGTGCCCCCACGAGGGAGAGCCGCCGGGGGTTGTCGAGCGTTCCAGCTCCAGCTCATAGATCTGTGCTGTCGAATGGCTTGCCAGATAGGTGTCGATGGCGTTTTGAATTCGCGCGTTGTACGCACCATTCATCGCGCCCCACAGACAGTAGACGACGCAGTCGTCACCGTTCTTTTGGAAAATCGTCTCAAGGAGTCGGAGGTAGCCTGCACCAAAATCCGTAGAACTTGCGTTATTTCCTTGCTCGTTGGTTCCGAGGTTGATGATGACGATATCTGCCTGCCTTGAGAAATTATGTTCAGCGGAGGAGCGGCTCGGACTTGCGTGCAGATAATTCTTGTCAAAATTGGGAGTTCCGTAAATGACGCCCCTTCCCGAAAGTCCGAGAATAGCGTAATCGGCATTCAGGCGTTGTGCCAGACGGTAGGGATATGCCTGCGTTCCGTCTTGCGATTCATAACCGCCGTCGTAGTTGCCCATAATGCCCCAACCGCAGGAGATACTGTCGCCGAGAAATTCGATGTAAAGATCATTCTTTGCGGGTGCTGTTTCGCTGATCGTTCCGTCGAGCGTGACCGAATAGAGCTGAGAAAGAGCAAGAGTGTAGCCGGTTGCTTTGACAAGACGGATGACGTGCTTACCGTAGGGGACGTTCTTGAGCTCGATCGTTGTGTCATCGGTCCCTACGGTAAAATAATCCGAGGTGCCGTTCTTATGAAGCTTTCCGTCGACGTATGCCTTGTAATAGCAGGGAGCACTTGCCTTTGCGACAAAGGAAACGGTGGACACGGTGTTCAGATCTGCGTTGAATTCAATGCCGGAGCCTGTCCAGTCCATCGAGATACAGCCGTCCAGCTTCGCGCGACGTTCGCCAAGCACCTTAATGCCCTGCGTCTGCTCAGTGAGGGGATAGGTGTAGACGTTGGAGGGGCGGGGATAAGACAGGCTGGGGTCGGGTTCTTCCGGTAAAGGCTTCTCGGGAGAATTCGGCTCGCTCGGCTCGTTCGGCTGATTGGGCTTGTCGGGCGTGCTCGGCGTGTTTTGCGGGACGTCCGCGAGCGTGGTGGATTCTTCGGAACTTTCTTCCTCGGTCGGCGGTGTTGCTGTGTCGTCGCACGCGATCAGCAACGTCGGTAGAAGAAGGCAGAGAATCAAAAGCAGAGATACAATGATTTTTTTCATAAAAACCTCTATCAAACAATTATTTTTGATTATTTTTATGATACACGATTTTTGCATTTTTGTCAAGAATGTTTGTGTTTTTTTATTGAACTTGGGTGGTTTCGTGAAAAAGAACTTGACAAATTGCCAAAAATCGTGTAAAATAATAATGTGTATCTAAAATGCCGATATTATATATTTTTGATACCTAACAATCATTGATAACAGAATAAAACAAAGGAGGTGTTTTTATTGGTAGAGTGGATTGTTACCGCCGGAGTAGCTGTCGTTGGCATAGCGAGCAGTGCTGTGTGTTTTAAGGCAGGCTATAAACGGCGTCAAACGAAAGCGGAAGCCGAGATCGGTTCGGCGGAAGCGGAAGCAAAGCGAATTCGCGAGGAAGGTGCCAAAGCCGCCGAAACGCAGCGCAAGGAAGCCCTGCTCAGCGCGAAGGAAGAAATTCTCAAGCAACGCAACGAAGCAGAGAAAGAACTCAAGGAACGCCGTTCGGAAATTTCCAGAATGGAGCGACGCTTGACCCAGAAGGAAGAAAATCTGGACAAGAAGACCGAAAATCTTGAGAAGAAGAATGAACAACTCGATAAGAAGCTGAAGGAAAACGAAGAGCTTCGCGGACAGATCGAGGAGCTTCGCGCAAAGGAAATGGTCATTCTCGAAGAGATTTCGGGAATTTCCGCGGAAGAAGCAAAGGAAGAACTGCTTTCGAGAGTCGAATCTGCGATCAAGCACGAGCTGGCGCAGAGAATGTCGGATCTTGAAGCACAGTTCAAGGAAGAAGCCGATACCAAGGCGAAAAACATTATTTCTCTGGCAATTCAGAGATGTGCGGCAGACCACGTAGCGGAAAGCACGGTGTCGGTCGTGTCCCTGCCCAACGAGGATATGAAGGGACGAATTATCGGTCGAGAGGGAAGAAACATTCAGATGCTCGAAAAGCTGACGGGTGTGGAGCTTATTATCGACGATACTCCCGAAGCCATTACGCTTTCGGGCTTTGATCCCGTACGTAGAGAAATCGCCCGCCAGACGCTCGAAAAGCTGATCTCGGACGGACGAATTCATCCCACCAGAATTGAAGAAACCGTGGAAAAGGCGACCAAAGAGGTCGAGGCAGGCATTAAGCAGGCGGGTGAGCGCGCAACGTTCGACGTCGGTATTCACGGAATCCATCCCGAGCTTGTTCGTATGCTTGGTCGACTGAAGTACAGAACCAGCTACGGTCAGAACGTGCTCAAGCACTCGATCGAGGTTTCACTGATCGCGGGTATGATCGCAGACGAGCTTGGCATTGACAGCGCAACCGCAAAGCGCGCAGGACTTCTGCACGATATCGGAAAGGCGCAGACGCACGAAATGGAAGGAACGCACACCGAGCTTGGTGTGAACCTTGCAAAGAAGTATAAGGAAAGTCGCGAAGTGATTCACGCAATCGAGGCGCATCACGGCGACGTAGAGCCTCAGACGATGACGGCAGTGATCGTTCAGGCTGCGGATGCCATTTCCGCTGCCCGTCCCGGTGCTCGCCGCGAGGATCTGGAAAACTACATTAAACGACTCGAGAAGATCGAGGAGATCGCTAAGAGCTTCCAGGGTGTGGATAAAGCGTTTGCCGTACAGGCAGGACGCGAGATCCGCGTTATGGTCAAGCCCGAAGAGGTCAACGATGACGGCATGAAGCTGATCGCGCGCGAGATGGCAGCGAAGATTCAGGAAGAGGTTAAGTATCCCGGACAGATCAAGATCAATCTGATCCGCGAGAGCCGTGCTGTAGATTACGCAAAATAAGATTTTGCAACACCTATCACTCATTTTCCCAATGGGATTTCGTATAAATTTTTATATAAAACCATTCAGGTCAAAGCACAGCAACTGCTGTATGAGGAATAGATAAGCAGCAAATGGGAGCGACAACGTCGCTCCCATTTGCTCGTTAAAAGAAAACCGAAAATAAAATATTTTACACTATTGAATTTCCAGTTGAAATATGATACAATAAAAATACGGAAATCTCAGAAAAGAAAAGGATATATCAACGATGAACCAACATAAAACGACGCCAACGACGAAGGTATCGCCGCCACAGCCGCAACGGTTTGTAGGGCGTCCGATCCGCTTGCCGAAAAAATGTGCTCCGCCAAAGGGGCTTGTGATCACGACGGTTGTCACGGTCGTGCTTCTCGTGATCAGCTTGATGATTCTTTGCATCGCTCTGCTTGTCGCTCCGACCGAACGCGTCGAGGAGGACGGAGGAGATGGTGGAGGAAAGAAGGATGCGGGACAGGCACAGACGCAACCGATTGCCCCCCCGAGCGGCATTAAGCAAAAAACAGCCATTCGACTTCCGTGTACGACGAGCTCCGCTTCGTCCTATTCGTTTGATAACGTAGCGCAGATCTCCACCGAATCTCAGGCGGCGGCGCTGATCGACGTAACGAACGGGCGCGCCGTGGCAGAGAAGAACGGCAGTGAAAAGGTATATCCCGCATCGATGACTAAGGTAATGACCTTGCTCGTTGCTTGCGAAAAAGCAACCGATCCGACGGCGCTTTTGACCGTAACGGCGGAGATGGATGCCAAATATAAGGCGTCCTACAACCCAGGGGAGCAAGGGCCGTCGATTCTGACTGGTTGGAAGGTTGGCGACCAGCTTACAGTGGAGGATGCGTTGCACTTGGTGATCTATGCTTCGGATACATACGCTTGCTGGCTACTTGCTGAGCATATTGCGGGAAGCGAGGCGGCGTTTGTGCAGATGATGAACGATCGGGCAGCACAGCTTGGACTTTCGGGCACAACGCATTTTGAAAACAGTACAGGACTTTATCACGATAATCACTATACGACCTGCTTTGATATGGCAATGATTATGGCAGCGGCAATGAAAAACGAGGCTGCCAGAACCGTTCTGACCTCGAATCAGCAATATCTCTTTGACGTTTATAACAATGGCGCAAAGAAGGGAACGCTTTCTTCGTATAGCGGATGGTATACCAACCGTTTGGAAGCCTATCCGTATGGCGGAGCGGCGCCCTATTACGCAGGAAATGGATCGGATATCAAACTGATTGCGGGAAAGACCGGCTATGAAACAATTCCCAAGTATTGCTTTGTAACAGCGGGAGAAAACGACGTGACGGGCACCTTGTTTATTTGCGTTCAGGTAGGCGGCGACTCTCCGAGAGGTTCAACCGACGACACCCGAGAAATTTATCAGCAATTTGCAACCTATTAATATTTGAATAAAAAATCACGGCGACCTGCATTGGCAGGTCGCCGCTCTTGTTTCTTATGCGTAGGGGTTATAGTAGATCTCGTGCTTCGTGTACTGCCAGGTACGGATCTTCTCGTTAAAGAGAAGATACTCGGAACCGATATATCCTCTCGGAAGATCTTCGTAAACCTTGGAAAGCTCTTCGTTTCCGATCAGAAGACCTTTTTCGTTGTAGGAATACTCACTCGTACGACTGTAAACGAAATTCGTGAAGGATGCGTAATTTTCTTTGGTGATCGTGGGAGCTTCGGCTTCGTGCGTCAGCGTTTCCTTCATCAGAAGTCCGTTTTCGTATTCATAAACGATGGAGTATTTTCCAAGAATGTCATAACCGTCGAATCTTGCGAGCGTTCCGTCTGTATTGTAGGTATAGATCGATTCGATAACGGTAACGGTCGGTGCAAGAGCGGGATCGGTATTCGGAACCGTTTCGGTTTTTGTTTCCTTGGTGATGTTACCCTGAGCGTTGTAGGTGTATTCGATCGTAGCGGTGCTGATCACAACGTTAGGCGCAGATGAAGACGTGACAACATCTTCGTAAGACGTCAAACGAGTGGGGTTGCTGGGATCATCGTAATGATAGGTGGTCGTGGTCAACTGAGTTCCGTGCTGCGTTGTCGAGTTTGTGCGGAGTCCCGTAACCTCATCGTAGTAGTAATGGTGAACGTAGGGGTTATCGGTCAGCATCGTCAGGAAACGGGAGGACTCGTCGTAGACATACTGAGTGTCGTGAGACTTTTCGCCTCTCTGAGTGAACTTTAAGGGCTGACCGTACTTGGTGTAAGAATAACCGAACTTGTTGAGGTGGTCAACCTTGTCGGGAGAGTACTCGTAAGCGTTGGTGTAATGGTAGGTGAAGCGAGCCAGATATTCCGGTACGTTTTTGTAGTCGGGGATCTTTAAGAACTCGTCATAAGCCAGATCTGCACTACCTTTGGAGAGGTACTGCATTGCGTTTTTGTAAATGTTTTCCTTGTCCTTCTCGGTCAAGGGATAGGATTTGTTACCGTCCGAAACAACTTCGGTGGTAGTCTCCTCTTCCTCTTCGACAGGTGTAACGTCCTGCTTGCAGGATACGAGCACGGAAAGCAGAGAAGTAAGGATCAATAAGATCGCTAACATAGAATGGATTTTTTTCATAATTCAGCCCTCTTTTTTTACAGATGGATTTCTTCATCTATTTATTATCTTTTCGATAGATAGATTACAACATATAAATTGTACCACATTGCTCTGATAATGTCAAGAGGGTTTTTAAATTTTTAACAAAAGCCTCTCCTAAAAAAAGAGAGGCTTTGTGAATTAGTACAATTTGTATTTCAGGCGGAGATTATCGGCGATCATTGCGATGAATTCCGAATTTGTGGGCTTTCCGCGGTTGTTCTGAATGGTGTATCCGAAGTAGGAATTGAGCGTATCGACGTCGCCTCTGTCCCACGCGACTTCAATCGCGTGGCGAATGGCTCGCTCGACACGGCTGGTGGTCGTTTGGTACTTCTTTGCCACGCTTGGGTAGAGCACCTTTGTGACCGAGTTGATCATATCGCTGTCGCGGATGGTCAGAAGAATTGCCGTGCGGAGATACTGATATCCCTTGATGTGCGCTGGGACACCGATCTGGTGAATGATCCGCGTGACCTGCGTTTCGATGTCCTGCGCTTCTCCTTGCGATTTATCGCTGTCCGCGATCTCTCCATTTTTGGTTGCAGTACGGCGAAGGAGCAGAGAGTCGATATGTTGACAGAGGCTTTCCATATTGTAGGGTTTCAGCAGGCAAAGGTCCGCGCCCGCGTTTGCCGCTTCCATAAAAATGCTTTGATTGGATACCATCGACACGACGATAAAGGCAGGGGGAACGTCCTGACCGAAGTGTAGGGATCTGCAGTTGCGTAGAACTCCGATTCCGTCGAGCTTGGAGAGCCAGACGTCAAGGATCGCTATGTCAGGGTGGTATCGTCCGATCTTAATGAGAGCCTCTTCGCCGTTAGCAGCTTCTTCGACATTTCGGTATCCCGCCCGTCTCAGTTCGCTGAGCAGGGATTGACGCGCGGCGGGATTTTCGTCGGCGATCAGTATTTTTGCGTTGTTTTCCATTCTTTCCTCCAAATTTTCTTCGTTTTTCTTTGTGAGATTGTGATCGATTGTTTGCTTGATATACATATTTTACCATATTTTGGTAAAAACTTCAAGCTTTTTCCATAAAATACCATTTACAAAATGTAACAATATTGAATGGCAAAATTTGGTAAAAAGAGACAAAGAAAATGCGAACAAGGGAGAATGATGGAGAAACGGGGCGAACTTGGTCGTTTGGTAGGGAGGGGGGAGCGAGAGACGAGAAGATTTTTTGGAGAAAAGAAAAAAATAAAAAAAAGACTTGACAAGAGAGAGGGAAGGTGGTATAATATACGGGCGTGTTGAAGCACGGCAACGAGGTGTGGCTCAGCTTGGGGACGTTTGCGAGCGCCGCCGGTGGCGGAAGAAGCGAGCAAAAAGGAGTGGCAGTGACTTGCCGATTGGCGAGTTGCGAGCAACGAAGACAGAGGCTTAGTCACAACAGGGAGAGCGCGTGGCGCTCAAAGTAATTGAATAACGAGGTGTGGCTCAGCTTGGTAGAGCGCTACGTTCGGGACGTAGAAGTCGCAAGTTCGAATCTTGTCACCTCGACCAAAAAAGAAACAGGACGGTTTTACCGTCCTGTTTCTTTTTTGGTCGAGCCGACATTTTCGGCTTGGTTGTTGCCTGCAACAACGCAAGTTCGCATACCCCGCCCGAAGATCGACAAGCTTGCTTGTCAGGCGTAGGGCGTGGGGATCACGAAGCGAAGCGGAGTTACCTTGTCACCTTGAGCGTCGGGGGTTGTCCCTGCTTTTTGTTTTTCTGTTTACGGCTTGCGAATGAACAGATTCATCACCAGAGCGATCAAGGTCAGGCACAACAGCATCATAAACGTCACCGTGTATCCGCCGGTTGCTTCCAACACCTTATTTGACGCCGTAGCAATAAAGGAGGCTGTCATTGCGTTAAAGGTCATGAACGCTACATTGTTCGAGAAATATTTCATTCCAAAGAAGGATGCCGTGAATGCTGACATGATCGTGGGGCATGAACCGTAGGACATTCCCGTCAGACACACACCGACAATGCATAGCGGCAGAGAATTTACGGATACCGCAACGAGCGTTACGACAGCGGCACCAATCGTCAGGAGATTTGCGCAAATCATCGTTTTACGACAACCGATGACGTCAAAGATCGCACCCGTCAGAATTCGTCCGATGCCGTTGCATACCGAAAGCACACCGACCAAGGAAACCGCCAATGCTTCGGGGGCGGAGACCGACAGCGCAAGATCCTTCGCAAAGCTGATGACCGAGCTTCCAACGGCGGCTAAAAACGAGATGCAAATAAATGCCAACCAAAACGACGGACGGGCGAGCATTTGCTTTGAAGTGAAGTCCTGCTTTTCCGTGTTATTTGCCGTCACTGCTTTGGAAGCAGTGGGCTTGGGGAACACGGTGACGGGATCGGGGCGTTTGAGCAGAAGTCCTGCCAAGGACAACACCGCGAAAAGAGCAATGCCGAGAATTACGTAGGTCATACGCCAACCCAGCGCGCTTTTGAACATCGCATCCGCCGCATTTCCCAAAACAAGAGCGGAAGCGCCAAATCCCATCATCAGACAACCCGAACAAAGCCCCTTCTTATCGGGAAACCAAGCGCTTACGGTTCCAATCACAACGTTGTATGCAATTCCGATTCCGATTCCTGCCAGAATTCCGTACGTTACGTACAACACGAAGACGGGAACGTTTTTCAAAACGGCGGTCAGAGCGAATCCCGAGGCAGACAACACGCCTGCGAGGATCAGAGCAATTCGGTGACCGAGGCGTTTTGAAATCTGTGCGCCTAGAAGTCCGCCGATGCAGAAGAAGGTCATAGCGAGTGTAAAGTTCAGTGCAAGTGCCGACGCTCCCCATCCGAATTCCACCGACAGCGGTGACTTCAGGATCGACCACGCATACAGCACGCCCGCAAAGAGCATCGCAACCGTACCGATGACCATATAGCTCCAACGGACCGATAATTTTTGAGAGGTTTGGTTCATCATACAATTTCTCCTTTATTCAACTTTACTCAATCTTATTTAATGTGATTTTTTGAAAAAAGGGCAAGGGAAAACTCCTTGCCCTTTGGCATACTTTACGCCATACGGAACTCTGCTTCGAGATTCTTCTGGAGCTTCTTGACAGCGCTCTTTGCGACTGCTTCGATCTCCTCGCCCGTCAGCGTCTTTTCATCCGAGCCGATGACGAGTCGAATGGTGATCGACTTCTTGCCCTCGGGAATCTGCTTTCCACGGTATTCGTCCACAAACTGAACGTCGCGCAGAAGCTCGTTCTTCTTTTCGGTCAAGAGAGCGTAAATATCGCTCCACTTGGTCATTGCGTCAACGAGGAAGGAGAGGTCGTAGTCGTTTCTCGGGAACTCGGGCACATGGGTGAATCGGTTGGTTCTCGATTTGAAGGGAACGAGAGCGTCCATATCCAACTCGACGAGCACTGCCGAGAGAACTTTAATACCGCACGCGAGTGCCGACTTCTTCGAGAGCAGGGCGAGATCACCGATCTTCTTTCCGTTCAGCATAATATTGAGCCAAACCGTTTCGTCTGCCCAATAGGGCTTTTCGAGCTTCTCAAAGGTGAAGCCTTCCATATGCGTGTATCTCGGCATAGCACCGATCACGCCCTTGGCGTTGCGGAAGAGCTCTGCGACCTTATCGGGCGAACCGACAAAGGCGCATCCAAGGTGCTTTTTCTGAGCGGGGAGTTTTTCACCCGCATAATTTTCGGTATAGTCTCCGTCGTAGAAGATCTGCGCTTCCTCGAAGATATCGAATTCGGGGAAGTTTCTTTCGTTCTTTGCGATCGCCTTACAGATGTTCGGGAGCAGAGAGGAACGAACGTACTTTTCGGTGGGGGAGGGGGGCGTTGCGAGGGCGAGAATGCCGTCGGTGTTGGGCATCAGCGCGTGTACGAATTCATCACTCATCCAAGGATAGGTGAAGATCTCCTGCATATTGCAACGGAACGCGAGATATTCCTTGATCTTGCGGACAAGGTCGACGCTGAGCTGATTGATTGCTCCGTCGAACGAGGTAGTGATGGTGGTGGCTTCGAAATTCTCGTAGCCGTACATTCTTGCAACCTCTTCCATAATGTCTGCCTTGATCGAAACGTCGCCCGTCGAACGCCAGGTGGGAACGACGATGTGCATACCCGTTTCGGTAAAGGTGACCTCATAGCCCATCGTTCCGAGCTTCTTGGCAACGATTTCCTGCGGAATTCTCTTGCCGAGACGGCGGTCGAGCCATTCAAATTCAACGTCGATTTCCGCTCTCTCGAGCTTCTTCTCATAGAGATCCTTGAATGCGGTGACCTTCATTTCGGGGTAGAGCTCCGAGAAGAGCTGCATTGCCATCGAGAGTGCCTGATCGCAACGCTCGGGGTCAACTGCTTTTTCGTAACGCGAGGAAGCCTCGGTACGGTTGTCGTAGCGGAGTGCCGTGCGGCGAACGCCCTTCGACTCGAAGTTGGCAACCTCAAGAATGACGCTGTCGGTTTCGGGAAGCACCGAATCCTTTGCGCCGCCCATAACGCCTGCGAGCGCGACCGCGCCCTCGGCGTCGGCAATGACGAGGTCGTCGTTCGAGAGAGTCAGCTCCTTGTCGTTGAGAAGCTGAAGCTTTTCTCCCTCCTCGGCGCGTCTGACCTCGATGTGGTTGATGATATGGTTGGAATCAAATACGTGGGTGGGCTGTCCCGTAGCGAGCATGACGTAGTTGGTGACGTCGACGAGTGCGTTGATCGGACGCATACCGACTCTCCAAATGCGGCTCTGCATTGCGAACGGAGAGGGCTTGACACCGAGTCCCTCGATCTTTGCACCGATATAACGCGGGCAACGGTCGATGTCCTTGATGCGAACGTCGTAGGTGTTCGTCGTTTCGGGAACGTAGGGGGTGAATTCAACGAGCGGCAGGTCGTAGAGCGCCGCCAGCTCGCGCGCGATGCCGTAGTGTCCCCAAAGGTCGGGGCGGTTGGTCATCGACTTGTTATCGATCTCAAGAATGATATCGTTCAGGTCAAGGGCATCGGCAAGCGGCGTACCTGCGGGGATGTCAAATGCTGAAAGGTCCATAATTTCGTGGTCGTCTGCAGGGAAGAGGTCCGCAAGACCGACTTCCACCGACGCGCAGATCATACCGAAGCTTGCGACACCGCGAAGCTTTGCGTTCTTGATCTCGACGGGCTCGCCCTCACCGTGCCAGCGCACCATTGCGCCGGGGCAGGCAACGACCACCTTCATTCCGACCTCAAGGTTCGAGCCGCCGCAGACGATATCCTTGATCTCGTCCATTCCGACGTCCACCTTGCAAACGCGGAGTTTATCGGCATTGGGGTGGGGAAGAACTTCACAGATCTCGCCCACGAGAATTTTATCAAAGCGCTCTGCGAGGTTTTCTGCGCCCTCGACCTCGACGGTCGACATCGTCAGGTCGTACGCAAGACGAGAAAGGTCCATATCGTCGGGGAGCTTGACGTAATCTTTAATCCAATTGAGAGATAATTTCATTGTGTGTTTCTCCTTTCGCTTCGCATTAGTGGAACTGCTTCAAGAAGCGAAGATCGGTGCTGTGGAACAGACGGACGTCGTCCACGCCGTAACGCATCATAACCAGTCGGTCAAGACCGATGTTGACGTAGAATCCCGTATACTCGTCGGGGTCAAGACCTGCCGCGCGAAGAACGTTGGGATGAGGGGTTCCGCCGGGCATAATTTCGATCCAGCCGACGTGCTTACAAACGCTACATCCCTTGCCGCCGCAGACGAGACAGCCCATATCGATCTCAAATCCGGGTTCAACGAAGGGGAAGAAGCCTGCTCTCATACGAACGGGAACGTCCTGACCGAAGACCTTCGAGAGAATGCTCTTGATCATAACCTTACCCGCGGTGTAGGTGAAGTCCTTATCGACGATGAGTGCTTCGTACTGGAAGAAGGCTCTCTCGTGGCGGGCATCGGTGGTTTCGTTACGGTAAACGCGTCCCGGATAAACGAAGCGGTAGGGGGGCTTGTGCGTCTGCATATAGCGCACGCTGTCGCCCGTCAGGTGAGGACGCAGGCAGAGCTTGTCGTTTGCCGCACCCGTGTCGTGACCCTCCAACCAGTAGGTGTCCATACTTTCTCTTGCGGGGTGATTGGGCGGGAAGTTGAGGTTGTCGAACGCATAGTATTCGCTCGTGATCTCGGGACCCGAGAATACCTCAAAGCCCATCGAACGGAAGGCGTCGTTGAGGTCGTAGCACATCTGTGTGATGGGGTGCAGACCGCCGATCTTCGGCTCAAAGCCGGGAACGGTGCAGTCGAAGTCCTGCGGAATTTCGGACGCTTTGAGCTTGAGCGCCTCGCGTCTGCCCTCGATCTGCTCGGAGAGAAGATTTTTGACGTTGTTGACCGCCTTACCCATTTCGGGGCGGAGAGCTACGTCGAGCTTGGGGATTTCCTTGAGGAGCTCGGTGATGCTACCTTGCTTTCCAAGGAGCGAGCCCTTGATTTCTTGCAATTCTGCTTCGCTTTTTGCGGCTTCAATTCTTGCCGTACCCTCGCGGAGCAATGCTTCGAGTTTTTCTTTCATAATGCTTTCCTTTATTTTTATAAAATTTTTGACAATAAAAAAACCGCCCTCTCTCCCACGGGGAGAAAGCGCAGGGACGGCAAATGCCGCGATACCACTCTGCTTCGCACTTGCCTTGCGGCAAGAGCCTCGTCGGGTGCCAATTAGCACCTCTGCGGATAACGGTCGCCTCCGGTAAAGCCTACTGTTCGCCGTCTTGCGGCAGAGTTCAGCCCACAGCTCGCGGAAGGAATTCGCAGGATTCCGTTTACCGTCTTGCACCTACCGACGGCTCTCTGAACAACGAAAATCGGGTTACTCTTTTCCGCTATAACGCTTTTTTGCTATCTTATTGTATCAAATCTTTCGGAGTTTGTCAAGGGATTTTCAAAAAAAGAAAAAAGAGAGGGGAAGAGAGCAAATTTTTGTTGACTTTTTTCTTTCGTTTTGCTATAATAAAAATATAGACTATAAAAGGAGATGTATTCTTATGGCAAACAAAAAATCCCTGAAGGCTTCGGGCGTACTCGCTTCGCTTCTCTACATTGTGATCGGTGCACTTCTTCTGATTTTCCCCGGTGATGCTTTGAACTGGGCAATGACGATTGCAGGTATCGTATTTGTGGTATTCGGCGCACTCGAACTGCTCAAAAAGAATTGGGTTGGCGGTGTTGTCAGCCTGGTGATCGGTATCGTAATTCTCGTGCTTGGTTGGACGATTGCTTGGATCGTTTTGCTTGTGCTCGGTATTATGATTGCTGTCAAGGGTGCGATTGCACTGATCGACGTGCTCAAGAGCAAGGAAAAGGGACTGCTTCGCATCCTGTTCCCCTGCCTGACGATCATTTGCGGTTTGTTCCTTGCATTCGGCAACGCAGCTGAGGTCGTTGTTATGATCGGCGCAATTTTGATCATTCTGGACGGTGTATTCGGTTTGATCGCTTCGCTGAAGAAGTAAGCAACGAAACAAAGAAAAAGTCAAGCGATTTCGGTCGCTTGACTTTTTCTTTTTGGAGATTATTCTCTCTCGATGGACTCGGTAAACGCCTTCATATCGGAAGCGCCAAGGCACGCAGATCCCGCAACGAGGACGTCGGCACCGTGTTCCTTGCAGACCTCAGCGGTCACGAGGTCAACGCCGCCGTCGACCTCGAGGTGACAGGTGGGATTGACGCGGTCGAGCATCTCTCGAAGCTCCTTGACCTTCGGCATCATATCCGCCATAAATTTCTGTCCGCCAAAGCCGGGTTCGACCGTCATGACGAGCACGAGGTCGCACTTTTCGAGATAAGGCTCGATCGCGGAAGCGGGGGTCTTGGGCTTAATGACAAGTCCTGCTTTAACACCCTTAGCGCGGATCATATCGAGCGCCTTTTCGGTGTTTTCGGGGGTGTCTGCTTCAACGTGAATGGTCAGATAGTCCGCGCCCGCGTCGCAGAATTTTTCAACGTAGCGGATGGGACGGTCGATCATCAGATGGACGTCAAGAATGCGGTCGGTCGCCTTTCTGAGGGCGGCAACCGTGGAATAGCCAAAGGAAAAGTTCGGTACGAAGGTTCCATCCATCACGTCGACGTGAAACCATTTAGCGCCTGCCTCTTCAAGGCGGTGAAGGTCGCGTCCGAAATTCATCGGGTCGGCAGAAAGAAGAGAAGGGGAAAGAATTTTCATAGCAATACCTCCGTTACATACAGTCACGCATCGTCTTTCCCTTGCCGCAGAGCTTTTCAAAGTCGCGGACAAATGCGGTGACGGCTTCGTTGACCGAAGAGTTTTTGATCAGATTTTCAAAGATTTCGGGGGAAACGGTGACGGCGCCAATGCCGTACGCGCACATTTCCTGCACCTGATAGGAGTTCTTGAAGCTGGCGGCAAGGATCTTCGTATGACAGCTCTTATCGCGCAAAATATCCTGCATCATCTTCGTGTGCTCGACGCCGTTGGCACCGAGGTTATCGATGCGGTTGACGTAGGGAGCGGCATAATCGGCGCCTGCCTTAGCGGCAAGCCACGCCTGAAGAGGAGTATAGATCGAGGTTGCGGTGATCTTAACGCCCTCCTTCGAGAGAACCTGCATTGCCTTGAGTCCATCGGGAATGGTTGGAATTTTGATATAGGTGCTCTTTCCGAGCTCCTTTTGCATCACGTGCGCCTCGTCGATCATATCGTCGGCATTCAGCGAAATGACCTGCGCGTGAAGCTCTGCCTCCTCACCGATGATCGAGCGGATCTCTCTGAGTACCTCGTAAGGATTTCTCTTTGCTTTCGCAAGGATTGAGGGGTTGGTGGTGACACCGTCCACGGGATAAAATTCGAGAATTTTTTTGATTTTTTCGACGTTGGCGTCGTCAATCAGCAGTTTCATTATGATTACCTCGTTTTACATTTTATTGGTCAGAATTTCAATTTTGTCGCCGCGGTGGCAAACGAGCGAGAAGCCTGTACGACCGATCTTCGCGGTGTCGGCAAGAATCAGCACGCGAGAGGCGCGCTGGATCATCAGTCGGTCAATGATCGCCTCTTCTGCGTGGCAGGTGGTGATCTCTCCGTCCTCGCTGATTCCGTCTACCGAAAGCACGGCAACGTCGGCGCCGAAGCGAATGATCTGCTCCTGCGCGTTCTCTCCAAAGGTGAATTGCGAGTGCGCGTTGATCATTCCTCCGAGCAGAATGACGTGGAAGGTCGGAATTGCTCCGAGTTCGGTTGCGATGCGAAGCGAGTTCGTGACAATCTTCAGATCTTTTTTATCGCGAAGCGCCTGTGCAAAAAGCTCCACCGTGCTACCAGAATTGATGAAGAGAGTATCTCCGTCGCGGATCTCTCCCGCGGCGCGAAGTGCGATCTCCTTTTTTTGCTCCGGACGGTCGATCAGATCGGCTTGCTTTGCCTGCTCTGCGGGGAGCACCACGGCGCCGCCCGTCATACGGATCAGCTTTCCTTCCTCGGCAAGAGTGTCCAGATCGTTGCGAACCGTGACGGGGGAAGTGCCAAAGCGGGTACAAAGGTCGGAAATATACACCTTTCCCTCACTGCGGAGCAGATGCAGAATTTCCTCTCTGCGACGGTCAATCTTGGCTCGTCCGATTCCCGTACCCATTTCAGACACCCTTGCCGCCTGTCAGACGGTCGCCGACGGCACCGCCCGGATGAATGACGGCAAACTGTTCTTTCTGGTAATCGGTTTCCTCGATCAGCGCGGTCTGCAGAACGTGGAAGATCATGCAAAGCGCGGTCGTCGAGGTTGTTCCCTGCATATTGTATTTGTCGGTTTCGCGGTTGACGTACTGCTTGAGCACGACGTCTGCACCCTTGGCAAGGGGAGAATCGAGGTTCTCGGTGATGGTGATGACCTTGACGCCCTTTGCGTGGCAAATGTCAAGAATGGGGAAGAGCTCTTTCGTAGAGCCTCCGCGCGAAGCGAAGACCATTACGTCGCCCTCCTGCAAAAATCCCGTTGCGCCGTGAATTGCCTCGGCGGGGGAGATGAAGCGTGCGGGACGCTCGATACAGCACATCAGATGGCAGAAGTGCTGGCAGGCAATGCCCGAATGTCCGCAGCCTGCGGCACCGATGCGGGTGGCGTTCGCGAGAAGCGCGACAGCCTCAGAATAGGCATTCTCATCAAAGTGATTTTTCATCTCGGCAAGGCATTCCGCCTCGATGTCATACGCCGCGCGAGCGGCAGTAAGTGCAGCGTTACTCAGCATAAAAATTCTCCTTACGTTTCTTAAAAATTTTACCGTATCATTATAGCACAGTTTCTTCCCGATTGCAAGGGATTTTTTGAAAACAAAATTATTTTTTTCTTTTTGCAAAGAAATTTCCAAAAAGCCATTTCTTTTTTGGGAAAGCTTCGGTTTTTTCGCAAAAAGCTATTGACGAACGGGGGAAAATACTGTATAATGAGGAATGGAAATTATGAAAGAAAAGAGGTTGTTTTTTATGAACCAGAAAGCAGTAAAGCTGCCCTTCTTTGAGATCGGACCGAAGTCCTATCTTTACGGTGACGACATTCTTGATTTGGCGCTTGCCGCTGATGCCGCTTCCGAAAAGTACGGTGTGGACATTATCTTCACCACGCCCGTTGTAGACATTCGCCGTGTCAGAGAGGCAACCAAGCATATTCACGTTTTTGCTCCTCACATGGACCCCATCGTTCCCGGCAGAGGTCTTGCCGACATTCTCCCCGAGTCGCTCGTTGCCGCAGGTGCGGACGGCGTTATGCTCAACCACGTCGAGAAGCCCGTAACCTTTGAGGTGCTGGCAGAGACGATCGCAAGAGCAAACGAAGTTGGTCTGACCACGATCGTCTGCGCAGACTCGATGGCAGACGCCGCGAAGATCGCAACTCTCGCTCCCGACATCATCGTTGCAGAGCCCTCCGAGCTGATCGGAACGGGTGTCAGCGTAGGTCCCGAGTACGTAGAGGCTGCAACCAAGTCGGTCAAGGAGGTCAACCCCGATATTCTCGTACTGACTGCCGCAGGCATTTCGAACGGTGAGGACGTATACAACACCATCATCGCAGGTGCTGACGCTACGGGATCTTCCTCGGGCGTTGCAAAGGCCGCCGACAGAGCCGCAATGGTAGACGAGATGATCGCCGCCGTACGCAAGGCTTGGGACGAGCGTCACGCAAAGTAAGTTAAAAAATAAAAAAATATAAAGGAGAAAAACACTATGGAATTCAAGGTTTTTCAAAAAGAAATTGAGCTTCAGTCCAGAGGCTGGATCCCCACCTTCCACGACATTAAGAAGGAGATCCTCGAGATCGTTGCCGCATCCGGCGTAAAGAACGGTACGGTCAGCGTTGTTTCGCACCACACGACCTGCTCGGTCATGGTTCAGGAGTGCTCGCACGATATCGACTCGTTCGACCTCGAGTTTTTGCAGCACGACCTTCTCGACATCATGAGAAAGATGATCCCCGACTTTGCAGAGGAGCATCAGTACCGTCATCCCGGTCCGATCCACGCACAGTTCGGCAGATACGTCAACGAGCCCGGTGACTACTCTTCGATGAACACCGACGGTCACCTCCGTTCTGTCTTCTTCGGCAGAAGCGAGACCCTGACCATCAAGGACGGCAACCTCGACCTTGGTCAGTTTGCTCACATCTACTTCATCGACTGGGACCACGTCATTGCTCGTCGCAGACAGGTCAACGTAACCATTATGGGTACGACCGAGGACGTTGAGGACCGTAACTTCAACGGCGGTGAGGTCATCAACACCCGTCGTAAGTTCACGGCAGAAGAGAAGGCATACGACGTACACTACGATCTCCAGCTCAACGCAAGAGACCCCGAGTTCAAGGCGTAAGCTAATTAAAAAACCACGGAAAGCAATTTCCGTGGTTTTTTGTTTTGATCGAGGGTGGGAAGGACGAACCCTACGGTGAGTAATATAGTGATGTTGGTGCGGTGAGCATAGAAAATGGCGGCATACGATAGGCTCCACCTTTGGGGGAGCTGTCACGAAGTGACTGAGAGGGTGTCCCCATCGTAAAGTAACTCACAGAAAAGAAAGGGGAAACCCCACTTGTGGTTTCCCCTCGTTGCATCCTTGATGCAACTTCACCCATTCGGGCGCTTATAAACGATAGGTCTTTCGCCCGTTGCGACGGGCGACCAACGCCCAACGGCGTTGGATTCGTTCCGCCTTTTGAAAAAGGCGTGCGAAAACTTTTGATGGGTTATTTGAGAGGCTCGAAATCGTCGGCGCCGTGCTTACACCAAGGGCAGATGAAATCTTCGGGGAGGGGATCGCCCTCATAGACGTAGCCGCAGATCTTGCAGACCCAGCCCTTTGCTTGCTCCTCCTTGGGTTGGGGCTTGGGCTTGACGTTTGCGTGGTAGTAGGCATAGGTCATGCTCTCCTTGTCCGAGAGGACGCCTGCTTCGACGACGTCGCAAATGAACATTCCGTGCGTGCCGAGATCCACGTACTGCGCAACGCTCAGAGAAAGGTAGGCATTCGTGTACTTGGGGAGAACGATCAGCCCGCTGTCGGTGCGGTAGGGGTCGCAGTCCTCAAATTTGTTGACGTCGCGTCCGCTCTGAAATCCGAAGTGCTCAAAGACCGAGAAGGGTGCGGTGACGTCAAGACAGTTGACGCATAGCTTGCCCGACGCCTTGATGACGTCGTGCGAGTAATTTGCCTTGTTGATGGCAACGGCAACTCGCTTGGGGGAGTCGGTGATCTGCATCACCGTGTTGACGATAAGCCCGTTGTCCTTGGTTCCGTCGTGCGAGGTTACAACGTACAGACCGTAGCCCAGACGGAAGAGGGCGGTCATATCCTGTGTGTTCTGAATCGGAAGTGTCATTTTGGGGATCTCCTTTCAATTTTTTGTTTCAAGATTAAAAGAATATCATCATAAAGGCGGTAAGAATTGCTAAAAATCCAAAGTTGAATGCCGAGAAGAGCGCAACGTAGGAGAGAGTTTTTCCGGGATTGTGCTTCACGTATTCGCGGAAGGTGATGAGACTTGCCAGCGACGCGATCAGCGTGCCCGCGCCACCGATATTGACGCCGACGAGCAGCTCGCGGTAGTTCTCGGTAAACTGCGAGAGTAGAATTGCTGAGGGGACGTTGCTGATGACCTGACAGGAGAGGGTTGAGAAGAGCAGAGTGCTCTTTTCCAGAAGCGCCGAAAAGAGATTTCGAACCGCGTCAATTCTTGCCATATTGCCAGCGAAGATAAAGAAGAAGACAAAGGTCAGAAGCAGGGGATAGTCGACCATTTTGAGCGCCTTGCGATCCATCACGAGGAGCACGGCGGAAATGACGAGAAGTCCGATGCCGTAAGGGATTCCGCGGAAGACGATGGCAATCGAGAGTGCGAAGAGGACGAGATAGATCGCCGTCCTTTTGGGGTGGAACTCTGCTTTTTCCTGCGGCAGAGAGAGCGGCTCTGCCTTTACAAAGATCAGACAGCACGCCGTGATCAGCGCGATCGAGAGCAGAAACGGGGGGAGCATAATCGCCATAAACTCGCCCGTGGGGATCTCGTATTTCGAGTAGAGATAGAGATTTTGCGGGTTGCCGAAGGGCGTGAGCATTCCGCCGAGGTTGGCGGCAACGTTCTGCATAATAAAGGTAAACGCCATATACTTTTCCTTGCCCGTCGTCGAGAGGACGAGGTAGCCGAGCGGCAGAAAGGTCAGGAGTGCCATATCGTTCGCAATCAGCATCGAGCCGATAAAGGTGATATAAACGAGAAGGAGCACGCTGATTTTTGCGTTGCCGCAAAGCTCTACGACCTTGCGGGCGAGCAGATAGAAGAAGTTGACGTTTTTGAGCGCGCAGACGACGGCAAGGACGCAGAAAAGGCAGGTGAGCGTTTTGACGTCAAAATAGCCGAGGTAGGCGCTGTCGGGCGGGACGAGGATCGAGGTCACGGCGGCGGCAAGAAGCGCGATACACATCACGATGTTCTTGCGCACGAAGGCGACCGTATGCTCCGAGAGCGTATGGATGATCTCGCCAAAGTGATGATGGTGCGGAGGCAGAGCTGCCGTTCCGCGCGGATGACGGTGAATATGATTCATAAAAAACCTCAAAGGTCAAAATTTTCAGCACAGTCTATTATTATAGCAGAATGGGCAAAGAAATTCAAGAGGTTTTACAAAACAAAAGTAAATGGTTTTTGAAAAAGCCAATTACGGTAGGATCGATTGCAAGCTGGGGGTCAGATTACCTTGTATCCCGCGGCGGTGACGGCGGACTTGAGCGTATCCTCCGAAACCGACTCCTTGACGGTGACGGTAACGGCTTTTGCAGCAAGATCTGCCTCTGCCGAGGTTACACCCTTGGTTGCCAAAAGTGCTTTTTCTACGTGTGCTTTGCAGTTGTTGCACATCATTCCTTCGACGCCGAAGGTTATGGTTTTGGTTTTTGCTTTTCCGAACATGGTTTGATTCTCCTTGTTTGATTTTTTTCGCGGGGGACGGTTGAGGGATACACGGCGCAGACGGAGCGAATTGAGCACGACGCAGAGCGACGAGATGCTCATTGCCGCCGAGCCGATCATCGGTGTCAGCGTAATTCCGAGGGCAGGGTAGAGTGCTCCTGCGGCGACGGGAATGCAGACGGCGTTATAGACGAGCGCCCAAAAGAGATTTTGCTTGATGACCCGCATCGTCGCGCGGGAGAGCTTGATTGCCGTGACGGCGTCCGAGAGATTGCTTCCCGTGAGCACGACGTCTGCCGAGTCGACGGCAACCTCGGTGCCCGCGCCAATGGCAATTCCTACGTCTGCGGCGGCAAGCGCGGGGGCGTCGTTGATGCCGTCGCCGACCATCGCACAGCGTCCGCTTGTGTTGTATTGTCGGATGAGCGCTTCCTTTTCTTCGGGCAGAAGCCTTGCGTGGACGTGCTCGGGAGCAATGCCTACCGCGTCGGCAATGCGACGGGCGGCTCTTTCGTGATCTCCCGTCAGCATTACGGGGGTGACGCCGAGCTGATTCAGCGCGCACATCGCGTCAGCGCTGTCGGTTCTCGGCTCGTCGGCAAGGGCAAGCACGCCGATGGCTTTGCCGTCCAGAGCCACGCAGACCGCTGTTTTTCCTTGCTCAATCAGGCTCGTCAGAGCGGAGGAAAGTGCGGGAGGAAGCGAGACGGCTTGCTCCCTCAGAAGCTGTTCGGTTCCGACAAGGCAGAGCGCGCCGTCGACAGTTGCCGAAATTCCTTTTCCGCCGAAGGAGGTATACCGTTCGGCAGGAGCGAGGCGTAGGTTCTTTTCTTCCGCGGCACGCAGAATTGCGCCCGCGAGCGGATGTGTTGAAGGTGTTTCTGCCGAGGCGCAAAGACGAAGCAGCTCTTCCTCGGAGATGCCGTCGGTCGGGATCAGATCGGTAAGGATCGGGCGACCTTCGGTCAGAGTTCCCGTTTTATCGGTTAAGAGCAGATCGACCGAGCCGAGATGCTCCAGCGATTCGGCGCTTCGGAAGAGGATTCCGAGGGTTGCACCGCGCGAAATGCCAACCGTCACAGCGGTCGGTGTGGCAAGTCCGAGCGCGCAGGGACAGGAGATGACGAGCACCGAAATGCCACATTCCAGCGCACGGGTGAGGTCGTGGGTCAAAAGAAGCCAAAGAGCCGCCGTCAGAAGAGAAATGCCGAGGACGGCAGGTACGAAGATGGCGCTAACACGGTCGGCAATGCGTGCGATGGGCGCTTTGGTTGCCGATGCGTCCTCGATGAGGCTGAGAATACGCGAGAGCGCGGTGTCCTCTCCCACACGTGTGACCTTGATTTTCAGATGACCGCTCACAAGGGTACATACGCCCGTGACGGTCGCGCCGAGCTCTTTGTCGACGGGAATGCTTTCTCCGCTGATCGCCGATTCGTCGACCGCACCAAAGCCTTCGACGACGATACCGTCGGCAGGGATGGTTTCTCCCTCGCGAACGATGAGAATCTCTCCGACGGTGACCTCGGAGAGGGGGAGTTCTATCAGAGAGCCGTCGCGCTCTGCCGTTGCCACAGAGGGCATCATCGAGGCGAGTTTTCCAACGGCGTCCGCGGCTTTTGCCTTGGCGCGTCCCTCGAGCGTCTTGCCGAGGCTAACGAGCGTGAGGATCATCGCGGCGGATTCGAAATACAGGTTGTGATGATAGCGGTGGAGTGTTTCTGCATCTCCCGTGTGCCAGGCGGTTGCCATTGCGCCGATCGCAACGAGTCCCCAAAGGAGCGACGCCGAGGCGCCGATGGCAATGAGCGAATCCATATTGGGGGCGCGGTGGAGGAGTGCCGAAAATCCGCCGCGGAAGAAGCGGAAATTGAGGAGGATCACGGGAACCGTCAGCACGAGCTGAACGAGCGCGAAAAGCAGAGGATTGCGTTCGAAGATCGCGGGGGAGGGCAGACCGATCATCTCGCCCATCGCGACGTACATCAGGATCAGCGTCAGAATCAGAGAGGCGACCAGTCGTCGAGATGCGCGCTTTGTTTCTTGGTTTGCGACGCCCGTTCCTCGTTCCTCATCGGCAAGGTCGTAGCCCGCCGCTTTGAGCGAGGCGCGCAGAGCCGCAAAGATTTTGCGCTCGTCGGTATTGTCGTCGAGTGTGACGGTCAGAGAATTGGTCAGGAGATTGACAGCGCGCGCGTCCTCGCCCACGACCTTCGCGGCGGCGCGCTCGACGTGCGCAACACACGCGGCACAGCTCATTCCCTTGACGGTATATCGAAGTTTTTTCATCGTAAATATCCTTTGATTTTGAGATCAAATTACGTTTATATTATATCCAATTTTTTGGAAAAAGTCAAGAGAAATGGGGATTTTGCCAATTGTTTCACCGCCGTGGCATTCTTGGGTGCAGGGTGCGCGAAATTCTTCCATCTTGGTAGGGGGCGGCGCCCACGACGACCCGTTCCAATCTCTGTGCAATTTCATCGTTGCGGGCTGTCGAGGCGCCAGCCCCTACCGAGTTTGTAAGATGCCGCCGTCCGTGCAAACGGGAGGAGCAAGCCCCTCCCCTACCGAGGTTAACGAAAAAAGGGATTCCGTAGAATCCCTTATATGTGTTTTTACGCCTGCTCGCGGATGAGGTCGGACATATTGTAAAGTCCTGCGCCCTTGCCTGCAAGATAAGAAGCGGCGCGGAGTGCGCCCTCGGCAAAGACTTCGCGCGAGGTTGCCGTATGTGAGAGGGTAACGATCTCGTCCTTGCCTGCAAAAATCGCGTCGTGCTCACCGACGATGGTTCCGCCACGAATGGCGTGAATACCGATCTCGGAGCTCTCTCTCTTTTTGCGTACGGCGTGTCGGTCGTAGACGAATTTGCTCTCTTCGCGTTCCTCGGCAATCGCTTCGGCAATCATCAGTGCCGTGCCGCTGGGCGCGTCGAGCTTCTGATTGTGGTGCTTTTCGATGATCTCGACGTCAAACGCAACGCCAAGCGTCTTTGCGGCGGTCTTACAAAGCTCGATGAGCAGATTGATGCCGATGGACATATTGCGCGAGAAGAAGATGGCGACCTGCTCGGACGCGTTTTTCATCGCCGTTGTTTCCTCTTCGGTGTGGCCCGTGGTGGCAACGACAAGCGGTGTGCCTGTCTTTACGGCGTAGTCAAGCAGAGAGGGCAGGGCGGTATGATGCGAAAAATCGATGATGACGTCAGCGCGCTCGGGGAATTCCAAGATGCTCGTGTAAACGGGAAACGCGCAAGCGGGAGCGACCGCGTTTGCATTGACGTCAACGCCCGCGACGACACGAAGATCGCCGCTTGCTTCACACGCGCGTACAATCGCCTGTCCCATTCGTCCGCCACAGCCGCAGAGAATGATATTGGTCATTTTGAAATGTCCTTTCTTTTTGTCATTGAAATTTGCCTCGCCCTTTGGGAGAGGTGTCATTTTCGTCAGAAAATGACGGAGAGGGCTTTGGCAAAGAACCCTCTCAGTCTCACTTCGTTCGACAGCTCTCCCGAGGGGAGAGCCTTCTATGTGAATGCTTTACAGCAGTCCGTAATCCTTCATGATCGAGAGCAGCTTTGCCTTATTGGCATCGTCCATCTCGCAAAGGGGCAGACGCATTTCGACGTCGCACCAGCCGAGCTCTGCCATTGCCGTCTTGACGGGAACGGGGTTGACCTCGCAGAAGAGCGCGTTGATCAGCTTCAGATAGTGCAACTGTATCTCGGTTGCGCCGTGGTAGTTGTTGTCAAGGCACATCTTGACCATTTCGTGCGTTTTGCGTGGCAGAACGTTCGAGAGCACCGAAATGACACCCTTACCGCCAAGCGACATAATCGGAACGATCTGGTCGTCGTTGCCCGAATAGACGTCGAAGCTGTCGCCGCACTCGGAGATCAGCTCGGCAATCGCGCTGATGTTGCCCGACGCTTCCTTGACGGCAACGATTCTCTCGTGCTTTGCAAGTTCCTTGTAAACCGAGAGGGGAATGTTACAGCCCGTACGCGAGGGGACGTTGTAGAGAATGATCGGCTTATTGGTTTTGTCTGCCGTTTCAAGGAAGCTCTTAATGAGTCCCTTGGGGGTCGCTTTATTATAGTAGGGGGTGACGAGCAGAAGGGCATCTGCTCCGACCTCGCAGGCGTACTGCGAAAGCTCAATTCCGTAGGCGGTGTCGTTCGAGCCCGTGCCCGCGATGACGGGAACGCGTCCTGCAACCTTTTCCACGACGTAGCGTACGCAGTCGCAGTGCTCCTCGTGGGTCAGCGTTGCCGCCTCACCCGTCGTGCCTGCCACAACGATGGCGTCGATGCTGTTCGCGATCTGATCCTCGATGATCTTACCGAAGCTTTCGTAATCGATTTCACCCTGCTTAAAGGGGGTAACGATGGCAGTTGCCGCGCCGGTGAAGATGGTGTTCTTGAGTTTGCTCATAATTTTGATCCTTTCTTTCGGAAAAACTGCAAGATTTCATATAAAAATAAAAAAACCGGTTGAAAACCAGCTGTAATTGTACTATAATATAAGCAGTACGAAAAAACAGATAGCTCTCCATCAAATTTTTACAAAAAATGATGACAATCGACCGACTGTGAATCGGCAGACCAGCACATCGCCCTGCCGCAGACGATGCCTTCGGCGTCTTACCCTCGCGAAGCGTTTCAACAGCTCGGCAACCTCAACGAAACGCGGTGATAGAACGCACCTCTATCATAATTATATGTATCTTTGAAATAATGATAGCATATCTTTCCCCGTATGTCAATAACTTTTTAAATTTTTTTGCAAAGGAATTCCAAAATGATCGTCAACGAAAAAAAGCCTACCGACCTCCGCACTGCGGATTTTTACTATGATCTTCCCGAAGAGAGAATTGCACAGCACCCCGCAGAGAAGCGTGACCATTCGCGTCTGATGGTGCTGGACCGCGCGGCGGGTACGATCGAGCACCGCCGTTTTTATGACGTTCTCGACTACCTTCGCGAGGGCGACGTGCTTGTCGTCAACGATTCCAAGGTCATTCCCGCCCGTATTTACGGTCACGTCGAGGGCAGAGAGGATGCCGTGCTCGAGCTGCTTCTGCTCCGTCAGCGCGACCTCGACACGTGGGAGTGTCTCGTCAAGCCGGGCAAGCGTGCGCGCCTTGGCTCGCGTTCGGTCTTTGGCGGTGGAATTCTTCAGGGCGAGGTGATCGACCTTGTAGAAGAGGGCAACCGCATCATTCGCTTTACTTACGATAAGGACAAGTACGAAAATATCTACGAGGTTCTCAACCTCATCGGACTTATGCCGCTTCCCCCCTACATTACCGAACAGCTCTCGGACAACGCTCGCTATCAGACGGTGTATGCGCGCGAGGAAGGCTCGGCGGCGGCGCCCACGGCGGGACTGCATTTCACTCCCGAATTGCTTGAAAAAATCCGCGCAAAGGGAGTTGCGATCGCGCCCGTGATGCTTCACGTCGGACTCGGTACCTTCCGTCCCGTCAAGGCAGACCGCATCGACGAGCACGTGATGCACTCGGAGTTCTTCTCGGTATCGAAGGAGAGTGCCGACCTCATCAACGAGCGAAAAGCCAAGGGCGGCCGCCTCATTTGCGTGGGCACGACCTCTTGCCGCACGATTGAGAGTGTGGCGCGCGAGGATGGCACGATTCCCGCGATGTCGGGCGACACGGGGATTTTCATTTATCCCGGCTACCGTTTTAAGGCGGTCGACGCGCTGATCACCAATTTCCACCTGCCCGAAAGTACGCTTCTGATGCTCGTTTCGGCGCTTTACAATCGCGAAAAGATCATGGAAGCCTACGAGGTCGCGGTGAAGGAAGAGTATCGCTTCTTCTCGTTCGGCGACGCGATGTTGATTCAATAAAAACTCTTGACAATTTTTTTAGTCTATGCTATAATGAACTTGTGAATCGGGGACGGCACCCATCATAAAAAACAGCGTCACAAAATAATTGCAAATTCAATACAAGGGGGTGACACCCATCGAAAAAAACGTAATTGTAGTTGATGAGCAAGGAAATGAATATGAAGCGACCTACCCGAAACGGGCAAAAGGTCTTGTAAAGAACGGCAGGGCGCGCTTCGTAGGTGAAAATAAAATATGCCTTGCGTGTCCGCCGAATGAAAGTTTGGAGGATCATAAAATGGAACAGAATAAATTAACTGCAAAAGAAATTTTTGTACAACTCACCGTTCTGCAAAAACAGCTTACCGAAAATAGCAACACTTCGCTACATCGCTTGGGTGAGGCGATCATTTCGATTGGCGACGAAGAAAATGAGGTGCGCTACGAGCAGATTACAGAGATCTGTGACGTATTCAAAACTCGAGAGCTAACACTGCTCAGAATGCTTGAAATGTATGAGAAAATGTACGATGATGTTCAAAACGAGAAAATCAAAAAGGTTAATTTGGTGAAATCGGCGTTTGACAACAATATGGCAATGATCAAGGATTCTGATATGGAAACGCAAGACAAGTTTGCCGCTCTCGGCTATGTTACCGATAAAATTGCGGATCTTGTTGAAAAAATTGTGGTGAATCAAGAAGACTAAGGATTGTTTCTTTGCAATTTTCTATCATTAAAAACAACGTATCCCCAAGGAAGAAAATTCCTTGGGGATTTTTCTGTATAATCATTGACAAAATCACGGTATCGTGATATAATATGAATAGAATTTAAGAAAGGAGCACAATAATGCCTGTATTATCGAGATTTTACGGAATTATTATCAGAATGTATTTTTTGCAAAGCGAGCATAATCCGCCGCACATTCACGCAATTTATAACGAAGACGTTGCGGCAATTGATTTTATGACGGGTGAGGTGCTCGAGGGGAATCTTCCTGCCAAAGCAATGGCTATGGTGCAGGAGTGGATTGCATTGCATAAAGATACCTTGATGGAAATTTGGAGAACACAGGAGTTCAAGAAGATTCCGCCATTGGAGTAAGGAGGAAATTTGATGTTTCACAAAATAAAAAACGTTTTTGCGCTTCCCGAATACAAATTGAGCGTTCAATTTGCTGAGGGGATTACAAAAATTTATGATATGAAACCGCTGATGAAACAAATTCCGTTATTTGCGGAATTCAATGATGCGGAGTTTGCTTGTGTTTCTGTCGATGTTGGTGGTTACGGTATCGTATGGAATGACGACCTCGATCTTTCTTGCGATGAACTCTGGGAAAATGGTGTGCAGGTTGATACCCCTTTTGATGGGTTAATGGCGTTCAGTGACGCAACCGAGCTTTGGGGACTCAACGAAAGTACGCTTCGCAAGGCGATTACCTACGGAAAGCTCATCAACGGCGTAGACGTTTGTAAATTCGGAAAACAATGGGTCGTTTCGGTGGACGCGATGAAGAGAGAATACGGAAACGGACAAGACAGAGGAAGCTTATGAACGAAAAAATCATTGCCATCGTCGGACCGACGGCGAGCGGGAAAAGTGCGCTTGCGCTTGCTCTGGCAGAGAAGCTCGGGGGCGAGATCGTTTCCTGCGACTCGATGCAGCTCTACCGACGAATGAATATCGGCACGGCGAAGCCGACGGCAGACGAGCTCGCACGCGTGCGGCATCACTTGATTGACGTCTGCGAGCCCGACGAGGATTTCTCCTGCGCCGACTACGTCACACTCGCGTCGCGCGCCATTGAGGATATTACCTCGCGTGGAAAACTGCCGATCGTTTGCGGCGGAACGGGACTTTATCTTGACGCGCTTCTGCGCAAAAATGATCTCGCGCCTGACACGGTGGACGAAAATTTGCGCGCCGAGCTTTGGGAAAGATACGAGCGTGAGGGGGCAGAGACGCTTTGGCGCGAGCTTCTCTCAATCGATCCTGCGAGTGCCGAGGCAACGCATCCGAATAACGTCAAGCGCGTTTTGCGCGCTTTGGAAATCTACTATACGTCGGGGGTGACCAAGACCGAGCTCGATCTTCGCTCCCGCGAGGGCGGAATGCGCTACGACGCGCGCGTGCTGTATCTTTCCTACACCGACCGCGAACAGCTTTACGGGCGCATTAATCGTCGCGTGGATCAAATGATCGCTGAGGGACTCGTGGAAGAAACCGAGGCGCTCCGTACCGAGGGTGTGTTTGAGAAGAACCGCACGGCGGCGCAAGCCATCGGGTACAAGGAAATTCTTCCGTACTGCGAGGGACGGATTTCGCTCGCTGAGGCGGCGGAGGACTTGAAGATGGCAACACGACGCTATGCCAAGCGACAGATCACTTGGTTTTCCGCAAAGTCTTATGCCGAGCCGTTGACGGTTACGCCGTCCGACCGCTTTGAAAATATTTTGGAAAATGCCGAGAAGCTCTTTCAAAATTTCTGATTTTGTGGTATGATTATAATATAAAAAATATTCCGAAAGGGGGAGAGCGTGATGAAGCGTTCGGAAAAATTGAAAAAAATTTTGAAAAGCCGCTTTGCCGTAGGACTCGTTTGTGTGCTCGTTGCATCCTATACGCTCTACCATCTCATCGGACTCTTTGACGGCGAGATCGCGACCTTTGCGGCGGGTGTGACCACCGAACACACGACGCTCAGCTACGACGGCTACGTTTTTCGCGATGAAACGGTGCTTTACGCATCGGGAAACGCGAGCGTTGCCGATTACGCGGTTTCCGACGGTACGAAGGTGGCTCGCGGACAGTCGCTTGCGACGGTCTACGAGGGAAAGAACGAGCAAGCCAAGCGCTTGCAACGGATCGACGAGCAGATCGTGCTCCTCGAAGCAAGCCTTGACGGATTGGCGGAGAGCACCGATCCTGCCGCGGTGAAGTCCTCGGTCAGCGGATCGTATGACAATCTTATCAAGATGATCGCTCTCGGTGAGAGCGGTGGACTTTCGGAAGAGCGCGACCGATTCCTCAGAGGGCTGAATCAGCTCGATCAGCTTTGGGACGGAGAAGAAGCGCCTTCTGCAAAAACCTTGGAGGCTCTGCGCACCGAGCGCGAGGAGCTGCTCGGCTCGCTGGGGGGCGGCGTGACCTATACGGCAGAGCAGAGCGGATATTTTTATTCGGTGGTGGACGGTTATGAGCAAAGCTTTTCAACGTCGGCGCTCGAGAGCATGTCGGGCGAGGACTTCTTTTCGCTGATCACGAAGCCCGCATCTTCCACGACGGGAGCCTACGGAAAGATCTCCTACACCAGCGAATGGCGCCTCGTGCTTCCCGTGCAGATCAGCGAGCAGAAATATTTTGAGGTAGGAGAGGTCTACGAGGCGCTCTTTGAGGAGAACGGAAAAAGTACGCTTCCTCTGACGGTCGAGCGCATCGTTGAGGTGCCCGCACACGCTTCGGCGCTCGTGATCTTTTCCTGCGACCGATTGCTCGAGGATTTCGACTTTGACCGCTGTCAAAGCGTCAAGATCACGGTCGATACGGTCAGCGGAATTTACGTTCCGAAATCGAACGTAACACGTTTGGACGGCACTCGTGGCGTTTATATTCTGCGCGGAAGTGTTGTATATTTTCGGCAGATCGATATCATTTACGAGGGTAGTGACTATTATCTCGTCAAAGAAGGACTTGAGAGCGACGACGAGATCGAATATCTGCAGATCAACGATCTGATCATTACCGAGGGAAAGAACCTCTTTGACGGAAGGGTGGTGGACTAAGCGTGGCAATGGAATATATCAGAGAAAATCTGGACGCGATCACCTCTCGCATTCGTGACGCCGAGGATCGTGCGGGAAGACGCGCGGGAAGCGTGAAAATGGTTGCCGCTGTAAAGTACGCCGAGGACGAGGAGATCCGAGAGCTGTGCCGTCTTGGTGTGCGCACGCTTGGCGAGAACCGTGTGCAACAGCTTCTCTCTCACTACGAGGCACTCGGCGAAGAGAGAGAGGGCGTGGAATTTCACTTTATCGGCTCGCTCCAGACCAACAAGGTCAAGTACATCATTGATAAAGTCACCTTGATCCATTCGCTGGACTCGCTTCGCCTTGCCGACGAGATCGAAAAGCAGGCGGCAAAGCGCGGGATCGTGATGGACGTGCTTGTGGAGGTCAACAGCGGAGAAGAAGAGAGCAAGGGGGGCATTTTGCCATCCGAGCTTGAGGCGTTTTGCGCCTCTCTGTCCGATTATCGCCATCTGCGTCTATGCGGTTGTATGACGATGGCACCAAAATGTGACAAAAAAGAAGAATATTTAAAATATTTTCAACAAACTTACAAACAAGTTCTTGACATTTGGACAAAAAAATTGCATAATATAAATAGGACCGAAATACCGCTCCTTTCGATGGGGATGAGCGAGAGCTTTGAAGAGGCGATCGCCTCTGGCTCGGATCTTGTTCGCATTGGTCGGAGTCTGTTTTACGGACGCGAAGAAGTGAAAAAATAAAATATAAATAAATTTCGGAGGATGCTATGTTAAAATTTAAGAAGACTGACAATTACGAAGAAATCGAAGAGAACGATCCTTTTATGGATGAGGGCTTTGAGAGCATGGATGCTGAGGCTGAGGACGACGTTTTCGGCGCACCCGCTGAGCCCGCTCCCGCGTTCGGTGCACCCGCAACCGCGGCGCTCAAGATCGTAAATCCCAAGGAATTCAAGGATGCGGTTGAGATTGCAAACCTGATGATGAACGGCAACACCGTGCTGATGAACGTTGAGGGCCTCGAGAAGGATCCCAACCTCGCACTTCGCGTGGTTTCCTACCTGCAGGGTGCCGTACACGTTGCAGGCGGCGTAATGACGCGCGTCAGCAAGAGCACGATCGTTGTCGCTCCCAAGAACGTCGACGTTAGCTCGATCGAAACGATGGTCAGCGCTGACTAATCGAGAAACAACCGATGACACTACGGTCTGCTGCTCCGCGCGGAGTGGCAGACCAATCGGTGTTTTTTGTCGGGAAGATCAAGTACAGAGGAGGAAAGTATTTTGTCAACCGTTTTTACCGTGGTAGCGGACGTCGTCGTCTTGCTGCTTTCCGCCGTTCAGCTTGCGATGCTCGTTCGGGCGATCCTTTCATGGTTTCCGATCGACTCCAACAAGTTCGTTGACTTCTTGTACGGAATTACCGAGCCATTTATCGTACCGATCCGTCTTTTGTTTCAAAAGATGAACTGGTTTCAGAACCTGCCGATCGACGTTTCCTTTATGGTGACCTATCTGTTGCTCAGCGTTCTTTCGATGTTGCTGACTCTGTGAGGAATACGATGGACGATCGAAGAAAAGAGGAATTCGGGCTCCTATACGCCCGACTGGACGACCTTGCGGCTCGTTCGGCAAGAGGAGAGGTCGCGATCTCTCCTTTTTTCTCCCCCAGGGAGCAGTATTTTGCGGAGCACCATCTTGCCCGCCGCGGCGTGTCCTTGGTCAGCTTTGGCGGAGTACGGGGCGCAGAGCGCAAAAGGATCTATCTTTTGCCCGATTATATGGAGGCAGACGGGGATGATCTTCCCGAGGTGCTTGCCAGCTACGGCTTCTCTTCGGAAATCTCGGCGCTTCTCGTTAAGGGAAGCGGATACCGAACGCTGACGCATCGGGATTTTCTTGGCTCGCTGTTGGGGCTTGGTCTTGAGCGCACGGTGATCGGCGACATTCTGCCGTACGGAGAAAACGGTTCGTCGGCGGTAGTGCTGTGTGAGAGTGGAATTTTGCCCTTTCTCGAAGCGCATCTCGAACGAGTCGGCAACGACAAGGTTCGGCTTTCTGTCGTCGGAGAGGAAACACTCTCTGCACTTTCGGCCGTGCCGCGGACGAGCCCGATCTCGGATACCGTGGCGTCGGCAAGACTCGATTGTGTGGTGGCGTCTCTGTGTCGGCTCTCACGGGAAAAGGCAAGAGAGTGTGTGCTCGCGGAGCTCGTTGAGCTGAATTTTGAATGTGAGGATCGTCCCGACCGTACGGTCGAAGCGCCTGCCATTCTGTCGGTGCGCGGCGTTGGACGTTTTCGCGTGCTTTCTCTGTCCGACCTGACGAAAAAAGGAAGACTTCGCCTCTTGGCGGAAAAATATGAATAATCGGAGAATACTATGTGGATTTGGCTTTGTGTGATCGCCGCGTCGGTGCTTGTAGATCAGCTGACCAAGCTTTGGACGGTGGCGACGCTTGGCGTAGGTGAGTCGGTGGATTTCATCCCCGGCGTGCTTCGCTTTACCTATATACAAAACGAAGGAGCGGCGTTCGGAATGCTTTCGGAGCATCGATGGGTATTTATGATCGTATCTACGGTTGCCATCGGCGCGCTTCTCGTCTACCTATGGAAATTCCGCCCCGACAGTTTATGGGCGTGTACTGCGATCTCGCTGATCATTGGCGGTGGGATCGGAAATATGATCGACCGCGTGCGTCTTTCGTACGTAATCGATATGATTGATTTTTGCGCCTTTCCCAAGCTTTGGATGTGGGTGTTTAACATTGCCGACGCCTGCGTGTGCGTGGGCGCGGGCATTCTCTTTGTCTGGCTCATCGTTTCGATGATCAAAGAAGCAAAGCAAGAGAAGGCGAAGAAACAGAACGGAGAACAAGATGTCTGAATGGATCGAAGATGTGGAATATAGCGAAGAGCTCGACGATGCGTCTGCGACACTCGAGCTTCTTTCGGACGCGTCCGACGCGGGCAAGCGTGCCGACGTGTTTCTCTCGGAGAAGAGCGAGCTGACGCGTTCGGCGGCGGCACGGCTTTGTGAAGAAGGACGCGTAAGCTGTCTTGGCAGAGCCGTCGGAAAAAAGGACAAGGTAACGGCGGGAGCGCTCTATTCGGTCGCCATGCCCGCACCGACGCCCGACCGCGCCGAGCCTGAGGATATTCCGATCCATATCGTGTATGAGGATGACGATCTTGTCGTCGTGCATAAGCCCAAGGGAATGGTGGTTCATCCCGCCGCGGGCAATCCGACGGGAACGCTCGTCAACGCCTTGCTGTATCACTGCAAGGGAAGCCTTTCGGGCATCGGCGGTGTGATTCGTCCGGGGATTGTGCATCGCATTGACAAGGACACCGAGGGGTTGCTCGTTGTGGCAAAGAACGATGCTTCTCACCTCTATCTTGCCGAGCGGATCAAAACGCACGAGATCCGTCGGATCTATTATGCCATCGTGCAGGGCAATTTCCGCGAGGACAGCGGTACGGTTGATGCGCCGATCGGACGTCATCCCGTCGACCGCAAGAGAATGGCGGTCGTGCGCGATCCGGCCAAGCGCGCAAGAGACGCTGTGACTCATTTTACGGTTGTCGAGCGGCTCGGACGCTTTTCGCTTGTTCGATGTGAGCTCGAAACGGGACGGACGCACCAGATTCGCGTGAATTTGTCGTCGATTGGACACCCT
>JAGBSP010000012.1 GCA_017631855.1 Clostridia bacterium | reverse complement strand
GGCTGCTTGACCTTAACTACGTTGACGTTCTCCGCGAGGTCGGCGCCTGCTTCTCTGTAAACAACATGCTCCGCGCAGAGTGCTACAAGCAAAGAATGGAAAAGGGTCTTTCCTTCCTTGAATTCAACTATATGATTATGCAGTCCTACGACTTCTATCACCTCTTCAAGGAGATGGGCTGTAATATGCAGTTCGGCGGCGACGACCAGTGGTCGAATATGCTTGGCGGTACCGAGCTGATCCGCCGTAAACTTGGCAAGGATGCGTATGCGATGACCATCAATCTCCTTCTCAACTCGGAAGGAAAGAAGATGGGTAAGACGCAGTCGGGCGCCGTTTGGCTTGACCCCGCAAAGACCTCTCCCTACGATTTCTATCAGTACTGGAGAAACGTGGCAGACTCCGACGTTCTCAAGTGTATCCGTATGCTGACCTTCCTTCCCCTCGAGGAAATCGACGCAATGGACAAGTGGGAGGGCGCACAGCTCAACCGCGCCAAGGAAATTCTTGCGTTCGAGCTGACCAAGCTCGTTCACGGTGAGGAAGAGGCTCAGAAGGCAGAGGCAAGTGCAAAGGCTCTCTTTGGTGCCGGCGCTGACGCTGACATTCCCCAGACCGAGCTCTCGGCTGACGACTTTACCGCCGGCGTGATCGACATCGGTTCGATTCTCGTCAAGGCAGGACTCGTTCCCACCAAGTCCGAGGCAAGACGCGCCATCGAGCAGGGCGGCGTTTCGGTCGACGGCGAAAAGCTGACCGACGTACGCGCTACCTTCTCTTGTGACGACCTCAAGGACGGCAAGGTCTTCCGCAGAGGTAAAAAGAACTACCGCAAGGTGCTTGCAAAGTAAAAGAAAATTGCCCGTGTGCGTTGGCACACGGGCTTATTTTTGTTTTAATCCTGTTGCTTGAGCTGATTGAGCTCGGCAAGGAAGGTTTCGATGTCCTTAAATTCGCGATACACCGACGCAAAGCGGACGTAGGCAACCTCGTCTTTCATTTTGAGGTGCTTCATCACGAGCTCACCAATCTCAGTCGTGGTAATTTCGGTCGTGAGCGAATTCTGAATTTCGTTCTCAATCTCACCGACGATTTCTTCCGCACTCACAGGGCGCTTCTGACATGCCTTGAGCAATCCTGAAAGAAGCTTGGTACGGTCAAAAAGCTCCTTCGTTCCGTTTTTCTTGACCACAATAATCTGAACGGTTTCAATGATCTCAAAGGTATTAAATCGTTTCTGACAAGCCTTACATTCTCTGCGGCGGCGAATGCTGTTGCCTTCTTCCACAGGTCTCGAATCAATTACTTTGCTATCAGGGGTTCCGCAAGCGGGGCACTTCATTGGAGTCTCTTTCCTTTTCTGCCGTATTCTACCATACGGCAACCTTTCTTTGGTGGTTTTTACCGTATTAGTATATCATATTTTTTTTGAAAAGTAAAGAGAATTGCTACGATTTAGCAAAAAAAATTATAATCCACTTTCTCTTGTCGTTGATCAAACGCTACCTCGCGCAAATGGATGGGGGAAAGTCCACCGTGTACCACCTGCTCAAATAATTTCTGTGCTTCCCTTCTTTGATTGCCGACCAGCTCCAAGCCACATTCCTCTCCGCTTTCGATATAGATGGCATAGCGAATGGCTCGCTCAAACTGCAAGCAGAGCAAGCCGTAGCTTCTGCCCTCCTGCTCCGAAAAATCAAGTACTGTAAAAATTCCTGTTTTCTTTGCCGTTTTAATTTTCATTGATATGTTTCCTTTGTTTTGTCTTTTTCGTTTGATATCGTCTTGAAAAATTTTCCTTGCTTTCATTATACACCAAATTTTTTTACAAAAAAAGACAGATGGGATTACGGTTTTTGACATAGTTAGCAAAATTTCAGCTGTTTTTTCTCTCTTTCTGCTCTTTTTTTAGATGCTCTGTCTTTTTTTATTCAAATCATCGGATAAATATCCATTTTTCTCCTAAATTTTATATTCTCATCTTTTCGATTACCGCCGTTTTGGGTAAAAGGAGATCATTTCCAGCTCGCTAACTCTTGCGATTTTTGTAATCGTATGTTATAATATAAGAAAACGACCGAATTCGACCGACTTTCAGAGCAAAAAATATTTTTGAATATTTTTCCAAAGAAATCCCCTATATACGAGGTATTTATGCAAATCTCACGCCCCGCCCGCCTTTTGCTCTTCTACGGTATGTTCGCCGTACTCTCAGAGCTTTGCTTCATTCTTTTATACGTCGAAATACAGTCGCATCTGCTTCCGCCAGCGCTTCTTCGGCACTTTTATCTACCGTGGCTCGAATACCCGCTCTGTGCTCTTAGCCTAATCTTTGGCGGTGCTTATTTTCTTGATTACATACAAAAAAACGAAGCATCGGATTGATGCTTCGTTTTTTGTAACTCTGCCGATAAGCCGGGTTCTGTCGTGAACGGCTATCTATCTTCGCTCCGTGTCGCCACGAAGCTTCGGGTGTTACCCCGTGCCACCTGCGGATGTGTGTCGGGCAAACGATCCGACGACGGTGTTGCTTCGGATAAGGTTTACAGCAAACCTACGTTACCGTAGGAGTGGGTGAGCTCTTACCTCACCTTTCCACCCTTACCAACGAAATCGTTGGCGGTATCTCTCTGTTGCACTTTCTCGGGAGTCGCCTCCGGCTGACGTTATCAGCTACCCTGCCCTATGAAGCCCGGACTTTCCTCACGGTAATACCTTTCGGCAACATACCGCGCAGCCGTTTGGCAAAGTTACTCATAGATTATAGCACAAAAAAGCCCGATTGTCAAGCAATCGGGCTTTTTTTAATCGGTTCCTCTCATCAGCATTTTTCTCATTTGAGGAGTTTTAAAAAGTGCAAGAGCACCTGCGGTGGTGAAAATAATCTCGGGCACCATATATGCGCCGTTGTAGATTAAGCTATAGAGCCACGTGTTCTCGGTTGCAAAGCCTTCCCAAAGCATTCCCGCCGAGTGAAAGATCACCACGCCGCTGATAAAATGAAGCAAAAGGCGCAAGAGCATCGAAATCACCGTACCGCCGATGATCCCGCCCCACGATTTGTTGCCGAACATTCCCGCAAGTCCAAGCACGCTAAACGCACCGAGATAATCGAGAAACATACAGGCAAGCAGCATCGGCACCGTCAGTCCCCAGCCAAGCAGACCGTCGAGGAGAATTCCCTGTCCGAGCTGAACGAGCGCATAAACGAAAGAAACGGCAAGACCGCTCTTCACGCCATAGCGAAGCGCAAAGACGACGATTGGTAGCATAGAGAGAACCGTAATGGCGCCTCCCCACGGAAATTTCACGATTCTGATATAGCTCAGGATCGTGGCGAGAGCGACCATCACGGCACCCTCGACGAGCATTTTTGTTTTTGTGTTTTTCGTGTTCGTCATAAAAACACCTCCTAAAAAATTCAAAACCGCACGGAAATCTCCGTGCGGTGAATTCTAAATCATAGAGGATCTATGACGATTGCAATCTTCCTACGCCGGTATTATCCGTATCAGGTTAAAGGGTTCGACTCACGCCGTCTCAGCCATAATGGGCACCCCTGATTTCTATGCGATTTTGTAATCTTATTTTAGCACCGATTCGACCATTTGTCAAGTGCTTTTTACATTTTTTTCAAAAATCTCTCGCTTGCGCGAATAAAAATCATTCCAAGCACGCCAACCGAAAGAATCTCACCTACGCCGACCGTGATCATCATAAACCAGATTGCTTGCTCCATTTCGTAGCCGTATGCAAGCACAAACGGAATGATGAGCGCGTTGGAAAGAATGGGAGGGATCGTGGCAAGCAAGTGATGATTTCGGAGTGCATAGGTTCCAAGCGCACCGATCAGAGTTGCGATCGGACCGATCAGAATATCGAGCGGAACGGCGCTTGTAAGAAGATTGGCAAGCAGGCATCCGATCGTCACCCCTGGAATTGCCGCAGGCAAAAAGATGGGAAGCAGGCAGAGCATTTCCGAAAGTCGGATCTGTATCACTCCGTTCGCAAGTCCGAGCAGATTGGCAAGGAAGGTCAGAATGACGTAGAGCGCGGCAATGACCGCCGCCTGACAGAGATAGAGGGTTCTCTTTTGCGTTTTGGTTTTCATTGTTTGATTCTCCTTAGTTTTGTTTAACGTGAGGATGGTTTCGAACTCACGAAACTTATTATACGATATTTCTTTCCTTTTGTCAAGTTTTTTTAAACCTCTTGACAAAAGTATTTTTTTATGATACAATGGTGATATCAAAACGATATCACTTTTTAGGAGGTTTTTATGGAAGAAAAAATTTTAACCAACAAAAAGCATGGAATGCTCGTGCTCGTGCTTGATATTCTTTTGCTGATCGCCTCGACGGCACTCGTCATCTGGAGCGCATTCCGTGAAGAATCGGGGGTTCCCCTTTGGTGGATTCCCTTCACCATCGGTACGATTATCATGTGTATCGGTTGGATTCCGCTGTGCGGACTTCGCATTCTCAAGCCGCAGGAAGCGCTCGTCGTTACCCTCTTCGGTAAATACGTCGGAACGCTCAAGGGCGACGGCTTTTATTGGGTCAATCCCTTCTCGGGCTCGGTCAACCCTGCCGCAAACACCAAACTCAAGCAAAGTGGCGACGTTGGCGCGTCCGAAGCGGTGCTTGCAAAGCCTGTGACCATGCAAGGAACTGCCACCCACCTCACCAACAACAAGATCTCACTCAAGATCATGACGCTCAACAACAACCGCCAAAAGATCAACGACTGTCTTGGTAACCCCGTCGAAATCGGTATTGCCGTGATGTGGCGTGTAGTTGACACGGCAAAGGCGGTCTTTAACGTCGATAACTACAAGGAATATCTCTCGCTCCAGTGCGACTCGGCACTCCGTAACGTCGTTCGCGTTTATCCCTACGACGTTGCTCCCGGCATCGACACCACGGGCGACGGACTTGCCGACGACGGAAGCCTTCGCGGCTCGAGCGACGTTGTTGCTTCTCGTATCAAGGCGGAAATTCAGGAACGCGTTGCCGAGGCGGGCATTGAGATCATCGAGGCTCGCATTACCTATCTTGCATACGCTCCCGAAATCGCCGCGGTAATGCTTCAGCGTCAGCAGGCATCTGCGATCATTGACGCAAGAAAGATGATTGTAGACGGCGCGGTCGGTATGGTCAAGATGGCGCTCGACAAGCTGAACGAGGACGAAATCGTTCATCTGGACGACGAGCGCAAGGCAGCAATGGTATCTACTCTCTTGGTCGTTCTTTGCGGCAACAAGGACGCACAGCCTGTCATCAATAACGGAAGCATTTATTAATCCGAATGGCAGATCAAAAAAACAATATTTCTCTTGACTCCCTTGACGAACAAGAACTGCGTTTGAGAGAACGCCTTGCCAAAATCGAGGCACTCGAGGCAGAGCTCAAGGAAAAGGAAAGCGCGCTCAAAGCCAAGGAAACGGCAAAGAAAAGCGTTCTTCTGCGCCTTCCCCCTTCCCTGCACAATCAAATTGCCGCTTGGGCAGAGGAGGATTTCCGTTCGATCAACGGACAGATCGAATTTTTACTCTCACAAGCTGTCGTTGAGAAATACAAGAAAAAATAAAAAATACAGACCGTTGCGTACAACGGTCTGTGTTTTTTATTATCCTCTCTTCCAAGCGTGCGGTAAGAAGAGGACGAGAATCGGGAAAATTTCAAGTCGTCCTGCCAGCATATCGACAATCAAAACGAGCTTGGAAGCAATTCCAAATTCCGAGAAATTACAGGTAGGACCCGCGGCATCCAAGCCGGGACCGATGTTATTGAGCGCAGAGAGAACTGCCGAGAAGCTTGTCGTGATCGAAAATCCGTCCAAGGACACAATGAAAAAGCTGACGACCATAATGGCAACGTATACGAAGAAATACGCGCCTGTGTTGGCGATAATTCTTTCGTCGATTGCTTTGTCATTGACACGAATGACCTTGACCTTCTTAGGGCGAAGGATCTGCGACACGTTACGGCGAAGCGACTTCATCAAGAGCAAAAGTCTTGCGCATTTGAGTCCACCGCCCGTACTGCCCGCACACGCGCCGATCGCCATTAAAAAGAGCAAAATTGCCTTGGAGAAGGTGGGCCAAAGATCGAAATCGGTTGTCATAAAGCCCGTGGTCGTAATGATACTCGACACCTGAAATGCCGAATGGCGAAGCGTATCGGCAAGGTTTCCGTAAAGCGAATACACGTTCCACGCAATCAGCAAAATCGACGCGATAACGATGCCGACGTACAATCTCAATTCTTCATCACGGAAGACCGAACGGAATTTGCGAAGCAAAATCAGATAATAACAGCTGAAGTTGATACCAAAAAGGAGCATAAACACCGTTGTTACGATCTGGATATAGGGAGAAAATCCCGCAAAGCTATCGTTGTAAATACCAAATCCGCCCGTACCTGCCGTAGAGAACATCGTACATACGGCGTCAAAGACCGGCATTCCGCCCACCAAGAGAAAGATGAGATTGATCACGGAAAGTGCAAGATAGGAAAGATACAGCACCGCCGCCGTTTCTCTCATTCGAGGAACGAGTTTACCGACGTCGGGACCCGGGCTTTCCGCGCGAAGCAGGTGCATCGTAAAGCCCTCGCTCCGTCCGCTGACGGGAACGATGGCAAGCAAAAACACAAGCACACCCATACCGCCGAGCCAGTTGCTAAAAGAACGCCAGTAAATAATACCTTTGGGAATGACGTCAAGATCGGGAATGATCGACGAGCCCGTGGTGGTAAAACCCGAAACCATCTCAAAGAGCGCGTCAATATAATTCGGCACTGCCCCCGAAAACACGAGAGGCAAGCAACCGAGAAGACTCATCAAAAGCCAGCTGGTACCAACGCAAATCAAGCCTTCTCTGGCGTAAAAATCCCGCTTGGCGTTTCTCGAAAGAAGCGCCAGAATTCCCGCAATGGCAAGAATAATTCCCATACTGACGAGAAAGGATTGCGCCGCTCCCTGCTCTCCCCGAAACAAACTGATCAGAAAGGCGGGCAGCATAAAGACGGCTTCGACTGCCAAAATCAGAGCGTCAAGACGCCCCATCATTTTATAGTTCATAGCGTCACCGTCCGTTATTCAAAAATATCGTTCAGCTGAAGGATGACTTCCTTGCCGCTACTCACGATAACGAGGTTATCTCCGATCTCAAAGCTCGAATTACCGTTCGGGATTTCAATTGCTCCCTGTCTTGTAATCGAAACGATCAGAATGTTCTTTTTGAGTTTGATCTCCTTTAAGGGCTTTCCGCAATGGAGCGTATGCTCGTCCACGATGAAGTCCATTGCTTCGGCTTGACCGTCGGCAATCGAATGGATCGTAATAGCAGCGCCTGCCTGATTTTGCATTGCGCGCACGTAACGGAGAATATTGTTACAGCAAAGCTTACGGGGACAGATAACACTTCCCACAGGAAGCTTGTCGAGAATTTTTGTGTCGCTGACGTGATCGAGCTTGGTGATGATCTGCGGGATCTCGCAGCTGCTTCCGTACATCGAAATAATCACGTTGAGCTCGTCCTTATCGGTCAGCGTCATCAAAGCATCGCACGAGGAGAGTCCTTCACTTTCCAGAAGCGATTGGCTTCCCGCATCTCCGCAGATCACGTTGACCTTGGGCAAAAGCTCGGCAAGCAAGATTGCGCGATCGCGCTCCTTTTCAATCATCGTCACCGAGATATTGTCATTCTGCAGCGCCTCGGCAAGATAGTAGCCGACGCGTCCACCGCCCGCAAGAAGCACGCGGCGGGTTTTATGCGTAACGATGCCGAGGTTTTTGAGAAGAATCGAGAGGTTCTCGGTAGGCGCCGTAACGAAGATCTTATCGCCTGCGCGAAGCACGAAATTACCGTTCGGTGTGACCGAGCTACCCTCGCGAAGCACGGCGCAAACAAGAACCTTACACTTGACAATGGCGTTCAGACCGCTCAAAGGAACGTCGCAAAGCTTGCTCTTTTCGTCGATACGAAGCTCGACAATCTCAACGCGTCCCTTGGCAAAGGAGTCACGCTTGAGAAATCCGGGGTATTTCAAAAGACGCTCGATCTCGATAGCGGCTTGCTTTTCGGGGTTAAAGGTCATCGAAAGTCCGAAAACGTCACGCATCGAATAAACCTGCTCGGTGTATTCGGGATTACGGATTCTGGCAATCGTATGAATGTTCGGATTGATCGCGTGCACCGTCATTGAAGCAAGCAGATTGAGCTCGTCACTACCCGTGGCGGCAATCATCAGATCGGCGTGCTCTGCCCCCGCACTGCGAAGCGTTTCCATCGAGGCACAGTTACCGTGCACCGCCATCACATCGTAGCGCTCGGTCAGTTTTTCAATGACCTGCGGCTCGGAATCAATCACGGTCAGATCATATCCTTCCTTGGAAAGCTGCTTAACAAGCGTCTCTCCCACCTGTCCGCTTCCCGAAATCAGTATCTTCATAAAATCACTCTCCTATCATCTCATAAAAAAAGTGAAAAATATTCCTTATATATTATACCACGATTTCTCTCGACTGTCAAGAAAAAACCACAGGATCTCTCCTGTGGTTTTTTTGTAATATTTTGCTTATTTGAAGTATTCCACTGCGGCTTCGAACATCTTCGAGTCGTAGTCACCGGGAACGTTCTGGTAAAGTCCCGCATTGTAACGCTCGGAGTGTCCCATCTTACCGAAGACAAGTCCGTCGGGCGAGGTAATACCCTCGATCGCAAAGCAGGAATTGTTGGGGTTATAGAGAATATCCGAGGTGGGCTTTCCGTCAAGATCGACGTACTGCGTTGCGATCTGTCCGTTCTTGGCAAGCTCGAGAATCAGCTCGTCGGATGCGAGGAAGCGACCCTCACCGTGCGAGATCGGTACCGAGTAAATATCGCCAACCTGCGTCTTTGCAAGCCAAGGCGACATATTCGACGCAATTCTCGTGCGGACAATTCTCGACTGGTGGCGACCGATCGAGTTGAAGGTCAGCGTCGGGCAGTTCTCGTCGGTATCGATGATCTCACCGTAAGGAACGAGTCCGAGCTTGATGATCGCCTGGAATCCGTTACAGATACCTGCCATCAGACCGCGGCGAACCTTGATGAGCTCGTTGACCTGCTCCTTGATTGCGCCGTTGCGGAAGAATGCCGTAATAAACTTACCCGAACCGTCAGGCTCGTCACCGCCCGAAAATCCACCGGGAATGAAGATGATCTGCGAGTCCTTGATCTTCTCTGCAAAGGCACTGACCGAATCGGAAATGCCCTTCGAGGAGAGGTTATTGATGACGAAGATCTCGGCATCCGCACCTGCGCGCAGGAATGCCTTCTGCGAATCGTATTCGCAGTTTGTTCCGGGGAATACGGGAATGAGCACCTTCGGCTTCTTGCAAAGCACCGCGGGAGCGACAGCGCTCTTGCCATCAAAGGAGAACGCGGGAATCTCGCCCTTTGCTTCTGCCGCGTGGGTGGGATATACGCTCTCGAGCGTTCCCTCGTACTCAGCATACAGTGCTTTCAGGTCGATCTTCTCTGCACCGTAGGTCATTGCAAACTGCTCGGTGGTCTTACCGAGGAGCGTTCCGTCGATCTGTGCGCCCTCGACTGCTTCGACGATAAACGCGCCGTAGTTGTAGCCGAAGAGCTCGTCCATCGTGACCTTCTCGGAGAGTGCCACGCCGATCTCGTTACCAAAGCTCATCTTCATCAGACCCTCGGCAACACCGCCGTAGGTAGGCGTGTATGCGGCAACGATCTTCTTATCCTGAACCAGCGAGAATACCGTGCGGTAGAGCGCCTTGAGCGATTCTGCCGTGGGCAAACCGTCCTCGGTGTACTCGGGCTTGAGCAGGTAAACGTTATGTCCTGCTGCCTTGAATTCCTGCGTCATGACGTGGTTTGTTTTGCCCGTGGTGACAGCAAAGGAAACGAGCGTGGGGGGAACGTCGATATTTTCAAAGCTTCCGCTCATCGAATCCTTACCGCCGATGGCACCAATGCCAAGCTCTTTTTGCGCACGGAAAGCACCCAATAAAGCAGAGAGCGGTTTGCCCCAACGGGTAGGCTCTTTCATCGGCTTTTCAAAGTATTCCTGGAAGGTCAGATATACGTCGCGGAACTCTGCACCACCGGCGATCAGCTTGGAAACCGATTCAACGACTGCAAGATATGCGCCGTGGTAGGGGCTCTTTTCCGAAATGAAGGGGTTATATCCCCACGCCATAAAGGAACAGGTTTCGGTATCTGCCGCTTCCACCGAGATCTTATTGACCATCAGCTGTGCGGGCGTGCTCTGCGTCTTACCGCCGAAGGGCATCGTGACACTTCCTGCGCCGATCGTCGAGTCAAAGCGCTCAACGAGTCCGCGGCGCGAGCAAACGTTGAGGTCGGTGGCAAGTGCCTTGATCTGCGCCTCAAAGCTTCCCTCTGCCTTGCGGGCAAACGGCTCGGGCTTTGCGGCGATAATTTCGATATGCTTCTCTGCTCCGTTGGAGTTGAGGAATTCACGCGAAAGGTCAACAATGGTCTTTCCGTTCCAATGCATCACGAGGCGAGGCAGCTCGGTAACCTTTGCAACCACGGTTGCTTCAAGGTTTTCCTTGCCTGCAAGCGCGATAAAGCGCTCTACGTCCTTTGCCTCAACTACGACAGCCATTCTCTCCTGCGACTCACTGATCGCAAGCTCGGTACCGTCAAGTCCCTCGTACTTCTTGGGAACTGCGTTCAGGTCGATTTCAAGACCGTCGGCAAGCTCACCGATGGCAACCGATACACCGCCTGCACCGAAGTCGTTACAACGCTTGATCATTGCCGATGCTTCGGGATTGCGGAAGAGTCTTTGCAGCTTTCTTTCCTCGGGTGCATTACCCTTCTGAACCTCTGCGCCGCAGGATTCGAGCGAGGAAAGCGTATGCGACTTGGAGGAGCCCGTAGCTCCGCCACAACCGTCGCGTCCGGTTCTACCGCCGAGCAGGATAACAACGTCTCCGTCCTCGGGGCATTCGCGGCGAACGTTCTTTGCGGGAGCTGCGGCAATCACCGCACCGATCTCCATATGCTTTGCAACGTAGCCGTCGTGATAAATTTCATCGACCTGACCGGTTGCCAGACCAATCTGGTTACCGTAGGACGAATATCCTGCTGCCGCCGTGGTAACGAGCTTTCTCTGAGGAAGCTTACCTGCCATCGTCTGGTCGACGGGCTTGCGAGGATCGGAAGCACCCGTTACACGCATTGCCGCATAGACGTACGAACGTCCCGACAGCGGGTCACGAATTGCACCGCCGATACAGGTTGCCGCGCCGCCGAAGGGCTCGATCTCGGTGGGGTGGTTATGAGTTTCATTTTTAAAGAGCAAGAGCCAATCCTGCTTTTCTCCGTCGACGTCGACCTTGATCTTTACAGTACAAGCGTTGATCTCTTCAGACTCGTCGAGGTGAGGCATCTTACCCTCTGCCTTGAGGTGTCTGACGGCAAGCGTTGCCACGTCCATCAGGTTGACGGGCTTGGTTCTGCCGAGTGCCTTTCTCGTTGCGAGGTAGTCCTCGTAGGAAGCCTCGAGCTGTGCGTCCTCGAAGGTCACCTTATCGATGGTGGTCAAGAAGGTGGTATGACGGCAGTGATCCGACCAATAGGTATCGATCATACGAATCTCGGTAATGGTAGGATCTCTGTCTTCCGTGCGGAAATAGTCGCGGCAGAAGCGGATATCGTCGAGGTCCATTGCAAGACCGTAGGTCTTAATGAACTCAGCGAGACCTGCGTCCTCAAGCTTCGTAAATCCGTCGAGGGTCTGCACCGTCGTAGGAATCTCGTAGGTGACCTTGAGGGTTTCTACCGTGTCGAGCGATGCCTCGCGGCTCTCCACCGGGTTGATGACGTACTTCTTGATTGCGGCGATCTGCTCTTCGGTCAGATTACCGTACAGAAGATAAACTCTTGCCGTTCTGACCGTGGGGCGCTCGCCCTGCGAGAAGAGCTGAATGCACTGTGCGGCAGAGTCAGCTCTCTGGTCGAACTGTCCCGGCAGATACTCCACGGCAAAAACCGTAGCGCCGTCGGTGGGAAGCTCGTAGGTCACAATATCCAGCTGAGGCTCCGAGAAAACCGTTCTCACAGCGTAGTCGAAGAGAGGCTTCTCGATGTTCTCTACGTCGTAACGGTTCATCAGACGAAGATCCGTCAGCTCGTTGATGAAAAGAAGATTTTTAATTTCGCCGAAAAGATTGCGTGCTTCGTTGGCAAGCTCCGCCTTCTTTTCTACGTACAATCTGTAAACCATATGTTATGCTCCTATCGTTTCAATCATTTTGATTATTTCAATGCTTCCATTGCTCTCTTGCCGATATCAAGACGATAGTGCGCATGAGCAAAGTTGACTTTCTTGACGTTCTCATAAGATGCGGCAATCGCGCAGGCAAGGCAGTTTCCAACCGCCGTGACGCCAAGCACGCGTCCGCCTGCCGTCACAAGCGCGCCGTCCTTTTCCTTAGCACCCGCAAAGTAAATATTTGCACTCATTCCGTCCTCAACGGTAATCTCAAAGCCATTCTCATATGCCTTGGGATATCCGCCCGATGCCATAATAACACAGCACGCCGCCTTGTCAGAGAACTTAACCTCGGTCTCTGCAAGCGTTCCGTTGGTACACGCCTGCATCACCGTGAGAAGATCGCTCTCAAGAAGCGGAAGCACGACCTGCGTTTCGGGATCGCCGAAGCGGCAGTTATACTCGATGACCTTCGGTCCCTTGGGGGTGAGCATCAGTCCGAAATACAGACATCCGCGGAAGGTTCTGTCCTCAGCGTTCATCGCGTTGATCGTGGGAAGGAAGATTTCCTTCATACACTGCTCTGCGATCGCCTCGGTATAATAGGGGTTGGGAGCGATGGTTCCCATACCGCCCGTATTGAGTCCTTGATCTCCGTCAAGTGCTCTCTTGTGGTCCATCGAGGAGATCATCGGCTTTACCACCTTACCGTCGGTAAAGGCAAGCACCGAGACCTCGGGGCCCGTGAGGAATTCCTCAATGACGACACGGCTTCCGCTATCGCCAAAGGCACGGTCCTCCATCATCGAACGAACTGCGTCCACCGCTTCGTCGTGATTCATTGCGATTACAACACCCTTACCGAGTGCCAGACCGTCTGCTTTAACGACGGTGGGATAATCGCACTTTTCAAGGTATGCAAGTGCCGCGTCAAGCTCGGTAAAGACCTCGTATGCGGCGGTCGGAATACCATATTTCTTCATCAGATTTTTGGAAAAGATCTTACTTCCCTCGATGATTGCCGCCTTTGCTTCGGGACCGAAGCAAGGAATGCCGATCTCGTTCAAGCGATCCACAGCGCCGAGCACCAGCGGATCGTCGGGCGCGACGACTGCGTAATCGATCTGATGTTCCTTTGCAAAGGCGACAATTCCGTCGAGATCCTTTGCTCCGATATTGACGCAAACGGCGTCGTTGCGCATTCCCGCATTACCGGGAAGTGCGTAAATGACCTCGATTGCGGAATTTTCTTTCAGCTTCTGAATGATGGCGTGCTCTCTTCCGCCGCCACCAACGACCATAATTTTCATTTGGGTTCCGTTCCTTTCGCGTCTTAGTGGTGGAAGAGTCTCATACCGGTAAATGCCATTGTGATCCCACGCTTGTTGCACTCGTCAATAACAAGATCGTCTCTGATCGATCCACCGGGCTCTGCGATGTAGTGAACACCCGACGCGTGCGCACGCTTTACGTTATCAGCAAACGGGAAGAATGCATCAGACGCAAGGGCAATGCTCTTAAATCCGCCAAGCCAAGCCGCTCTTTCCTCGGCAGTAATAGGTGCGGGCTGCTCGGTGAAGTAATTCTGCCAAATACCGTCAGCGCAAACGTCCTCTTCATTTCCGTTGATGTAACCGTCGATAACATTATCTCTCTCGGGACGTCCCATTGTGGGAAGGAAAGGAAGATCAAGCACCTTCGGATGCTGACGCATAAGCCAAGTGTCAGCTTTCGTGCCCGCAAGTCTTGTACAGTGAACTCTTGACTGCTGACCTGCTCCAACGCCGATTGCTTGTCCGTTAACCGCATAGCAGACCGAGTTTGACTGTGTATATTTCAGTGTGATAAGAGCAACTATCAGGTCGCGCTTTGCGGACTCGGGAAGCTCCTTGTTCTCTGTAACAACGTTTTCAAGAAGATGCTCGCCAATCTTGAACTCGTTTCTTCCCTGCTCAAAGGTGATGCCGAACACGTCCTTCGTCTCAATTGGAGCGGGACGGTAGTCGAGATCTATCTCAACTATATTGTAGTTACCTTTTCTCTTACCCTTGAGTATCTCAAGCGCCTCAGGCTCGTATCCCGGAGCGATGATACCGTCGGAAACCTCACGAGCGAGAAGCTTTGCGGTGGTAACGTCACAAACATCAGAAAGTGCCACCCAGTCACCAAAGGAGCAAAGGCGGTCGGTTCCTCTTGCTCTGACGTATGCGCAAGCGAGAGGAGATTCGTCAAGTCCCTCAATATCGTCTGCAAAGCAAGCCTTCTTTAGTCCCGCATCAAGGGGAAGACCGATCGCCGCGGACGTAGGAGAAACGTGCTTAAAGGAGGTTGCCGCAGGCATACCGAGTGCCTCCTTAAGCTCCTTTACGAGCTGCCAAGCATTGAAGGCATCAAGAAAATTTATATATCCGGGTTTGCCGTTTAGCACCTTTATAGGAAGGTCGCTGCCGTCCTTCATAAAGATTCTCGAAGGCTTCTGATTGGGGTTACAGCCGTATTTCAATTCCAATTCGTTCATATCACACCTCAGTTATTCTTATTTATTATGATTTCGGTGGGGGCGGAGCCGTCGAGCGGAACGGTACGAATGAAGAGCGACACCTTATTGTCCTCATTGAGGTTCGTCCAAACGAGGTCGGCAAGCTCCTCTGCCGTATTCGGAAGGGTTACGGTCTCGGGCTCACCGTGGAAGGACGGGATGGGATTTCCGTCGCACTCGTAGGTGTGAATGAAATGACCGATGCCGCACTGCGGTGCGTAACGGTAGAAAAATCTCTGACAAACCTCGGGGTTACCGTAAGCGCTCTTGAGAATCGAAAGTGCGTAGGTAAAATCAGCATTGTCAAAATCATAGTCGAGCTTTCCCGAAATTCTGGGAGTAAAGTTCGGAGCATCGGGCTCAAACTCACGTGTCATCAGCGCGTCCTCAAAGGACTTGCCTGCCACGAGAGCATTGTAAATCGTGTCGGTCTGATCGCCGTTGGTGACGATATCTGTCTTGCCGCAAGCAAGATAAGGGTTGTAGATGATCAGGCTGGGATCTTCGAGCTTGGACTCATCAAACGCCTTGGTACGCATACCGCCGTCGAAGCGTTCGAAAATACGGTTGCGGCTGTTGGCACTGCGTCCCATAATAAAGTAAGCGATCATTGCCTGCTTGCCGTCGGCACTCTTTCCGACGATAATTCCTCTGCCGGGGTAGCTGTTGGAGGAAAGCAAGGTTTTGATTTCCTGAATTCCGTAAGCACTCATTGTTGTATCTTCCTTTCGTTCGTTCAAATTCGTTAGGATTTCTTAGCAAGCTCTTTGGATACGAGCTCTACCGCGCGCGGCAGAATTTTCCATTCGGCTTGCTCCATGACTCTGCGCTGCAGAATCTCGGGAGTATCTCCCTTGCGGATCGGCACACTCTTTTGCAGAATGATCTCTCCGCCGTCGGGAATCTCATTCACGAAATGCACCGTTGCACCCGTCACCTTGACGCCGTAAGCGAGCGCCGCCTCGTGCACGTGAAGCCCATAAAAGCCTTTGCCGCAGAACGAGGGGATGAGCGAGGGGTGAACGTTGACGATGCGCTTGGGGTAACGCGCCGTGAAATTCTCGCTGAGAATTCTCATAAAGCCCGCAAGCACGATGAGCTCAATGCCCGCATTCTCCAAGGTTTCGATCAGCTTTGCTTCAAATGCATTCTGATCCTTGTATTCCTTACCGGGAATCACCGCGGTAGCAATGCCTGCGTTCTCTGCTCTCGTCAGCGCGTAGGCGTTCGGGTTATTGGAAACGACAAGCGTGATCTCGCCGCTCTTGATGATTCCCGCCGTCTGCGCATCGATCAGCGCCTGCAGATTGGTTCCGCCGCCCGATACGAGCACCGCGATCTTGGTGATTTTCTTTGCACTCATATGCTTTGTTCTCCGTCGATCAGCAGAAGATTACGCCTTCGTCCGACTCGACGATCTCGCCGATCACGTAAGCGTCTTCTCCGTTTGCCTTCAGAACCTCAAGCGCCGTATCCACCTCATCGGCAGGAACAACGATGCTCATACCAACACCCATATTGTAGGTGTTATACATATCTCTCTCGGGAACGTTTCCAACCTCAGCGATCAGATCAAAGATGGGAAGCACCTTGACGGCTGCCTTTTCGATCTTTGCGGAAAGTCCGTCGGGAATCGAGCGCGGAATGTTCTCGTAGAATCCGCCGCCCGTAATATGGCTGATTCCCTTGACGTTGACCTTTTCCAAGAGGGCGAGCACGGGCTTGACGTAAATTCTCGTAGGCGTCAGCAGCGTCTCTGCAATCGATGCGCCGCCGAGCTTCTCGCAAGGAACGTAGAGGTTATCGGGATTATTGTCGATGTCAAATACGCGTCTGACAAGCGAGAATCCGTTGGAGTGAACACCGCTCGAAGGAAGCGCGATCACAACGTCGCCTGCCTTCATCTTGGTGTTATCAAGAATCTTTTTCTTATCTACGATACCAACGGCAAAGCCTGCGAGGTCGTACTCCTCGACGGGCATCATACCGGGGTGCTCTGCGGTCTCACCGCCGATGAGCGCCGCGCCCGACTGAACGCAACCCTCAGCTACACCGCTGACAATCGCAGCGATCTTCTCGGGAATGTTCTTTCCGCAAGCAATATAGTCAAGGAAGAAGAGCGGCTTTGCACCAACACAGATGATATCGTTGACACACATAGCAACCGCGTCAATACCAATGGTATCGTGCTTGTCCATCAGAATTGCCATCTTGACCTTGGTTCCGCAACCGTCGGTACCCGAAACGAGCACGGGCTCTTCCATACCGGCAATCGGAAGACCGAAGCAGCCGCCAAATCCGCCGACGTCATCCAGACATCCTTCGTTTTTCGTACGGGCAATGTGCGCCTTCATCAATTCGACTGCCTTGTAGCCTGCCGTAATATCAACGCCTGCCGCCTTGTAGCTTTCACTAAAACTTTTCATTGTCATACTCCTTTATGTTTCTCAAAAATCTTATCGTGTGTGATTATGCGTTGTACTGCTCTTCGATCTTCGCGTTCTTTGCGAGCACCGTCTCGGCACCGCTCTTGCGCTTTGCGTCAAGCTTCTCAGCAAGTGCATCATCGGTAATCGCAAGCATCTGAATTGCAAGCAGAGCCGCATTTGCCGCACCGTCGATCGCAACGGTCGCTACGGGCATACCCGAGGGCATCTGTACGGTGGAGAGGAGCGCGTCCATTCCGCCGAACCACTTGGAGCTGACGGGAATTCCGATCACGGGGAGCGTGGTGTTTGCCGCCATCGCGCCTGCCAAATGTGCAGCCATTCCCGCAGCGGCGATGATTGCACCGAAGCCGTTCTTTCTTGCGTTCTCAGCAAAGTCCTTTGCCTCAACGGGCGTACGGTGCGCCGAATAGACGTGAACCTCAAACGGAACCTCGAATTCCTTTAAGGTGTTGATCGCCTTCTCTACGATCGGCAGATCGCTGTCACTTCCCATAATAATTCCGATTTTTTTCATTGTTTTTTCCTCCAAGTATTATGATCGTAATTTGTAAAAACAAAAACAGGGCAAACCTATCCCAGACGAAAGGTTTGCCCAGGCGGTCGGCAATATTGCTTTTTGCTCCCATCGTGGTTATTTCCACTCTCTCCGCCGGTCACAAAAAGCCTCAAAGTATACTACCGATATTATACCATATCCGCGCTCCAAAGTCAACAACAAAAAGCGCGTTTTACCGCCAATTTTTGAAATTATTTTTTAATTATTTTGATGGAATTTGCCCTCAAGCTTCAAGAGCGTACGCGAAAGCGGAAGGACAAGGGTTGCCGCAACGAAATTTCCGATCGTGTGAATGACGTCAAACGGAAATCCCGCCGCCACCCAAGCGACCGTTTGCTTGAAATTCAGACCAAACAAAAGCGCTTGTGCCGGCGCGTAGAGTACGCCGAACAGAAGTCCGTGAAGCGCACAGACCACCATATACACAGGAATCGCAATCCTTGTCGGCATTTTCTTCGGCAACAGCATCGTCACCGCCCAAAGCACCGTCCAAACGTAAAGATACGGCATCCACCAAAGCGAAAATCCACCGTAAAGTCCGCTTAAAAACACGAAAATATAGAGTGGAATCAGCGCCTTGGAACGGTAGACGATGGTATAAATCATCGTCAATGCGCCAATCAGATGTACGTTAGGTAAGAACTCCATCACAAGCTTTGACACGAACATAATCGCGCCAAGCATCGCAAACACCGCCATAAGACGAAGCTTTTCTAAGTGGTTCTGTCTTGCGTTCACGATTCTGCCCTAAAGGAATAGAGCGCGCCCTCGGTCGGCTCGGTTTGGCTGACACCCGTCACCGCGTACTCACCGTCAATATAGAATGCCCAATATTTGCCGTCCTCTTCGTACTTGTGGTATTCTCCGTCCACCGTCGTGATATACCAGCCGTAGGGACCGTCCTCGCCCGAAATCATTTCTTCGTCCAAAAGGGCGTCGCCAAGACTTTCTTTGTTGGTTTTCACCTCAAAGCTCTTCGTCGTGCCGTCTGCCTTCGTGACCTCAACGGTAAAGGACACCTCGGGAAGTTCCGTGGTTTCGGGTTCGTTTTCCGCGCAAGCCGTGAAAGTGAGCGCCATCGCCGCAAGAAGCGCCAACATCACGAGAAGCGACAGAATTTTGCTAAAACTTATGTTTTTCATCTGTTTTTCTCCTATGTTTTTGTTTTTTATTCGAGCCCTTTCGTTTGTGGGACACCCAAGCCGAGTCGCGCGGCAACCAAACGTCTGCGAGGCAAGTCTTCCGACTTCGCGGCAAGCAGAAAAAGCCCTTCTCGGACCTGCGTCCAATGGTGACGGCGTTTTGCGGCAACGCCCCTTTTCCTGTGTCAAAACCGCTTACGGCGACGCGTTCGTACGGGACTTTCACCCGTTTCCTTCTTCGGCCTTTCGGCACCTCTGAGTTCTGTTTTATTGTAGCATAGAAAGAGGAAAAAGTCAAACCTTATTTGTTGTTTTGTGAGATTTTTTGCACAATCTTTTCCGCTACACAATCAACGAAAATCGAGTATTCTTCTTTTGTCATTGCAGTTAATGAATCTTCGTCAATTTCTTTGATGGGGAAATATCGCATAATGCCAATTTTACGAACAATAGCACCCTTGGGAAGATAATCAATATAATCCGGATAAAAATTCAAATTGAAAATTTCCGTCAAATCTTCTATTAGGTGCTCTTCAAGATATTCCGCCTCCAAGGTATGAATCTCTTTCATTCTTTCGCTTTTGGGAATGATGCGTTTGAGTGAATCCCAATTTTCGAACATTCCCTCTGCCTTTTGAGATAACTCGTGATGCTTTTTGATTCTCGCCCAAGCCGATGAAATTCGCTCTTCATCACGCATACATTTTGGAAACTCAGCATCGACAATCAAATGAGCATAATATCCCAACAAAAAAGATTTTTCTTGGGTGTTTTTTATTTGGTGTTCTCTCTTTTCAATATATTCTTGGTAGAATCTATCACTATCTGCTTCGTTCTTTTGATCCGAAGACATCCAATGCGTAATTTCTCTTGACGGAACAAAGCTTGTAAAGTCTTCGTTTTCCAGATTACAGTCGGGCGCAATATTTCCAACGAAAAAATTCTGCCGATCTAATTCGGGCATTTTTTCAAGCACCTTATCTGCTATGATGAAATGAGTAATCCAAGTTGCCACAGCATTTCTCCTTCCTCTTTTGCATTACAAAATCCAGTCGGTTTATTCTTCTCGATATAATTGATCAAATTCCCACCGCATCGGGTTTTCGTGGATATATCGCAAATGATCTTCATAGTCTTCACGGTTACGAATGATATGATCGTTAGAACGATATTGCCAAATGTTTTTGCCATATTCTTTGTTACAAAACCGCTTGAAGGTAGATACAAACCGCGCAACAATGGTATTTTGATTTGTAGGGACCGGCGTCCTCGACGGTCCGTTTTCCTTCCCCTTCACAAATACCATTATGTGAATATGATTCGGCATAATTACATATCCCTTAACCGAAATATCCTCATAAAAATCATTCAATTGACAAATATATTTATCCGCAATCTTTCCATAGGGCAATAATTCCACCAACGGACCGTCGGGGACGCCGGTCCCTACAATACGTGAGAGCGAACATCGACGCTCTTTCGTACATATCGTCAAAAAGAATACGCCTGTACTAATATAATCTGCGCCTCGTAATCTCGGCGTTTTTCTCTTTTTCAATTCTCCCATCTCCATCACCCCTACACCATTATAACATAAAAGCGGCAGATTTTCTGCCGCTTTTGCTATTTTCTTTTATCGAATACCGTAATTCTCGATAACGTAGTCCATATCCTTATCGCCTCTGCCAGAGAGGTTGATGAGGACTGAGCCGTGCTCCATCGTCTTTGCGAGCTTCATGCCGAAGGCAACCGCGTGCGAGCTCTCGATGGCGGGGATAATTCCTTCCATTCTCGACAGCTTGAAGAATGCATCGATGGTTTCCTCGTCGTCGATGACGTCGTATTTGACGCGTCCGATCTCCTGCAGGAATGCGTGCTCGGGTCCCGAAGAGGGATAATCGAGTCCGCTTGCTACCGAATATACGGGTGCGGGCTCGCCGTTCTCGTCCTTGAGCATAATGCTGTTAAAGCCGTGCATAATGCCCTCGGTACCGTATTTCAGACTTGCCGCGTGATCGCCGAGCTTCGGACCGCGTCCGAGAGGCTCAACACCGTAAATATCTACGGGATCGTTGAGGAATCCCGCAAACAGTCCTGCCGCATTCGAGCCACCGCCGACACACGCGACAATTGCGCTCGGCAGATGTCCCGTCATCTCGATGAACTGCTCTCTTGCCTCGATACCGACCACACTCTGGAAGTCACGCACCATCATCGGGAACGGGTGCGGTCCGAGAACCGAACCGATACAATAGATCGCGTCCTCGTATTCCTTGCTGTACGCCTCAAATGCCGCGTCGACCGCTTCCTTGAGCGTCTGCAGACCGTGCGTCACCTCGATGACGTTTGCGCCGAGAATCTTCATTCTTGCGACGTTGGGCGCCTGCTTCTTGATGTCGACCGTGCCCATATAAATATCGCACTGCAAACCGAAATATGCCGCCGCGGTAGCGAGTGCCACACCGTGCTGACCTGCACCCGTCTCTGCGATGACCTTCTTCTTGCCCATATACTTTGCAAGCAGCGCCTCGCCCATACAGTGGTTGAGCTTATGCGCGCCCGAATGGTTGAGGTCTTCTCTCTTTGCGTAGAGCTGAACCTTTCCGCCGAGTGCGTCCGAGAGGCGCTCAAGATGGGTGACGGGCGTGGGTCTTCCCTGAAATTCCTTACGAATTCTGCGAAGCTCGGCGATGAATTTACGCGACTGACAGATCGAGTAATATGCCTCGGTGATCTCCGCCATTGCCGCCTTTAATTTATCGTCGATATACACGCCGCCGTACTTGCCGAAATAGCCGTCCTTGTTGGGATATTCGTTAAAATAAGTATCAAAATTTACGCCGTTCAAAATCATTGTATTTTCCTCCAATTTTTCAAAATGCTATAAAAAACAAAAAACTGCCCCAAAAATCAGGGACAGGAATTTCATTCACCTGCGGTACCACCCACATTGACGCTTGCGCGCCCACTCTGCATTGCCCAAAAGCAACTCCAACGGTAACGGCGTCGGCACCCGTCGGTTACTACTCGAAAAGCACTGCCCTTTCTTTCGACCGCCCTCCTCAGTCCATTCGCTGAAATTACGATGCTGCGCTTCCACCTGCCGCAGCTCTCTGTGATCGGATACGATCAGCTACTCTTCTGAATCATCGGTTTGGTATTATGTTGTTATTATACTCAATATTTTTTTGCTTGTCAAGAGTTTTTTTGAAAAAACTTCTTTTAAGAAGAAAAATGCCCCCGACAGATTGGCTATCGGGGGTGTTAAACATAATATCGCTGTCTACTTTTTTACAACAGCATACATCATATCAGGAAAAGCGTTCGGAATACTTGTTTGACCTTTTTCAAGAATAAACAAATGATTTCTCTCTAATTCGTGTGAAAAAATTTCATTATTTATCATTCTGCAAGAAGTACCGGCAACAAAAACCTTTTCACCTTCACAGTTTCTTTCTTGCAATTCGAATGCCGTCCTTATGTCGCTTTGCCGTTCGGTATTTCCATCTCCCATAGAACAGATTAAAGCCACACCTCCCTCGGTCAAATGTGTATGCAAAAAACGATAAAATGCATTTCTATCATCATCCAAAACCAACATATGAATAACAGCTACCGCAAAAATAAAATCATATTTTTCGTTTAATGAATCCTTGATGCAATCTACAATTTGAAAATTATCCTTGTAAGTTGGATATCTTTTTTGGCAGAAATTGATAGCCTCTGGGGAAATGTCCGTTGCAAGTAAATGAAATCCGTTTTTTAATAGGTAATATGCATCTCGCCCTTCTCCACAACCCAATTCCAATAATTTCATTTTGGCTGTAATGTTATATTTTTCTATTATTTCGAACACAATCGGCGAGGGTGTATCTGTAGACCAGCAAAGTCCTTTTCTGTGCACTGTTTTATATCGTTCATCATATGCTTCATAGTATTTTCTTTCATTTACATTTTTCATAAGCCACCTGATTCTTCTGTATATAATTTATCGAATTGCCAATGTATTGGATTTTCGTAGATATATCGTAAATGTTCTTCGTAATCTTCACGATTGCGGATGATGTGGTCAAAAAATAATTTCTGCCAAATAGACACACCGATTCGTTTGGTAGCATATCCTTTCATCTGTTGCACCAACCTCGACATTGTAGGGGCGACCATTGGTCGTCCGTGTTCATCAGAAAGAATCCTCACCAACAAATGAATATGGTCGGGCATTATAACATATTGATCCACACATATAGAGGGATATATTTTTGATATATTATTTATCGTTTCATCCACAATTTTTCCGTAAGAGGATAAAACGATGTCT